>JAKAFO010000105.1 GCA_021819735.1 Deltaproteobacteria bacterium
AACCCAGCTACTTAAAGCCGCTTAATGCAACAGTCGTGACTTACACACTTGCGCGGGACTCCTGATAATGCAGTAGCAGGCACCCGAACGTGTGTAAGATAGGTACAGATGGGCCGTGGCAGGGACCTATTGCGGCGGCTGGGTGCAAGGCTCTTTTGCCGAAAAACGTCCCTCGTGTCTCACCTGCGCCTTCTACCAGATGGTCCAGGAGCAGCAGAAGGTGCCGGGGCGCAAAACTAAATTTTTGCACTTCATCAACCAGGAGGACCGCAGCCCCTTTTTCGACAAGATGACCTGCCGCAAGGTCAAGGCGGGCGAACGTTTCGTGGTCCAGGGGGCCATCGAGGATAAGGCCTATATCATCCAGCACGGCCGTCTATTGAATACGCTTCCGAGGCCGGAGCCTTTTTCGGCGTCACGGATGCAGGGTTGCAGCGCTCCGCCAACGAAGATCGTTTTATCATAAAGGCGCTGCGGGACCACGCGGTGTTGATCGCAGTGGCCGATGGCCTGTGAAACGGCGGCGCGGGCCGGCATGCCGCCGAGATGATCATGCAAACCCTTTCGGGGTTGACCCATCTTCCAGCCCATCAAGCCGCAGCGGGCCTGTGCCGCCCTGAAGAGTGCCATGGAAGCGGGCGGCGCCGACAATATCACGCCGGTGTTGGCCCAAAAATAGCAGGGCTCGCTAAAATTAAATCATAATAAAAGAGCGGGGCCCTCGCCAGGCCCCGCTCTCGATTATATCTAAGGTCCATACCCTTGGTGTCCGTTGTCGCAAGACTCTGTCTTTCGATCCGTTAAATCTTGCACCTCGCTGCCGCGCCACTCAGCGCCACGCAGCTGTTTACGAAATATCCTAATAGAATCAAGGTCAGCATCAAACCGATCATGATGAACCTCCTTTGGGTTTAGCCCTGCACATCGATGCCCAGGTCGCACCCCAGGCTAGGATCAGGCGATTCACACTCGAAGTTGGCTTCGCGGGTGTCGATATGTCCTTCGTTGCCGTTGTCGAAGTAGTTTTGAATTCGATTGTCGCTCATGGGTCACCTCCGATTGAATTGGCTTCGTTTTATTTGACAAGAAGGTAACGCCTGCCGCCCGGAGCGCAACGGGCATGGGTTGGGGGCAGGCTGGGGGGCATTTACTACCACTGGGCAGGAGGCCCGCCCATCACCAGAACTCGGGATAGCGGCGGTTGGGCGCAAGGTTGTTGACCAGCAGGGCTACGATCAGCAGGACGAGGGCGCCCAGGCCGGCGGGCATGAGCACATAGAGATAGCCCAAACGGTGCACGGCATCGCCGCCGATGACCGCGATGAGGGCCGTGGCACCGCCCGGCGGGTGCAGGGTTTTGGTCAGGTGCATGAGGGCGATGGCCGTGGCCACCGCCGCGGCCGAAGCCAGCCACGGGACGCTGCCCAGGTATTGGTGGGCCGCCACGCCGATCAGGGCCGATAGTACGTGGCCGCCGATCAGGTTGCGCGGCTGGGCCAGTGGGCTGCGGATGGCGCCGTACACCAGCACGGCCGAGGCGCCGAACGAGCCGATGATCAGCATCAGGCCGGTTTGATCCAGGAGCTTGAAGTGGATCAACCCCACGGCGGCGATGCCCACAAAGCCGCCGATCCAGGACCAGAGAATTTCGGCGACGCCGACCCCCGGCGGGCTTTGGGTATGCCCCTTCATCTTCTCAAAGTAGCGCATGCGTTTACCCTAACAGGCAGTAAGAGTTCACCAGGTCCGTACGCGTCACGATCCCGACCGGCCTGCCGTTGCCGTCCACGATGGGCAGGCGGTTGATGTTCTTCTCCATCAGCAGCGCCGCGATGGCGCCCACGGAGATACCGCTGCCGGCCGTGATGGCGGGCGCGGTCATGATATCGGCGGCCGTGCGGTTGGTCATGGCCGTGGCCAGGCACCCCTTGTTCTTCAGGCACAGGGCGATGACCTGCATGAACGAACCGCTCTTCTCGGCACCCATTTTGCGCAGAAAATCCTTTTCGGAAATCACGCCGACGATGCGACCGTCGCCGGCGATCACCGGCGCGCCCGAAATGCCTTTTTCGGCCAGCAGCGTGGCGGCGGCGATCAAATCGTCGTCGGCCCTGATGGCGTGCACCGCGCGGCTCATGATGTCGGCCGCCTTCAGGGCGTTCATCATCCGCTCTTTGGCCAGGGCGTAGGCCACCCGGTAGACCTCCCGGAAATCGGCCGGTGTGATGTCGATATAGCCCCGCATGGATTTCATGGCCGCCACGACATCCTGGTCGGAGATGTCGACGGCGGCGCATTCTCGAAGGTTGGCTGAACTCAAGGGTCACGCTCTCTTTCTGGCGGTTAAAGGGTCACACTCTTCTTGCCCCCGAAGTAGCGCATGAACTGCGCCCGCTCGTACACGGCCGGATCGGCGCTGCGCGCCTGGCTCAACTTGCCTTTGAAGTCCGAAAGCGCGCGATACTTCTTTCCGGCCATCCAGCTTTCCAGGCCGGCCAGCAGTTCCTTCACATACTTCGGTCCGTTTTTATACAGACACGACGCCACCTGGACGGCGTTGGCCCCGGCCAGGAGCTGCTTAACCACCGCCGCGGCGTCGTGCACGCCGGTGGAAGCGGCCAGATCGCAGCCGACCTTGTTGGCCATCACCGCGATCCAGCGCAGCGACAGGGCCAGGTCCGCAGGCGTGCTGAAGACGAAAGAGGGTTTGACTTCCAGCTTGTCGATGTCGAAATCGGGGCTGAAGAAGCGGTTGAACAGCACCAGGGCCTTGATGCCGGTTTCCGACAGGCGCTGGATCATGGGACCCAGGTCGGTGAAGTAGGGGCTGATCTTCAGGGCCACGGGGATCTTCACGGCCTTGGTCACCTGCTCGGCGATCTTGAAATAGAGGGCTTCCTTCTCTTCCCGCGAGTGCTTGAAATCGGTGGGTGGGAAGAACATGTTGAGCTCCAGGGCGTCGGCCCCGGCCCGCTCCAGGTTCTGGGCATACGAGAGCCACTGCACCGAATAATAGAAGCAGTTGATGCTGGCCATCACCGGAATATCCACGGCCGCCTTGCAGCCCTCCAGCAGGGCGATGTACTTTTTCAAATTCTGCTCTTGAAGGACGTAGTCGTAGTATTCGATGGGACTGCGCTGGCCGTTGTAATCGAAGTACTGGGGCTCGCCGAATTGCGCCTTGGCTTCTTTGATGAAATCGGCGTATTCGTTGAGCACCTCCTCTTCGAAGATCGACTTGAGGACCACGGCCCCGGCGCCGCTGGCCGCCAGAGACTTGACTTGTTCCACCGAGCCGGTCATGCCCGAACTGCCGGCGATGATGGGGTTCTTCAGGGTAAGGCCCATGTAATTGGTGGTCAGATTCATAGGTACCTCCTTTTCTTCGGTTAGAGGCATTCCGTCCAAGCCTCGCGCAAGGGCCGCTTTAGCGCAGGTATTTCTCCCGCAGGGCGGCGGCCATCCGATTGACGGCGGCAAAGGCGCGCTCCACGGTGCGCTCCTTGTCCGGATTGACCAGGCAACAGGTGGCCGGCGAGAGCATGGCCCGGGAGATCAACAGCTCCCGGTCGATGCCCTTGGCCGTAAGGGTGTTCCAGATGGTTTCCAGGCGCTGGAGCAGGCCGGGGATCTCCTCCTGGGCAAAGGCCTCGAAGCCGGTGGGCACGATGCCCCAGACGATCACGCCGCCCCGGTCGAGAAACCGGGCGATGGATTTGGCGTAGGAGGCGAAGACCTCGGCATTGGTGTAAACATCCAGCGACAGCACTTCCAGATCCAGGTTGAGCAGGAAATCCCAATCCGGGTTGCCGCACAGGTGAATGCCCCGGGGCCGGTCCACCTGGGCGAAGAACTGGTCCAGGTCGCCCTTGGCCTTGAGATCGCCGTAGCCGGCCATGGCCGAGAAGAGAAACTGCAATCCCGGCTCGTCCACGAACATGAAGGCCTTGGGGTTCAACTGCTTCAGCCGGGCCAGTTGCGCATTCAGGCGCTTGGCCATGAAATCGAGCATGAAGGGCCGCACGGTGTCATCGAAGAGAATGGGCCGCTCGTCCTGATCCAGGATGTTGAAGCCGAAGCTGATGGGTCCTTCGAGCTGGCCCCGAATGGCGGGCCGGCCGGCCAGGTCCGGGCTCTTCAGGAAGCGGTGGTAGACCGCCGAATAGGTCTCGCTGACATCGAAGAAGGTCGGATCGTCGAAGCGCAGCAGGGCCGCTTCCAGCTCTTCGGCGAATTTGTCCACCGAAAAGCGCAGGGTGCGCTTGGCAAGGTCCAGCACGATGCCCGGAAAATGTTCGGCGGCCTGCACATACATGTCTTCATAGTAGCTGTAGTTGGGCAGTTGCGGCCAGAAGGGCACGTCCAGGGAGAGCGCCATCTGCAACGCCCGGTCCACGTCGGTGTGGGGCATCACCGCCATGGCGGTGGTCAGCAGGTTGCCGGGAATGGGATTGTCCATGGCGTACCCTCCTTGATGATATACCGTCGATTTAGACCAAAGATATCGCAAGGTGGGTCGAAAGTCATTGAGTTAAGTCAAATTCTAATTGTGGGCCATCCCATCGCCCGTGGATCGTGGCGACACCCTTTTTATTGACTGGGGTGCGCGGAATTATTTCATGCATTCAGGGACCTACCTCTTTTTGCGCACTTCAAATAATACCCCAGCACGGTTTCGAAGTACTCCTCGGCCTTGGGCAGTTCGATGCCGTCGGCTTCCAGCAAGGCGCGCGTGTGCCGATTGCCGAAGCTCTGGCTCTCTTTGAGGTAGGCGAAAAGGAAGGGCATGGCGTCCAGGGCGCGGCGGTCCTTGGGCGGGATCAGCGGACGGATCAGGCGCAGGGCCATTTTGCACAGCGGCAGGGGCAACTCCTTGACGGCCGGCAACTGTCGTCCATGTTCCGTGAAGATGCGCCGCACCTCGGCGGTCATCCGGCTGAGGGGCAGGGCGCCCAGGGGGCCGGAGCACAGGTGCAGGATCGGCGCTGGGGGCGATTCCTTGCGGCTGGACCACTCCAGAACGCGGGCCACATAATCGGCCGGCACGATATCCAGGCTCGTGCCGTCCACGGCCGGCAGAAAGCCGTGGCTGCGGCCGCCGCTGAAAAACTCGCACAGGTAGTAAAAAACCTGGAAGGCAGTGGTCTGGCCCGTGCGCGCATCGCCCACCACCATGCTGGGTCGGTGTACGGTGATCGGCCGGCCGGCCGCGATCTTGGCCCGCACCAAAGTTTCGGCCTCGGCCTTGGCCGCTTCGTAGGAGTTGTGGAAGCGCCGGGGGTGATCCAGCCACTGTTCGGGAATCTCGCCGCCGGTGTGGCCGGCCACGCCTACGGTACTGACGAATTCCAGCTTGCGCGCGACGCGCGAATCTTCCAGCAGTTGTAAGATGCCGGTGGTCATGGCCAGGGTCTGGCGCCGGGCCTCGGCCAGGGGCAGGTTCATATGCACGTTGCCGGCGCAGTGCACCAGGTGCGTGCAGGTGTTGGCCACCCGGTCATAATCTTGCGGCGAAAGGCCCAGGTTCGGACGGTAAAGATCGCCGGGCAAGGCGGCGATGGGCGGGGCCGCCGCGCTTGCCACCGCGCAGGCGCGCAGCAGCCGTTGCAACCGTTCATCGGCCTGGGCCTGGGTTTCGGCTCGGATCAGCAAGGTGGCGCGTTCCTGCCGGGAGGCGATGCGGCGCAGAAAAGCGCTGCCGACCACGCCCGTTCCGCCGGTCAGAAAATAGTGCCGCGCCTGGGCACCTTCTGGTTTACGTTCTGCTTTCATCTTCTTTTTCCATGCAACGATAGAGCTCCGCGAGTATGGGATCGTGCTTTTTCAACACGAAATCGCGCCGCAGCTTCAGATTGGAGGTCAGTTCGCCGTTTTGGGGCGAAAACGTATCGCGGACCACGGCCACCGCCGCCGGCCGGCTGTAGTCGGGCAGATGGGCACAGGCGTTGCGGGCCTGCTCGCGCAGATAACGATAGGCGCCTTCGGCCCCCTGGTGCCGGGCCTGCAAGCGATGCCATTGCTCCTCGGGGACGTTGAGCAGGGCCACCACGCACTTGCGGTTGTGTCCGGCCGCCACGCAGTGGGCCACCCCCTCGATGCGGCTCAGGGCCTCTTCCAGGATGCGCGGCACGATTTTGCGGCCCGTGGAGAGTTTGAAGACATCGCTTTTGCGGCCGGTGATGCGCAAAAAGCCATCCGCGTCCAATTGGCCCAGGTCGCCGGTCCGCCAGAAGCCATCGGCCTGGGCGTCGGCCACGACCGACGACACCCCGGGACTTTTGACCAGAATCTCGCCGTCTTCGGCGATGCGCACGGCATTGGGCCGAAGTGGCCGGCCCACGCTGCCCGGCCGGCAGGCGTCGGGGGCGTTCATGGCGATGGGGATAATGTTTTCGCTGACGCCGTAGGCTTCCAGGATCGGCCAGCCCAGGGCCGCGAAAGCCTCGAGCAGGGGCTCGGAAAGGGGGGCCGATCCGCTGATGAAGAAACGCAGCCGACCGCCCAGGGCCCGGCGCACCCGGCGCAGCACGAGCCGGTCGGCCAAACGGTATTCATACTTCAGGGGCCAGGCGACCCGATCGCCCAGCAGCGCCGCGCGCCAGTAGCGTCCGCCCACCTGCTGGGCCCAGCGGGTCGTGGATTGGAGTCGGCCGGGCAGGCGCGCAAGGCGCCGGTGGATCTCCGCGTGAAGCTTTTCATAGAAGCGCGGCACGGCTACCAGAAAGTGGGGTCGGATGGTGCGTACCTCCGAGAGAATGCGCGTCGGATCGGACACCATGAAGCTTTTCCAGTTGGCGGCCATGGCACACCAGTTGGTCATGCGCTGGAAGGGGTTGGCCAGCGGCAGCCAACACACCGTGTGGGCCTGATCGGGCACAACGGCCAGGATCGGCAGGATGCTGGCAATGGCCAGGGTCAGTTGGCGATGGGAGTATACCAGGGCCTTGGGCCGGCCGGTGGTCCCGGAAGTAAAAATGAGCGTGGCCGGTTGCTCGGGGGAGACGGCCGCAAGATCGGGCAAGGACCGGGCGGTGCCGGCCTCCAGGGCCGGCATGGACTCGGTATCGGTCAGCACCAGGCGCAGCGATGCCAGGGTGGCGGCCGGAATGCGGTCGAGCCGTTGGCGATCGTCCAGGATCAGGGCCTTGGCTTTGAAGCGCGAGAAGAGATCGGCGAGCCGGTCGGCCGGATCGTTGCGGTCCAGGCCCACCACGACGCCGCCGATGCGGTAAACCGCATGCTGCGCCACTTCCCAGCGCAGCGAGTTGGGCAGCATCACGGCCACGTAATCCCCTGGCCGCAGGCCGGCGCGCCACAGTCCGGCGGCCAGCGCAACGACGCTTTTATGAAACTGTTTCCAGGTGGTGTTCCGCCAGCGCCCGGCCGGGTTGCGCGCCACGAAGGCCGTGGCCCGGGGCGTTTCCCGTACCCGCTGCGCCAACAGCTCGGGCAGGGTGGCAAAGTCGCTCAAGTGTGTCATCGGTGCCTCCAATGCCGACCTGCGCGCGCGTCAGGGATAAGCGCGCCAGGGCCTCGTCCACCGCCGTACCCAGCAAATGTCCGGTTTTGGCCGCGTACTCCAGGGTTTCGAAGGAGTAGAGCCAGTGCCGGCGGTCCGCCTTGCCCTGGCGCACCATGCCGGCAAATTCGGGTTCGAAGGAGGAGTAGCCCAAGGTCAGCATATCGACGATCCCCATGAGGGGAATCAATTGATGATTGGTGATCAGCGGGCTTTCGTCGCCCCGGGGCATCAGCCCCAGGCGCAACACCTCCCGCTTGATGAAGGCTTCGTCCAGATCCCAGAAATAGAAGGGGAACAACATGCGCGGCCGGCGCTCGGCCGGCCAGGCCGGTCCGTTCCACCAGTAGTTCATCTCCTGTTCGTCGAAGAGTTCGCGCAGGCGGATGCCGGCCACCTGCTCGCGGGCCAGGGCTTCGTCTTGTTCGGAAGTAATGTAGTCGCGCAGGTGCAGGATGTTCTCCACCTGGGCCGGCGACAGGCCGCACACGATGTAGGGGATCTCCAGTTTGGCCGCCAGGTTGCGGGCCAGGTCGGAGAAGAAATCGCCGTCGAATTGATCCACGGTGCCGGCGCAGCCTTTGGCGTTGAGGTGTGTGAAGGCGTGGCGGTACATCTTCTCCATGGTGGCGGCCTTGGGCCGCAAGGTCAGGTGATCGACCCCCAGCCGCCGGACGATCTCCTGGATGTTCTCCATGGCCACCGGGCTCATGAAGGTGTTGTCCACGGTTACGGCCAGCAGGCGCAGCTCGGGATACTCCTGGAGCAGGCGGTGCAGCATATAGCTGCTGTCCTTGCCGCCGCTGAACAGCACCATGGCATGGTAGAGCCGGGTTTTCTCCGCCGGCAAGGCCCGCAGGCGGCGGTCGAAATCGGCATACATCCGCAGCTTGCGCGCCGGGGAGAGCGGCGCGTCGGCGCTTTGCTTTGCGCGGCAGTGGGGGCACAGGCCATCGACCAGGGGCGCGTAGCTTTGCGGTAGGATGCAGCGGCGGCAGCGGGGCGTCAAATGCTTGCGCGCCAGGCGCCGGTGGATGGGCCACACGTGCCGGATGTACCATTCGAAGCGTCTCACATCGCGGATCAATTGCGCTTTAGCGGGCATCCTTTCCTCCCTTCTTTTGGTGCGCTAACACTGATTCATCCCACGGCGGCCGCCGGCTCGGACCCCGGTCCCACCGTCAAGGCAAATTGCTGCTCCAGGTAGTCGAGCAACTGCCCCCAGAAACTTCCGGCATACAGAATCTCCAGGCCGTAGATCATGCCGGAGCGCCAGCGCAGGCGCGCCTTGACCAGCACGGCCTTGTCTTCGCCCACCTTGATCTTGAAGACCGGCGAGGCGTCCATGTCCAACTCAGCGTCGGCCCGCACGCGCAGGCCCGTGCGGGAGGCGTCCATGACCGTCAAGGCGACCGGATTGTGCTCGGCGGCGTGGGCCATGCCGCTGCAGGCCACTTCGAAGCGCCGGCCGCGCCGGGCGTTTTCGTAGGGGATGGCCCATTGGGGCGGCCATACGGCGGCATAATCGCTTTCCAGGTAGATATTGCGCAGGGCCTTGATCTGATGCGGCTTGAACTGGCAGAGGGCATCGGTGCACCGGTTGAAGAAGAAATCCAGCAAGCCGGGGGACATGACCGGGTCGCTGACCGTGTAGAAGGGGCGTTCGGGAAAGCGCATCTGGCGGCGCTCGGCCTCGCTGAAACCGCCAAAGAACAGGTGATAGATGCTCTGGTGGGCCGGCCGGTCGGCATAGGCCGCGAACCATATCTGGGCGGCCCTGCGCAAGTTGAGCGTGGCGCACACGGCCGGCGCGTCGTTGGCGAAGGCGTATTTCTTCAGGGCCGAGCGGTGCAAGGGAGTAAAGCACAACACCGATTCGTAGAGCGTGATGCGCTCGGGGTTGACCACGATCACGAAGCGGTCCAGGCCGAAATAGTCGAGGCTGTAGTGCACCATGTATTTGAACAGGTGGAACATCACTTCGCCCGAGCGGCCGCGGAAGTCGGGCCGAATGGCCAGGGAGGAGACCTCGCCCAAGCGCTCGCCCTTTTCGCGGAACCTGGAAAGATCCATCACCTGATCGGTGGGCAATCCAAAGGGGCCGTCGCGGATCACCGAAATGGTGGCGACCACCTGGTCTTCGTGTTTGGCCACCAGCGTGGTGGTGGAGGGCAAAGCGTGGTAATCGGTGATGCGGCGGCGGCTGGCGTGGGGTTTGCTGAAGCCTTCCTTGACGTAGGCGTCATGCAGAATTTGGAACGCCTGATCTAGATCCTTTTGGGTTTTGGCGATTTCGAAGCGCAGATCTTCACGCAGCGGTGGAATATGGATGCGGGAGCGGCAGAAATGATCGCGTAGGAATTTGGGCAGATACCGCAACAAGGAAAAGATCTGCTTGCGGATGCGCCTCACGTTCATAGTACGCCTCCTGGGGTTCGGGTTGTTAGGACGGAAGAGATATCCGGGAACAGCAGCCGAAAGGCCTGCCGACGCGAGGAGATGCTAAAAGCGTGCCGACGCGCGATTATTCCAAGATTCACAAGGGTTTCAGATCCGGATCGGAAGGCAAGCCGGCATTTGCGGGGGCGATGGGACCCTGGAGCGTCAAAATTTCGTCCGGCGCAAAAGTCCGAGGCGCCGCTTTCAACCCACGGCGAGGGTTCGAATGCAGGCTTGTACCGCCTGGGCCAGGGGCAGCAAGCGGGCCCGCAGTTCGGGCGGTATCATCAGCGCGGGAATGGCATGGTGGGGGACCAGGGGCGGTGCAGCCGTGACCGGCGCGCCGGAAGTATAGGCCGCAAGCTGCTCCGGCCGGAGCAAAAAGAGCAGGGCGTCGGCCAGATTGGCCGATGCGCCGTGCAGATCCAGGGCCTCGACGAATTGCATCAGCAGATGGTTGGCGGAAAGGATCTCTTCGGGCATGTCGGCGGCGCCACCTTGGGCGCAGGCGGTGCGCGATACCATGGCGCGGCAGGCCAGGGGGCGCGCGGGGTAGATCGAACAACGATCGGCTTCGAGCAGCGGGCACGGCCCCACCGCGGGGTCGGCTTCTTCTTCGGGAACCTCGGCGCCCTGGAGGCACAGGGCCGCCATGCGGTTGATGGTCAGGGCGGGCTGGAAGCGGGGCTGTTGGGCAGCGGCTGCAAGCGCCGCCAACGGCACGGCGCGGCCTTGGGCGTGCCAGTAGTGGATGATGCGGAGTGCTTCCAGGGTCGTGAGGGTGACGTTGGCCGTGCAACACCGGGCGCATCTCTGGCCGCAGGCCAGTTCGAACGGGGTGCAAAAATCGGCGTGCAGCCCATAGATCTTCTCGATCACGCGCAGACGGGTTTCGATGTTCATGCCTGAAGCCCCCCCCCCCTTGACTTTCAGCGTTCGGCTTTCATCTTTGAACTTTACACTGCCGGCAACGCCGGTTTAGGCTGAGTCACCTGCATTGTTAGTCCCGCGCCGCCCGACCCCCAACATCCTTACAGGAGGAGGCCCATGTCCAGCACCGTTTTCTTTATCGACTTTCGCGCCGATGTGCAATCCAGCATGATGGCCAAATTGACGCGCCTGGTGCGCCAGGCCGGCATGGAAAGCGTGGTGCGGCCGCGTGACCTGGTGGCCGTCAAGCTGCACTTCGGCGAAATGGGCAATGCGGCCTTCATCCGGCCCATCTACCTGCGCACGCTGGTGATGGCCATCAAACAGGCCGGCGGCGTGCCGTTTCTCACCGACGCCAACACGCTCTACGCCGGCACGCGCTCGGATGCGCCCCACCACCTGACTACCGCCATCCAGAATGGCTTTGCCTATGCCGTGGTCGAAGCGCCCCTGGTGATCGCCGACGGCCTGCGCGGCAATAGCGAAGCGGCCGTTCCCGTGGCCGGCCGGCATTTCCAGCAGGCCTGGATCGGCCGGGAGATCATGGCCGCCGATGCCTTGATCTCGGTGGCGCACTTCAAGGGCCACGAGCTGTCGGGCTTCGGCGGAACGCTCAAGAACGTAGGCATGGGCAGCGCCTCGCGCAAAGGCAAGCTGGCCATGCACTCCACGGTCGCGCCCCAGGTCAAGGCCGAAAATTGCATCGGCTGCGGCGAGTGCGTGGAGCACTGTTCCCAGCACGCCCTGAGCCTGACCGACGACAAGGCGGCCATCGACCCGCAACGCTGCATCGGCTGCGGCGAGTGTATTTTGATGTGCGCCAACAAGGCCATCGAGATCGCCTGGGACCAGGAGATCCCGCGCTTTCTGGAAGGCATGATGGAGTATGCGGCCGCCGTGATCCAGGCCAAGGCCGGCAAGACCCTTTTCGTCAACTTCATCACCGACGTGTCGCCGGCCTGCGACTGCTACGCGGCCAACGACGCGCCCATCGTCAAGAACATCGGCATCCTGGCTTCCATTGACCCGGTGGCCATCGACCAGGCCTCGGCCGATCTGGTCAATGCCGAACCGGCCCTGGCCAACGGCGTGCTCACCAAAAACACGGCGCCGGGCGAAGACAAATTCAAGGCCCTCTATCCCGAGGTGGATTGGGCCTTGCAACTGGCCTATGCCGAGAAGTTGGGCCTGGGCACCCGGCAGTACGAGCTGCGCAAGGTGGGATAGCGACGCATGGAGATATTGCTGGTCACCATCCTCTTGGTCGTCACGCTGGTGCTATTGATCGGCGAGTGGATCGCCATCGATCTGGTGGCCATCGGGCTGATGGTGGCGTTGATGACCACCGGTCTGTTGAAGCCGGCCCAAGCCGTGGCGGGCTTTGCCAATCCGGCCGTGATCACCGTGGGCGCCATGTTCCTGCTCAGCCAGGGGATGGTGCGCACCGGCGCGGTGGGGTTTCTCGGCCGCCGGCTGATCGGTCTGGTCCGGGGCCGCGTCCGCCTGGCCCTGCTGGTGGTGCTGGGGATCGTCGTGCTGGCCTCGGCCTTTATCAACAACACACCGGTGGTGGTGCTTTTTATCCCCGTGATTCTGAGCATGGGCTGCCAACTGGGGGTCAGCCCCTCCAAATTCCTGATCCCCATCTCCTATGCCTCCATTCTGGGCGGCACCTGTACCCTCATCGGCACCTCCACCAACATCATCGTCAGCGATCTTTCCAACCAGTTCGGCTACGGCCGCCTGGGCATGTTCGAATTGACCCAGGTGGGGTTGCCCCTGGCCATCGCCGGCCTGGCGCTGATCCTGATCGCCGCTCCCCGCTGGTTGCCGGATGTGACCAATGCCACCTGTGAGCTGGAAAACCAGCCCAAGCGCCGTTATCTGGCCGAAATGGTCGTGCCCCGGGGCAGCCGCCTGGTCGGTGTGAACCCCTGCACGGAGCTGGCCGCCAAGTACCCGGGCATCGAGGTGCTGGAGCTGATCCGCTATACGCACATTTTTCATCCCTGCCGGGACCGGGTGGCCATCGCCCCCGACGATCTGCTGCTGGTCAAGGGCACGCCCAACGATCTGACCCACATCCTGCAAGGCAAGGATGTGGATCTGCCGCCCGCGGAAAAGGGGCTCAGCTTCAGCGGCCCCAACGAGACGCTGGTGGTGGAGTTGATTATCCCGCCCCAGTCCGAGCTGCTCGGCCAGCGCATCGGTGAAACCGACCTGGCCCGGGACGAAGACCTGCACGTCGTGGCCATCGAGCGCAGCGGCTTGCACTATACGGAAAAGCAGATCAAGGACATCCGCCTGCGCATCGGCGATATTCTGCTGGTGTGGTGTCGGGCCGACCGCATCGACAAGTTCCGGGGCCGCACCGACTGGATCGTGGTGGAGGATGTGCACCAGGAGATCGTCCACCAGCGCAAGGCGCCTCTGGCCGGCGCCATCTTCGGCGCCATGGTGGTCGTGGCCTCCGCGGGGCTGGCCGACATCATGGCGGCGGCCCTGGGTGCCGTCTTTCTGATGGTGCTCACCGGCTGTCTGCCGTTGAAAGAGGCCTATCGCGCCCTGCAAAGCCACGTGTTGCTGCTGATCGTGGCCACCATCGCCCTGGGCACGGCCATGACCGACAGCGGGGCCAGCCGCTACTATGCGGAGCTGTTCCTGGGCCTGCTCCAGGGCTGGTCGCCGGCCATGATTCTGGGCGGCATCCTCCTTTTGACCAGCGTTTGCACCAACGTCATGAGCAACAACGCCACCGCCGTGCTGCTGCTGCCCATCGCCATCTCCGCGGCCCAGGGACTGGGGGTCAACCCCAAACCGTTCATCATGGCCGTGCTGTTCGGCGCCAGCGCCTGTTTCGCCACCCCCATCGGTTATCAAACCAATTTGCTGGTCTACGGGCCGGGCGGCTACCGCTTCAGCGACTATCTCAAGCTGGGCATCCCCCTGTGCCTGCTGGTGATCGTCGGCGCGACGCTGCTGATTCCGATCTTCTGGCCGCTGTAAGATATCGGGCGACTCAACAAATCCTATAGACAACCGATAGTAAATGGCATACCCTGCGCGGTTCATCAAAGGAGATTGCATATCCATGAGCGATAAAACCAATACGCCAATTCTTAACGCCAACATCCGCAACGTGGCCATCATCGCCCACGTCGATCACGGCAAGACCACGCTGGTGGACGCCATGTTCCGTCAGAGCGGGCAGATCCGCGAAGGGGCCACCGTCAACGAGCGGCTCATGGACAACATGGATCTCGAGCGCGAGCGGGGCATCACCATTGCCGCCAAGAACTGCTCGGTGCACTGGAAAGGGGTCAAGATCAACATCATCGACACCCCGGGCCACGCCGATTTCGGCGGCGAGGTGGAGCGCGCCCTCTCCATGGCCGACGGCGCCCTGCTGCTGGTGGATGCCTCCGAAGGACCGTTGCCCCAGACGCGCTTCGTGCTGGAAAAGACGCTGGCCGCCGGCTTGAAAGTCATCGTGGTGATCAACAAGATCGACCGCAAGGATGCCCGCGCCGACCAGGTGCTGGACCAGGTGTACGATCTTTTTATCGACCTGGACGCCAACGAGGACCAGCTCGATTTCCCCTACCTTTTCGCCATCGGCCGGGACGGCATCGCCCAGGCCAAGGCCAGCGACCACGGCACCGATCTGACCCCCTTGTTCGACATGATCCTGGAAAAAATTCCGGCCCCGGGCCATCTGCCCGAGGCCACTTTTCAGATGCTGGTTTCGGACCTGGGCTACTCGGACTACCTGGGCCGCCTGGCCGTGGGCCGGGTGGCCAACGGCCAGGCCCATAACAAGGATGCCCTGGTGTGCGTGGGGGTCGACGGCGTGCCGCGGCCGCTCAAGGTGGCCTGCCTGCAAACCTACGAGGGCCCGGCCCTGCAAGAGGTGCCGGCCGCCGATCCGGGCGACATCGTGGTGCTGGCCGGCATCGAGGAGGTGCGCATCGGCGACACGATCTGCACCAAGGGCAGCGCATCGGCCCTGCCGCGCATCCGCGTGGACGAACCCACCGTGGGCATGCGCTTTACGGTCAACACCTCGCCCTTTGCGGGCCGGGAAGGACGCTTTTCCCAGTCGCGCAACCTGCGCGAGCGGCTCTTCAAGGAGACGTTGCGCAACGTGGCCATCCAGGTGGAAGAAACCGACAGCCGCGAGGTGTTCTTGGTCAAGGGGCGCGGCGAGTTCC
>JAKAFO010000001.1 GCA_021819735.1 Deltaproteobacteria bacterium
ACTCGGCCGCGCTTTCGCTGGCGGTACGCAAGAATATCCAGCAGCATTCGCTATTTCTTCTTTCCAAGACCGGTATGGGCAAAAGCCATCTGTCGCAGGCCATCGGACATCAGATCCTGGAAGAATCGCCGACCGAGCGGGTTTATTACATGACGGCCGAAGATTTTACGAACGAGATGGTAACTTCCTACAAAACCAATTCCATCGACGTTTTTAAAGAGAAGTATCACAAGGGGTGCGACGTTTTACTTCTGGAAGATGTTCATCATCTAAGCGGTAAGGGGCGGACACAGATCGAACTGGCGCATACACTGGACTCGTTGTGCAATGAGAATAAGAAAGTTATCTTCTCCAGTTGTTTTGCTCCCACCGAGATTCCCAAGCTGAGCGAAAACCTGCGTTCCCGTTTGACCTGCGGATTAATCTCCAATATCGAGGCTCCGGATTACCGTATGCGGGTCAAGATTTTGAAGAAGTACGCCCGGGCCAACCGTTGGGAAATTCCCGCGGAAATCATGGAGTATTTGGCTTCCGAATTGAGCCAGGACGTGCGCCAACTGAAAAGCGGTTTGGTGGGGGTTTCCGCCAAGGCTTCCCTGATGGGCTGCCCGATCGATCTCCAGTTGGCATCCGATGTCGTTAAAAACATGGTGCGTCAAACCCAGTCGATCACCATCAACAATATCAAACAACTGGTCTGTAAATACTACAACATTTCGCCCAAGGAACTCATTTCGCGTTCCCGCAAACAAGCCTTGGTGCGCCCTCGGCAAATCGCCATCTACTTGGCCCGCCGCTACACCGATCAGCCGCTGCAAGCCATCGGAAAAAGTTTCAATCGCTACCATGCCACCGCATTGCATGCGATCGGTGCGGTAGAAAAAGGCATTCGGCAGGGCGGGACCGTTCAACGGCACATCGAATATCTCAGCCAAAAATTGGAAAACGGCGAGTTTTAGAAAGCTGTTAAAAGGAACGCATTAGGCCATCGGGTGAGGCGAGCGTGCACGGGTTTTTCCGATGCACGCGTTCGGCTACTGGTAGGTGATGAGCGAGCCTTCAATGATGGTTAAATCCGATAAAAGTTCCATGCGCAGATTTTGATCCTGCTGAATTACACAGCGCAACCGGAGCACGCAATGCTTGGCGCACAATGGGTTGGTTTTGACATAATCTCCGAAGCAATCCAGATGCTCAATGGGCAGGGTTGCAAGGCGCTTTTTCCGGTTCATGCGCAATCCTCTAAATTTAGTAGCTGCACCATCTCGGCATGGATACGGCCATTGGTCGCCAGGATCTGTCGGTCTTCGAAGTGGTAAGGGCGATCCTTGTAATCGGTGACCTTGCCACCGGCCGCTTGGACAATCAGCATGCCGGCCGCCGTGTCCCATGGCTTCAGATTTTCTTCCCAGAACCCTTCGAAGCGTCCGCAGGCCACGAAACATAGGTCCAGTGCGGCGGATCCCAATCGTCGTACCCCCTGGGAAGCAGTCAAACATCGTGTGAAGCGCGAGATAGGCTCCACCGGTGAAGTGGTGCGTATGGTGTATGGAAACCCGGTCACCAAGAGACTGTCTTCCGCCGTTTCAACATCGGAGATATGGATCGGTGCGTCGTTCAAGTATGCACCCTGCCCGTGAACAGCGGTAAACAGCTCCCCGTTGGCGGGGTTGAACACAATTCCCATCTGAGGAACATCATCGCGGGCATATGCGATGGAAACGGCAAAAATGGGCAGATGGTGGGCAAAGTTGGTGGTGCCGTCCAGGGGATCGATGATCCAGCGATCATGCCCGTTGCCAACCGCGGCACCACTTTCTTCGGCCAGAATGCCGTGGTCCGGGAAAACCTCCTGGATGGTGGCGACGATCATCTTTTCCGAGGCGATATCAGCCTGGGTCACCAAATCAATGGCGCCCTTTTTTTTCACTTGGAGGGGTTTATCGAAATGATCGATCAAGATGCGACCGGCGCGATAGGCGGCCCGGATGCCGATCCGTTTGATGGTTTGCAGATCCATAAGTCGGCAACCTTATCTACTTTACCGTTGGCTTGTCAAGCATCAATGGCCCGCTCGATGACGAACGCCATTTTGTCGATCAGCGGGGTTAGAGTGGCGCGCTCTTTGGCGCTGATCGGCACACCTTGTAGCCTTTCCGCCAGTATGGGCAGCGCCTCGGGGTCAACCAGATCTATTTTATTGAGCGCCCGCACCTGAGGGATATTCTCCAGTTCGAGTTCGTTCAAAAGCTTCTCCACGGTGGCGATCTGTTCTGTATGGCGTGGGTTGCTGATGTCGATGACATGCAGCAGCAAATCGGCGCTCTCCAACTCTTCCAGGGTCGCCCGAAAAGCGACGATGAGGTCTTTGGGCAGGTTGCGGATAAAACCGACGGTGTCGGTGATGAGCACTTCCATATCCCTGGGAAAACGCAGTCGTCTGCTGGAAGGGTCCAGGGTGGCGAACAGGCGGCTTTCGGCCAGCACCTGACTGTGGGTCAAGGTGTTGAGCAAGGTCGATTTGCCGGCATTGGTGTAGCCGATGATGGAAATCACCGGCACGCCTTTTTGCTCCCGCTGGCGACGCTGTTGTTTCCGGTGCTTTTGGACCTCGATGAGCGCTTTTTCCAATTGGTGGATTTTGTCGCGCACACGCCGCCGGTTGATCTCCAGTTTGGTTTCGCCTGGCCCCCGCCCACCGATGCCGCCGGTCAGGCGCGACATGGCCGTATTTTTCGTGACCAGCCGGGGCTGTAAGTATTTGAGTTGGGCCAGCTCCACTTGCAGTTTGCCTTCTTTGCTGCGCGCGCGCTGGGCGAAGATATCCAGGATCAACTGAGTGCGGTCGATGACCTTGATTTCGATCTGGTCGGTAATCGATCTGATTTGTGAAGGGTTCAGTTCCTGATCGAAGATGATCAGGGTCACTTCCAACTGCATGGCCCGGATGGCCAGATCCTGGAGTTTGCCGCTGCCCATCAGCGTACGCGAGTCGACTTCTTTCCTTATCTGCAGCAGTGAATCCACCACGTCGATGCCGCTGGAGCGGCACAACTCGCTGAGCTCGGCCATCGAGTCCAGCGCTTTTTTGCGTGGCATGGTGGTGACACTGCACAACAACGCTTGTTCGCTGCCCTTGGCTATCTTGGCCTGGGGGCGTGCCTGGCCCATCTCGCGTTCAATGGCCTGGATCAGGTCCAGAAACTCGATGGCCAGTTGATGAGGCAGCAGCTTTTCTCTCAGCTCATATGGCTTTTGCGCCATCTCCGGACGGGGTAGAAGATGAGCCCAAAAGACCGCCCGAGGGAAACCCTGATCATCGCTGGTGATGGCGGCCATGGCGTCCAGGCGCAGCAGAGCGAGGTCGGTGAGGTCATCCTGGTTCAGGGATTCGTCTTTCAGATGAGTGTGAATACAACGCAATCCCCTCAAACGACCTGGGCTGGCGCGGTATTCCAACAACTTCGGAATGATGATCCCTTGGGCGTCGCCCACCACGACATAGGCGAGTTTTCCGGCTCGGTCGATCATAAGGCCGATTTGACGCTGGATCTCTTGAGACAGTTGGCACAGATCGCGGGCCAACTCGGGAGTAATCAGATATTCAGGCGGAACGCGGCGGCGGTAGAGGTTCTCCAGGCGATGCACCTGACCGGCTTTGAGCCCTCTGGTGTTGCCCCAGATTTTCTTCATGCAGGATTCTCGAAGCGCGTGTAGGCCCCGAGGAAGGTCAGAGGTACCACCCCGGTGGGGCCGTTGCGCTGCTTGGCCAGAATGACTTCGGCGATGCCTCGGTTGGGATTGTTCTCATCCTTATTATAAACCTCATCGCGGTAGATGAAGGCTACCACATCGGCATCCTGTTCCAGAGCGCCGGATTCACGCAAGTCCGAAAGTTGCGGTCGTTTGTCGCCGCGCTCTTCGAGTTTGCGATTTAACTGAGATAGGGCCAGCACCGGTACATTCAACTCCTTGGCCAGCAATTTGAGGGATCGGGAAATATCTGAGATCTCCAGATCCCGCCGCTCGGTATTCTCATGTCCGCGCATCAATTGCAGATAATCGATGATAATCAGTCCCAGATCCTTGTCCATTTTCAGACGCCGGGATTTGGTTCGGATGGAGGTGGCTGAGATGTCCGGCGAATCGTCGATGTAGATGGGCGCTTCGGATAGAGCGCTGGCCGCATCGGTGATGTTGGCCCAATCTTCGGGGTTCAGAAATCCACTGCGCAGGCGCGAGGAGTCCACGCGCGCCTCGGCGCACAACATACGCATGGAGAGCTGTTCCTTGGACATTTCCAGAGAGAATACGGCCACCGCCACATTGCCGAGCACCGCCGCATTGCGGGCGATGTTGAGCGCCAGGGCGGTTTTGCCCATGGCCGGACGGGCAGCCAGGATGATCAGATCCGAGCCCTGCAGGCCGGAAGTCATGTTGTCCAGGCGGGTATACCCAGTCGGTATGCCGGTGACCAACGCCCGGTTGGCCTGCCGTTTTTCCAGTGCATCGATATTGATATCGATGATCTTGCTCAAAGGATGAAAGGCCGCCCGGTGCTTGTTCTCGGAGATTTCGAAGACGGCGCCTTCCGCAAAATCCAATACTTGATCGAAATCGCCGCTATCCCCGTAACAGCGTTGGGTGATCTCTCCGGCCTTGGCGATGAGGCGGCGCAATGAGGATTTTTCCCGCACGATGCGCGCGTAGTGCGCCACATTGATGGCCGACGGGACCGTATCCACCAACCTGGCCAAATAAGCAGCTCCGCCGATCTCTTCGAGTTGATTGCTCTCGCGTAACGCATTGGTCAGCGTGATCAGATCGATCGGTTCGGCTTTTCGAAACAAAAGCTCCATGGCCGCGAAGATGCGTTGGTGGGCCGTACGGTAAAAATCTTCGGGAGTCAAAATCTCCAGCACTTCCAACAGGGTGTTGGTTTCCAGCAAAATCGCGCTGAGAATCGACTCTTCGGCCTCTATGCTTTGGGGCGGAAGTTTTTGCAGGGAGGGATCTTTGGGGGAGTTCTTGGGGTTCAACGCCATGGCTGTGCCGGCTGATCAGTCAAAGGCCGGGGCGGTGGCGCTTGGCCAAAAAGCCGCCCCGGCATTGTACCCATAATAACTACTCGGCCACCACGTTCACGGTGATTTCCGGCTCTACGTCTTTGTACACACGAATAGCGACTTTGAAGTTGCCGATGGTTTTGATGGGCTCTGGGAGCAGCACCATCCGTTTTTCCACGACAATATCCTTTTTGGCCAAGGCGTCGATAATATCCCGAACCGTTACCGATCCATAGAGTCGGTCTCCTTCGTGGATCTTGGCCGCTACGTCACAGGTAACACCTTCCAGCCGCTGGGCCATTTGCTGGGCCAGATCTTTTTCCTTGGCGATCTGCAGTTCAAATTTGGCCTTTTCGTGTTCCAGTATTTTGCGGTACTGCGCGGTAGCCGGTACGGCCTTGCCCTGGGGAAGCAGGTAATTGCGGGCATAGCCGGGCGCCACATTTACTTCGCTACCGATAATGCCTAATGAATCGATTGTTTCCTTCAGAATGACTTTCATTTAAAAACCTCCGAAGCCGCCCGAGCGGCGCATACCGTTTAGTCCAGGGTGCCCACGAACGGCAGCAGTGCGATGGCACGGGCGCGTTTGATGGCCAATGTCAGGGTGCGCTGATGGGAGGCACACGTTCCGGTGATACGCCGCGGAATAATCTTGCCCCGTTCGGTTATGAAGTATCTCAGGGTTCTGGCATCCTTGTAATCGATTATGATTTTGCTGTCCGCACAGAAACGGCATACTTTGCGCCGATGATAGACTCTTCGTTTCCTTTTTCCCGCTACCGGTCTTTTCCCGTTTCTATCATTCATGGGGTGCTCCTTTTAGCTCTCAGGGGTAATTGCGTCCGTGTCCTGCGCCGACTCCTTCTGCTCCTCGACGGGTGCTTCGGGAGCCGCGCTATCCGCTGCCGGTGTCACCGATTCGGTGGCCGTGGTCTCTGGGGACACACTGGCCTTGGCGGCGGCGATATCCGCCTGAATCTTCTCCACATCGGCTTCCGCGGACAATTGGACGGTTAGGAATTTCATGGCACGGTCATCAATTCGGAAAAAGCGTTCGATTTCGTCGACGGCTTTTCCCAGACCGCAGTAGTCCATGCGCACGTAGTAGCCGCGTGGCTTTTTCTTGATTTCATAAGCCAGCTTCTTTACGCCCCAGAGATCTTCCTGGATGAGAACGCCCCCTTGCTGGGGGATAATCTCTTTAACACGGTTTAAAAAGGATGTGCGGTCTTCTTCAGATAGGTCTGGATCGATAATGACAATAGTTTCGTACCTTCGCATGTAACCTCCTCTTGGATAATAAAGCCCCGACATCAGGTCGGAGCAAGGATATGCGCATTCTCTTGATTTAAAACGCCCTAATTAACGCCCGGCCCTCGGTTTGTCAAGCGCTTCCTGATTCCGGACGGTAAATCAAAAGGGGGGCGATCCTTGAATCGTCCCCCTTGTGGTGCGATGTGGTGGGCCGTGTTGGAATCGAACCAACAACCTACTGATTAAGAGTCAGGTGCTCTGCCTGGTTGAGCTAACGGCCCGATGAAGCTGCCGTTGGTATCAAGTTGTAAGGGCGTTGTCAAACATTTATTGGCGATATTTACAAAAAGAGGGCCCCTTCCTATAGATAGGCCTGCCACAGGGACGACTCGGGCAATGCGCATTGCGCCGCTATCCCCAGCGTCTATCCTTATCCTTACGCGCCCGCCGGCGATCTTTTTTCCACTCGATTTCATTGCGCTGGGGTTTTTGATGGGGGGCAGCGCCATGTTTCGCCGATGCCAAGTCTGGAAGGAAACTGCCTGGTGTTTTGGGTTGGACTGGGGCTTTGGGTAGCGATCCAATGGGCTTTTCCTTAGGCAGGGGCGGGCCATTGATGCACTCTGGGGAGATGGCGTCGGCCAGGAACAGGGATTCGCCATATTGCTGGAAACGAGTGCCCGCGGCCTGGGACTTGGCCACTTGAATTGTGAGCAGCACCGGGGCATTGTCCGACCGTCGCCCGAGTCTTTGGGCCATGGCCATATCGGATGACAGCATCACGAAAGGCAGGAGGCCCGGCTTCAATCCATTTTCATGAACAGCGGGATAAGCGCGTTGGCGGACCGCAGTGTAAAGCACCTTGGGACATTGCGCGGGAACGCGGATGGCGGGTAATTGCTCTCTTTGCGTGGCGCGTACCTTATCCCCCTGTATTTCGATTGGGGCCGTGCGCTCCGTGACATGCAGTGTATTCAGGTGCGCCTCTCTTAGATGGCGCCATTCCGGATCTTCGTGCAGGGCCTGCAACAGGGTTTTGATCTTCACGAATCCGTCTGGGTCTGGGATCAAGCCGAATTCATCCGGCCTGCGCGCCAGGACATATTCCAAAAATTTTGCCAACTTTTTGATATGTTGGTCCGTAGTCACGCCTTCAACCTTTCTTGACCCTTTCAGCCGGGTTTGCTATTTTTTCTTCTCTTTTCGAACAAATGTCAAATCAAAGACTTCCCTGAAAGGATGGCTTCATATGTACGATGTATCCAAACGCCTCTTTGAACGTGCCCAGCAATTGATCCCCGGTGGGGTCAATAGCCCGGTGCGTGCCTGCCGTGCGGTGGGCACCCATCCCTTGTTCATTTCCCGGGCCGAGGGGTGCCGGCTGTTCGATGCGGATGGAAATGCCTTCATCGATTACGTAGGCTCCTGGGGTCCCATGATCCTGGGGCATCGTCATCCAGCGGTGGTGGAAGCCCTCCTGCATACCTTGGCCAAAGGCACAAGTTATGGCGCGCCCACGGATCTTGAAGTGGAACTGGCCCAAATGGTGGTCGATGCCGTGCCGTCGGTGGAAAAGGTTCGTATGGTCAATTCGGGCACCGAGGCCACGATGAGCGCCATCCGCCTGGCCCGGGGGGCTACCGGACGGGAGATGATCGTCAAGTTCGATGGCTGCTATCACGGCCATGCCGACAGCTTGCTGGTCAGCGCCGGTTCCGGTGTGGCCACGCTGGCCATCGCCGGCAGCCCGGGAGTGCCCCAATCGTTCGTGGATCATACCATCTCGGTGCCCTATAACAATCTGCCTCTGCTCGAACAAGTAATGGGCGCAAAGGGTGATCGGATCGCCGCGGTCATCGTGGAACCGGTGGCCGGCAACATGGGGCTGGTTCCGCCTGTGCCAGGCTTCCTGCAAGGGTTGCGCGAGTTATGCCACCAGTATGGCAGCGTGCTGATTTTCGACGAAGTCATGACCGGATTTCGTGTGGCCTACGGCGGCGCCCAAACTTTATATGGCGTGACGCCCGATCTGACTTGCTTCGGTAAGATCATCGGTGGGGGATTGCCGGTCGGCGCCTATGGGGGGCGCAGAGATTTGATGGACCAGGTCGCGCCCCAGGGGCCCGTCTATCAGGCGGGCACCCTTTCAGGTAACCCTCTGGCCATGGCCGCCGGTATCGCCACCCTCAAAGAGCTTTCCAAACCTGGATTTTATGATGCCCTGGAACAGACTTGCCAAGGGCTTCTGGAGGGCATGCGCCAAGCGGCCCACAAAGCGGGTGTCGCGGTATCGACCGACCGGGTGGGTTCCATGCTCGGGCTATTTTTTACTCCCGGACCGGTTCGAAACTTCGAAGATGCCAAACGTTCCGATCTGAAGCGTTTCGCCATCTATTACCAACAGATGTTGGCCAGGGGTATCTACCTGGCACCCTCCCAGTTCGAAGCCTTTTTCGTTTCTGCCGCTCATGACGCTTTGGCGATTGGAAAAACCATTCAGGCAGCCGAAGCGGTGTTTGGCCTCCTGGCGGCTTAATCCGCATAATCAGGTTTGTCCTATCGGTAAGAATGGAACACCCGGCAAACGCCGGGTGTTCCTGGGTGTGATGTGTGATGTGGGGCTCTTCTTAAAATCGGTATTTGCAAAGCACCCATGGTGTGAGCGGTGCCTGGATTTCCTCCGGAGTTTCACTGTTGATCAAGTCAACGTCTTCGTGGCTGTACCACAACCACTGAAAATCGATCTTGACGGCATAGCGATCGGACAGGTTGATGTCCAGGTTGCGTTGTGTCAAATCATCCAATGAGACGACAAAATCATTGCTGTGGTTGGCCGGTCCCCTGATCTGGATGCGTGCCATGCGCGGTGCTGAAATGGTTGAAAATACAGATGAACACCCTGCCATTAACCACATCAAGCTGACCATCAACACGATGCCAAGTTTTGTTTTCATACCGGGCCATCCTATCCAAGACAGTTTGCGGCGATTTGCTGCGGGGTGAGGTGCGTGTTCTCCTATTTTGCGGCTAAAGACTATTAATTGGGTCAATCCAGAATATAATTTTCCGGATTGACGGGTACGCCATTGAGGCGAACTTCGTAATGGACATGCGGACCGGTGCTGCGTCCGGTGCTGCCCATGAGCGCGATGATCTCGCCACGCTTGACGCGTTCGCCATTTTTCTTCATTATTTTGCTCAGATGGCCATAGTTTGTGAGCATACCGAAACCATGTTCAATCGTGACCATGTTGCCCATCAACCCTTTAGCGTTGGCATAGGTGATCAACCCATCGGCCGGAGCGATGATCGGGGTACCCTGGCGATTGGCGATATCTACCCCTCTATGCAATTCGCGCCGACCGGTAAAGGGCGACACCCGATAGCCGAATTCGGAGGATACCCATCCGACGGCGGGCCGCAGCGAAGGGGTGGATACCAGCAAGTTGCGCTTGTCTTTGAGGGAGTCGAGCAAGGCCTCTATGCTCTTATGTTGTACTGCTGCGGCATGATTGACTTGGCTGATCTGGTCGTGCATCTGGCGCACCAGCCGATCATGATTTTCGTTAAGTGCGATATCGATGTCCAGGTCCTCGGGCATGGAGCCGCCAATTGAAAAGAGGGCGGCCTGATCGTCTTTGTGCTCCAGATTGGCCATGATTCGAATCTTGCTTTCGAACCCATTCAAGGCGAGCAGATTGGATTTCAACTCGTTGATGGATTGGGCAAAGGCTTGGATCTGCTTGCGCTGCTCTTCGATACCGGCCTGATATTGTTTGAGGTCAGCCTGCAGATCGGCTTTGTCGGCCACCGATTGATAGAGGCGAGTATATTCATATGCGCCCACACCTAAGGCCGAGAGGCAGATAACGAGTATGACCGTCAGCATCCATACCAAACGCTTGGAGAAGCGCGTTTCCCGAACGGGGCTGCCTTTGTCGTCGATAATCAGTAGGGTATAGTGTCTGCGCATGGTAATCTGTCGTCCATTTCGTGTGTCTTTTTGTTAAACAGCCATTGCACTCGATTGAACAGCAGGCTCAAGCTGCGATGTGACGATGGCCAACTCAACCCGGTAATGACCTTCGAAGCGGCCTTTGCGTTCATTGATGATGTTTTTGATCTCTGTTTCGCGTACCTCCATGGGCTC
Organism: Deltaproteobacteria bacterium; assembly: GCA_021819735.1. GTDB lineage: Bacteria > Desulfobacterota > Desulfobacteria > Desulfobacterales > Desulfosarcinaceae > Desulfatitalea. The sequence goes on from JAKAFO010000001.1 coordinate 10,474, forward strand.
CCGCGGTTCACAGCTAAGGTACTTCATCGGCAGAATGCTGCCGATTCTAAGTTGGGGTAAAACCTGGGATGAATCTTTTACAAGTAGAAACAAGCAATTACATTCTGATCGCCACAACTTGAATTGATAAATGGGGTGGGGCGTATCCAGTACGAATTCCACGCTGTGACAATGGGCGAGCGGGAGCATGCATCCCTGGTGCTTGGCTGATTGGCTCTGGATTGGTTTCATCGCATATCCACCTTTTTGTTTTTGGCTGGCATGCTCTCATGCAAAGGAAGTGCCATCGCATGAGTCTTATATCGGTGTCAGCGAAACGATTCTTAAGGCATTTGCCTGGTGTTATCCTGAGAGTGCCGGATGAGCCGAAGTGGGAGGGTTTCTGGAAAAGAGAGTCAGAGGTTCGGGGAAGGATAATAAAGTGCCGCTGATTTGGGTCCGGTCCGCTTGTCGATGACTACGTCAAAATTCCGAACTTTTTAACCGGCTTTAGATGCCCTTGACGTCGAATTTGGTGATGAGGCGCGAAAGGTATGTCCGCTGAATCGCCATGATTTGGGCGGCCTTGCTGCGATTGCCCCCGGTATGCTTCAAGTTAAGGATAATAAACTCTTTTTTGAACTGGTTGAGGGCTTCATCCAGCGTCAAGCCCACCTGCAGGCCAGGATAATTGCTGCGCGAGGAGGCAATGGGCAGATCTTCGGGTAGAATCTCCTTGCCGTTGCCCATCACCACGGCACGCTCCACGGCATTGCGCAATTCGCGGATATTGCCCGGCCAATCGTATTGAATCATCTTATCCATGGCCAGTTTGGAGATGACCAGATGGGGGATGACGGTCTCTTCTTTGAAAACCGTCAGGAAGTATTCCGCGAGCAAGGGAATGTCCTCCCTGCGTTCACGCAAGGTGGGCATGCTGATCTGCACCACATTGAGCCGGTAGTAGAGGTCCTCCCGGAAACGACCCTCGGCCACCTCCGTTTCCAGTTTTTTGTTTGTGGCCGAAAGGACGCGTACATCCACCGATATGGGAATGTTGCCACCGACGCGGTAAAAATTACCCTCCTGGAGCACCCGTAGCAGCTTGGCCTGCATCCCAGGGGTCATTTCGCCGATTTCATCCAAAAAGATGGTTCCTTCGTGGGCCAGTTCGAATTTGCCTACCTTGCGGCTCACGGCGCCTGTAAACGCCCCCTTCTCATGGCCAAACAATTCGTCTTCCAGCAAGGTTTCCGGAAGCGCCGCGCAATTGATGACCACCAGCGGCTTGTTCTTGCGCGGTCCGGCCCTATGGATCAAGCGCGCCAACAATTCCTTGCCCGTGCCGCTTTCCCCCAAAATCAAGGCACTGGCCTTGGAGTTGGCCACCTTGAGACCGTCGGCAATCACCTTTTCCAGAGCAGCGCTTTTGCCCACCATTTCATGGCGAACCTTAAGCTCTTCTTTGAGATCCTGGTTTTCGCGTTTGACTTCTTGGATATTTTGGGCATGACCCAAAGCCAGCGCGGCCAGGGAGGCAAACTCTTCCAGGAGTTGCATATCGCTCTGCCCCAGGGGGCGACCGTCTTCCTTATCGATGATTTGCATCACACCGATGATGGTCTCTTCTCGTTTCAGAGGTACGCAGGCAATGGATTGGGTCTCGAAACGGATGGACTCGCTGATCTCTTTAAACCAACGCGGATCATTGCGCACATCCGGGATCAAAAGCGATTGCCCGCTTTGGGCCACATGGCCGGCGATGCCTTGTCCCATTTTGATGCGGTACTCTTTGACTTCCTTGCGTTTTTCGCCGGTGGCCACCTGGAAGAAGAGGGTGTTGGTCTTGCGGTCCACCAAGAGCAGGGAAGCGGCTTTGGCCTGCATCACCCGGGCCGCCGAGCCTATAATCAGCTCCAGGAGTTTATCCAAATCTTGAACGGACGATACCCATGAAGATATCTCTTTTAGATGGGTGATCAGCGCTGCATCGCTAGAGGATATTTTTGAGGCCATATTAATTACCTTAGAGTATATTGACTAAGATTTTGGTTAAATTAGAATAAACCGTTGCAATCGGGAAGCGTCCAGCCTGAGAAATAACTGTGCGCATCATAACTGACAAGCAGGGGGGTGTCAAATCAAACTCTGGAAATCATACCTAAATCTACCATTGTGGTTTTTAAAAGGTTCATTTATGGTGGGCGCAGATTTTAATAAGAACCGAGGAACTGCTTATGTCGATGCCCGGAAATGTCCTGCCTGAGAAAGTGCGCTCCGTCCACCTGATTGCCATCTGCGGAACAGCCATGGGGGCCTTGGCCTGCATGCTCAAAGAGATGGGGTATACTGTCACCGGTTCGGACCTGCATGTTTATCCTCCCATGAGCGATTTTCTGAGGGCCAAAGATATCCATATTTTCGAAGGTTTTCATGCCGACCACCTGGCCTCCCGACCCGATCTGGTGGTAGTGGGCAACGCGGTTTCCAGGGAGAACCCGGAAGCCAAGGCCATGCAAGCGATGGGGCTATTTTATTGCTCCATGCCCCAGGCCATCAATCGGTTTGCCGCTGCTGATAAAAGGCAGATTGTCATCACTGGAACCCACGGCAAGACCACGACCTCATCGTTTATCGCTTGGATGTTGCATTGCGCCAAAATGGACCCTTCATTTCTAATTGGCGGTATCCTGTCGGATTTCAACAGCAACTATCGTGTGGGCCGGGGCAAATGGATTGTTTTAGAGGGCGATGAATACGATACGGCCTATTTCGACAAGGGGGCAAAGTTTTTTCACTACACGCCTGATGTGGCGATTGTCACCAGCATTGAGTTCGACCACGCCGATATCTTCAAGGATTTGGATGCCGTCAAGCAAACCTTTCGCAAATTCATGCAAGCGCTGCCCGACAAGGTTGATCTGGTCGCTTTTGACGACGACGAGAACATCGCCGAACTGCTGCCGGCGGTAAGTGCTCGGGTTGTCGGATATGGCAAGCATCCGGACACGGAATGGACTCTCGGCGAAGTGCGCGTCGCGCCGCCCTTCACCTATTTCAGGGTCTTCCATCATGGGCAACCCTACGGCAATTATCGGACCCGCATGATCGGGTTGCACAACTTGAGCAACTTATTGGCTGGCGTGGCCGTGGCCCACTGCCTGAATATCGATGGCCAGGCGGTGGCCCACGCCCTGGAAAGTTTCAAGGGGGTGCGGCGCCGGCAGGAGGTGCGCGGCATTAAGAATGATATTGTGGTCATCGACGATTTTGCCCATCATCCGACCGCCGTGCGCGAAACCATCCAAGCCGTTAAGTCCTTTTATGGCAGTCGACGGCTGGTGGCGGTATTTGAACCGCGTACCAACTCCAGCCGGCGGGATGTATTCCAATCGGTCTATCCCGCTTGTTTTGACGCCGCCGATGAAATCTGCGTTCGCCAGGCGCCTTTGCTTGAAAAGATTCCCGAAGGGCAGCGGTTTTCCTCGAGTCGCCTGGTGGCGGATCTATGCGCTTCGGGCAAGAAGGCGTTTTTCTTCGAAGATACGGATGCCATCATCAAACATTTATGCCTTCATGCAGCACCCGGAGACGTCCTGCTCATCATGTCCAACGGCGGTTTCGATAATATCCACGCCAGGCTCCTCGAAGCCCTATAAGCGAGGTGAAGAACGGGCGCAGTTCTCTGCGGATTAAAACCACACAAAGGAAAAGGCGTGAAAGCAGAAATAATTGCACAGCTTCGATGTGCCGATGTCGTCTCCGGCGAGCGCCTCAGCCAGGCCTTGGGGGTTTCTAGGGTAGCTGTCTGGAAACACATCCGGCAAATGCAGGAACTGGGATACAAGATCGAAGCTGGTTCCAAGGGATACCGCCTGCGCAGTGCACCGGATACACCCTTCCCATGGGTGTTTGGCCAGCACGCCGACCAGGTGCATTACTACCCGGAAATCAGTTCCACAATGGATGTTGCCATGGATTTGGCGCGCCAGGGATGTCCGGCTTTTACGATCGTGGTGGCTGATCGCCAAACCAAGGGAAGGGGAAGGTTGCAGCGGACGTGGCAATCCATGCTCGGCGGTCTCTATTTTACGATGGTGCTGCGTCCCCGGATGCCGCTGGTTTTGGCGCCGTTGATCAATTTGGCCGCGGCTGTGGATCTGGCCATAATCCTGGAGGCCTTGTATGGCATTCAGGCGCGACTGAAATGGCCCAACGATGTCCTGGTGGAAGATCGCAAGTTGGCGGGCATTTTATCCCAGATGGCGGCCGAAACGGACCGCATCGACTATGTGAATCTCGGTATCGGCGTCAATGTGCACAACGATACGCGTCAAGTGCAACCACCGGCCGTATCGGTCTGCCAATTGACCGACCGTCCGGTTTCAAGGGCTGATATCCTGGCCCACTTCTGGGAGCGCTTTGAGCAGCGTCTGAGGGCGGGACGCTGGACCGATGTGGTACCCCAATGGAAAGCGCAGGCCGCTACCTTGGGCCGCTTGGTGAAAGTCCAGACCCTTTATGATGTGTTTGAAGGACGCGCGGTGGATGTGGAAGAAAACGGCGGCCTGATCCTGGAGAAGGAGGACGGCCGGCGCCTGACCGTCGTCTACGGCGATTGTTTTCACCAGTGATTTTTTTTATTTGACATCATTGCCAGTAGAAGGTAAAAGGCCATTTTTCGTACGGGGGCCGTTAACTCAGGAGGTAGAGTATCTGCCTTTTAAGCAGAGAGTCGTTGGTTCGAGTCCAACACGGCCCACCAACTTGCTGCCGATAACAAAAACTGCCCAGCAGTTGCCTCGCGTTTCAAGAGGCAAGGAAAGGGCAGGAAAACATAGATGATCGAATTGGTTTCCGTCCCCATCGTCTAGCCCGGCCCAGGACACCGGCCTTTCACGCCGGCGACAGGGGTTCGAATCCCCTTGGGGACGCCATTCATATACAGGAAAGGGTTGCCATCAGCGGCAACCCTTTTCGTTTTTGCTTGAAGACCACTTCATTCAGTGACTATTCATCCGACTGAAAAGTTGTTAACATGGGCGCAATGAAACCTGCCGCTGTCGCAGGGATTACAAAGACGAAACCATGGCGCAAATTTTTCATATCGCCACATACCGTGAACAGAGTGCTTTACAGGCAGGATTCAAACAGTGGGGCCGTTGCTTCAAGGGCGATTTTACGATCGGCACACGGTTCGGCGATTTGAATGCAGCCATTCTGTGCCGCCTATCCGACCCGACTGAGCCCTGCGAAGTATTATACTACCCTTTGATCTTAGGCTTTTTGGGCCAGGATGCGAATCAATCCTTCGAACGTCTGGATACGACGATCCAGATTCAGGTGGTCGATATCCATCTTTTTCTTACCGATCAGGTGAGATTCGAGATGATGCGTCGCATGGGATGGCTGGCCCGCTTGGCCGCCGGTCAGTACCCGATATTCGATATGGTGCGCCGCTTTGATCGGATCCGAGAGTTGTGCCAGCAGGACCCGCCTCTTTTATCTGAAACGCATTCCGGTTACTCCGAATATAAATCGCTGGTCCCTCGCGACCAGCAAGTATTCATCCGTCGGATGTTTCCATCCGCACTGGAAGCATTCAAGCGGGAATATCTACAGAGTCGTTGACCCGGTCCCTCAATTTGCCGGAGCACTTGAAGGTCACCACCTTGCGTTGCCTGAGAATCAGGTCTTCGCCTGTAGCTGGATTTCGGCCACGGCGGGGGCGCTTGGCTTTGACGCAAAACTTTCCGAAGCCGGATACCAGGACATCGTCGCCCTTGGAGAGTGTCCCTTTGATGATCTCGAGCAGCGACTCGACAACTTCCACCGATTTTTTCTTGGTGAAACCCAAATCGTTAACCTTGTTCACGATATCATTCTTCGTTAGAGCCATAAGACCTCCTCAACGCCCTATGGGCTGCCTGAGCCGCCGCCATCATCCCGAGCGAGTTAGGTTGACATTACTCCTGTTTCGGACCGTTATCTTCTGTGCGGACCGGGGCAAATTCTTCAAACTTTTGAACGATAGCGTCAATTTTCTTTGAAATTTGATCGATCTCCGACTTTAAATCCAAATCGTCTATTTCTTTCATTCTTGTTCCTCGACCTTTGGTTCACTTCAATCGATGACGCGATCTCGATCTTCAGGCATCTACCATGCTTTGTCAGCGTGGATAAATGCCGCGGTGATAAAGGTAATCGTAGTAATAGGTCTGGTACTCTTCTTCTTCCGCGGCCGTTCCTGTTTGCTCCACCGGCGCAGGAGGAGGGGGCGGTTGCTGGCCGCTCAACCAAAGTCTTCGTGAATAACCATAAAGCACATCCTTGAGCAGTTGGGGGGCCTCCACGATTTCCGGATTGTTGACAATGAACTGGTAGGTGGCTTCGATCACGGCCCGTACATTGCGGACATACTCTGTATCATCCAGATGGTCCTCGATGCTGAGCGCATGCATGTGGTTGAGAATCGTTTTCACGGTTCCTTCAATGGCATCGATGCATTTCATTGAAACCTCATGCGAAAGTCGCTATATGCATGCGCGGATGACCTGTCCTGCATGCACATAACAGGAAGGTCGCTATTTTCTCGCGGAAGCTGTCCATACATTGTTTGGGAATAATTTCATATAGATGGAACATATACGCAACAAAGCATGGTGTCAAGCCAACAAATGCGATGGGGGAGAAGATCCGGAGGTGACGCCGCGGTCCCGGGAAAAGCGCTGGGCGCTTCCTTATCATGCGGAAATGGATACTTTGTGGAGCCGGCGCGCGGAGTCGAACCGCGGACCTGCTGATTACGAATCAGCTGCTCTACCTACTGAGCTACGCCGGCGAGGCTCGCAAAACGAATTTCACCTATAGTGTTTATGATACAAAATCAAGAGCAAATTTCCTGGCAGCAGTTGCTGGCGGGGCTTCAAGAACGCAAGGAACCCACTGATGTCGTGGGGCTCGGCGGTTCGGCCATCCCTTTTGCGGCTGCCCAGATTTATCGACGCCACCGCTTGCCCTTGCTGCTGGTGACCGCAACCGTCAAAGCCGCCGGGCGCCTGGTCGAAGATCTAACGTTTTTCCTAAAGGACGAGTTGCCGCCGATCCTCTATTTTCCACCTTACAATCTACTGCCGTATAAATTCATGGCTTACCACAACGAGACGGCCGGACAGCGGGTACGAACCCTGTATCGAATCATGGAGGCTTCCGAGGCCCCCCTTGTGGTAACCACGGTGGGTGGCTTGATGCAGCAATTGCTGCCCAAGAGCGCCTTGGCGCAATTCTCTGAACTGGTGGTGGCCGGCGAGGAACTGGATCGAGACAGCTTGGTGCAAAAGCTGGTGGCCGGCGGGTACAGCCGGGCCGCCATTGTGGAGGAATCGGGGGACTTCGCCCTGCGTGGCGGCCTGCTGGACCTGTTCTCTCCTTTATATAATGACCCGTTGCGCATCGAGTTTTATGGCGATCTGGTCGAGTCCATTCGCCTCTTTTCGGCCGATACCCAGCGCACGATCAAAAACCTGGATGAGGTAGTGATCTTACCTGCCCGGGAAGTCATTATGGCCCCGGCGGAGCTCAACACTATCCTGGGACGCTTGCGGGCCCGGGCCGTCGAACTGGGGGCGCCGGTCACCAAGACGCGGGAGATGGCCCAGCGCATCAAAACCGAAGGATTTTTTCCGGGCATGGAAAGCCTGCTGCCTTTGATCTATCCGCGTCTCGATACCCTCTTGGACTATCTGCCGGCCGCGACGCTCGCCCTGTTGGTGGACCCAGGGGAACTGGCCGGGGCCGCCGCGGAGATCGAGAGTCAGGCTGCCCGGAGTTTTCAGAGCGCCAAGGCCCATGACCAGCTTTTTGTCGAGCCGGAGGCGCTCTACCTGCCCTGGCCAAAGGTTCAAGCTCGTTTGGAAGCCCATCGGCCTCTGGCTTTCAAAATGCTTTCGATCATCGCGCCGGAAAATGAGCGCCCCGCTCGGGCGGTCTGCCAGACCGCCAGCAGCGAAACCATGGATGTAAGAGTGGCCCTGCAGGCGGCGGTAGACCCCCAACAACCGTTTCAACCCCTGGTCGACTGGTTGAATGGGCAGACGCAGGCTGGGCTCAATGTTCTGATTGTTTGCCGGCGCCCTTCCCATATAGAGCGCCTGGCCCAAACCTTGGGCGCGTATGAGTTGCGCGCGACAGCCATCGCCGCGTTGAACCAGATGCTGGAGGGACGCGGTCGTATTTATCTGATCAGCGGCGGCATCGGGGCGGGCTTTGTTTGGCCCGAGGCCGGGATCGTTTTGATCAGCGACGAGGATATCTTCGGTACGGCCTACCGCCCGCGCAAAGCGGATCGCTCCGCCAAGGCCGTCGAGTTGCTGAACATTGAGGATCTGCATATCCACGACCTCGTCGTGCATGCCGAACACGGCATCGGCCAATACGAAGGGCTCGTGAAACTCGGGGTGGAACGTTCCATCAACGACTACCTGCTGATCGTCTACAGGGATGGCGACAAGCTATACCTGCCGGTCGAGCGCATGCACACGGTCCAAAAGTACCTCGGGGTGGAGGGGGTGGTGCCGGTCCTGGATAAAATGGGTGGTACCACCTGGGAGCGGATCAAGGACAAGGTGAAGCGCTCCACGGAGAAGATTGCCGGCGAATTGCTCCAGCTCTATGCGGCGCGCAAGGTTCAGAAGGGCCACGCCTTCGGCGCGGTGGATACCTATTTCCGGGATTTCGAAGAGGGCTTTCCCTTCGAAGAAACCGTGGATCAGCGCAAGGCCATCGAGGATGTGCTCCAGGACATGCGCCAGCCCTCGCCCATGGATCGTCTGGTGTGCGGCGACGTCGGCTACGGCAAAACCGAAGTGGCCTTGAGGGCCGCCTTCCTGGCCGTGAGCGATGCCAAGCAGGTGGCGGTGCTGGTGCCGACCACGGTGCTGGCCGAGCAGCATTTTGCCACCTTCAGCCAGCGCTTCAAGCGCTTTCCGGTGCGCGTGGCCTCATTGAACCGTTTCCGGTCCGCCAAGGAGCAGGCCCAAATCACCGCCGGTCTTCGGGATGGGACCATCGATATCGTGATCGGGACCCATCGCCTGCTGCAGAAGGACATCGAATTCAAAGATCTGGGGCTGCTGATTCTGGACGAAGAACACCGCTTCGGCGTGCGACACAAGGAGAAGATCAAAAGCCTGCGCGCCACGGTGGATGTGCTGACCCTGACAGCCACGCCCATTCCGCGCACCCTTCATTTTTCCATGTTGGGAATTCGGGATATCAGCCTGATATCGACGCCTCCCGAGCAGCGGCGGCCCATCGCGACCTACATCACCGAGTTCGAGGACACCATCGTGGCCGAGGCCATCCGCAAGGAACTGGCCCGCAAGGGGCAGATCTTTTTCGTGCACAACAATGTCTTCGGCATCGAACGCATGGCCCAACACCTGCAAACCCTGGTGCCCGAGGCGCGCCTGGCCATAGCCCATGGGCAGATGCCCGAAGATCGCCTGGAGCGGGTGATGCTCGATTTCATGGAGCGCCGGGTCGATATGCTGGTGTGCACGACGATTATCGAGTCCGGCCTTGATGTCACCGCGGCCAACACCATATTCATCAACCGGGCCGATCATTTCGGCCTGGCGCAAATCTACCAACTGCGCGGGCGGGTGGGGCGGGGCGAGGAGCAGGCCTACGCCTACCTATTTATACCCAACGAAACCACGCTGACCAAAGATGCCCAGAAGCGTCTGAAGGTCTTGATGGAGTACAGCGACCTGGGTTCGGGCTTTCAGATCGCCATCAGCGACTTGAAAATTCGCGGCGGCGGCACGATCCTGGGCGCTTCCCAATCCGGCCACATTGCGGCCGTGGGCTATGACATGTTCCTGCGCCTCATGGAAAGTTCCATGGCCGAAATCAAGGGCGAGCCCCTCTTGGAGGCCCTGGAGCCGGAAATCAATCTGCCGCTTTCAGCCTTTTTGCCCGAGGGCTATATCGCCGACATCGACCAGCGGCTGAGCATCTACCGACGCCTGGCGCGCATGACCGATCTTAAGGAGATCGGCGTATTGAAAACGGAAATGGAAGATCGTTTCGGCCGCTTGCCCGATGAGGCCAACAATCTGCTGCTCAAGATCATGCTCAAGGTGCTGGCCGTACGTGCGGGCTGCAAACGGCTCGACATGACCGATACCCTGTTGCAACTCCAGTTCTCCGAAGCCCATCAGATGAAGCCCTTTGGCATCGTGGAGATGGTCTCCGGCGGCGATGGCCGATACCGCTTTACCCCCGATCATATTTTTAAGGCCAAGCTCACCCCCTCCTCGACGAACGTGCTGATGTCCCAGGTCAAAAACATCTTGATCGAAATAGCTCGGCATGTTAACCAATAAATTTCTAAAAAAATAGATGGTTTGAGTGTACTTAACGGCCCTTGCGTCGCAAATCATCCATTAGCCTGATAAGTGTGATCAGTCCCAAGGAGGGAACGTGTTGCCGGGCAAGCTACAGCTTGGATGCTCACGATGGATGGGCGCGCTATTGATGATCGTGATGATCCTGCCGGCCCTGGACGGATGCTCCCGTAAAAAGGTGGAAGAAGAGTATCTGCTTCGCGTGCGCGGCCTATCCATGACGCCTTCCGAATTCAATCAAGCCGTGAAGGCCGTCAGTGAGGAGGCCTTTCCCGGTGAGCAGAACGTGGCGCCGGAGGTGCTCAACGATTTGCGCATGCGTGTGCTGACCCAGATCACCGAAGAGATGATGATCGGCGCCTATGCCGCCGATCTCGGGATACAGGTCAGCGATGAAGAACTGGATAAGGCCGTGGCGGACATAAAGGCCGATTACCCCGACAACACCTTCGAAGAAACCTTGTTGGAAAATGCCATCTCCTTTCAGTTCTGGCGCAACCAACTGGCCACGCGATTGCTGGTCGAGAAGGTGATCGCCAAGGAGTTGATTCTGCCGGTGCAGATCACTTCCGAAGACATCGCCGAATATATCAAGGCCAACTATCCCGATGGCGTTCCGAAAGACGAGAATCCCGACGCATTCAATCAGAAAATCGTCACACATTTGCGCCGGCAGAAAGCGGAACTGGGCTACAAAGAGTGGATCGATGGGTTGCGTCAGCGCTACCCGGTCGAAATTAATCGCCCCGCTTGGGATCGCATGGTCGGCGACGCTTCCAAGTAGAGGCTCAACCGAAAGCTCCTGGCGTGGTGCTTAAGGAGAATTTCCTTGTTCGAAAAAATTTCCTTTTCCGGCAAATCAAAATCGGGCGGGTATTCAAGGACCATCGGACTATTTGGCGTGCTGGTGTGGGCGCTGCTGCTTTTCGCCCCCAATGGCCGTGCCGAGCTGGTGGATCGCATATTGGCCATCGTGAATGAAGACATCATTTTGCTCTCCGAACTGGAGCAGGCTATGGCGCCCCTTCGCGAGAAACTCAAACAGGCCGGTTACTCCGAGGCTCAGCAGCGGATTTACCTTTCCGATCAGCAGGCCCCCATGCTGCAAAAAATGATTGACGAAAAATTGACCGATCAGCAGGCCAAACGACTCAATCTGACAGTGAGCGAAGAGGACACCGACAAGGCGATCGAGCGTTTCAAGGCGATCAACAAGATGTCCAAGGACGACTTGGAACGCATGCTGAAACTGGAGGGGTTGACCCCGGAGACGTTTCGTTCCCAGATCAAAGAGCAACTGGTCCAAACCAAGATCGTCAATCGCGAGGTAAAATCGAAAATCGTGATCACCGATGTCGAGATCAAGAAATACTACGATGCCCATGCCAAGCAATACACGGGGGTGACGAAATACCATTTGCGCCATATTCTGATGAAGCCGGCGACACAAGCCGACGACGAGCGCGAAAAGGTACGCCAAGAGATGCAGCGCCTGCATGAACGGCTGCAGGGCGGCGAGTCTTTCGTCAGCTTGGCCAAGGTATATTCCCAGGCCGCCACGGCGCCGGAGGGCGGCGATCTGGGCGCATTCGAGAGCCGGATGCTGTCTGCCCCCATACGCGATGCGCTGAACGGCTTAAGCGCCGGTCAATTCACATCGGTGATCGATACGGAGCAAGGATATCAGTTGTTCTTCGTGGAAGAGGTGCTCCAAACCGGCGGTAAAAGCCTGGAAGAAGCCACTCCCGAGATTCAGGAAAAACTCTTCTCCGAAGAGGTGGAAGAAAAATTCAAAACCTGGCTTCAGGAACTGCGCCAGCGGGCGCATATTCAGATCGTGGAATAGATCAATGACGACGGCGGAAAAAACAATGGGTTTCGGCGCTTATCTGCGCAATCAACGGCGCGCCATGGGGATATCCATCGAAACGGTGTCCCAAAAAACCAAGATCAGGGTAGAGGTTCTGCGGCACCTCGAAAACGAAGACCTGGGGCGATTACCTTCCTCGGCCTTTCTGAAGGGGTTTGTGCGGGCCTATGCCGAAGCGGTCGGCGCGGACATCCAGGAGGCTTTGCGTCTGTTCGCGGCAAGCTGCACGGCCCATGCCGAGTGCGATATGGCGGCGGCCCCAGCAAAACCCCGCGCTCCTTTTTGGCATGGCTTTTTGTTGGCCTGTGGGGTGCTGATTCTTTTGGTCGTTATCACCCTCTCCATTGCCCGGCGCATGGAAACGACACCGGAGGCAACCTCCGTCCCCGAAAAGGGGAGTGTTGTAAAGGCACCGCCGGCTGGGGCCGTCGGGACCGCAACCCCGGCGCCGGCAGCGCCAGATCCCACCCCCCGAGCGCTAGAAACAGAGCGCTCCGCCACACCACTGCCGGCCGATCCGGCGCAGACCCCGGAGGCAGCGTTGCCCAGGGCCGAAACGCCCGTAACCACCGATGCGGACGCCACCGCCACCGCCGCGGAACCGCAAGCCACGCCGCAAGTCCAGCCGGCCAAGCAGGTGCTGCAAATTGCGGCCATCGAACTGACCTGGCTGCGGGTTACCAGCGACGGCAAAACCATCAAAGAGATCACCTTGAAGCCGGATGACCGCATGACGTTCGAAGCCGAGCAACGCTTCGATCTGGTCATCGGCAACGCGGGGGGGGTTCAATTGACGCTCAACGATCAAGCGCTTGGATTTCCGGGGAAACGGGGCAAAGTGATTTCGATGAAGCTTCCGTAACCGATCCGAGACGGGCTTGCGGCCAAGGCAAGTCATCTTCACTCCCGTCGGTTGCCCCTCCATCGGCCGGAACATTCGATATGACACATCTCGCCTCTCCAGCCATTGTTCTGCGCCGCCGCGACTATGGGGATTTTGACCTGATCCTAACGGTGTTGACCCGGGACTATGGGATCTACACGCTGATCGCCAAGGCCGCGAAGAAGAGTACCAAGCGTTTTCCAGGCATTCTGGAGCCTTTTGCAACGCTGCGCATTGTTTGTCGCCAGGGACGGGGCAAAGGAATGCAGGTTCTGGAAGAGGCGACCCTGGAAAATAGTTTCGGCAGCTCCCGGTCCGATATCCTCAAACTGGCCTACGCCAGCTACTGGTGCGAACTGATAGCTTTGTGGTTGCACGAAGGTCAGGCCCGACCCGATGTGTACGAGCTGCTGGCCTACGTCCTGAATGCATTGAACCAGGACGGGACACCGGTCAAGCTGCTGAGCCTTCTGTTTCAGATGCGTTTTGTGGGTCAGGAAGGCTTGCGACCGGTGCTGGAACGGTGCAGTTGTTGTCAAATCGAAATCGAAAAATTGGCCCAGCAGCAATTCTGCATCGATTTGCGCCAGGGTGGTATCGTTTGCCATCAGTGCCCCGCGCCCGACGCTACCCAGTTGCGGTTGGGCAAGGGGACCCTCAAGCAGTTGTTGTGGATGAGCCAGGGGGATCTCAGCATGGCCCGACGGGTGCGTTTCAGCCCGGCGGCCTTGACGGAGGCCACCCATTTTCTGGAAGCGTTTGTGCCTTACCACATCGGCCGCGCGCCCAAGAGTCTCTTATTTCTGCATCAGATCCGCGGCCAGATGGAACACTGATGACCGCGGCGCTTTGCCTTCCCATGGGGGACGTCGATCAACGGAGGAGCAATCAACCATGAATGACCTTAGAGCGATTCTGGCACAAGCAGGGGCGGAAGCATCGGCGCCCTGCCGCATCGACATGGGCGGCACCCTCGATTTGAGTACCTTCCACTTGCCGTTGCGCCACCTGGGGCCGTGTACTTTCAATGCGGCCCTGGATATGCGCACGACGGTCCGCTTGGGCCCCTATTCACCGGGAAAAATCAAGATCGTTTCGCGCGGTTTCGAAAGCCTGGAAGTCGACAGTGCCCTGGCACCGTTCTCCCATCCCCTGGGACTGATCATGGCCGTGGCCGCCTATTTTCAGGCGGATGGCATCCAAATCGAGATCGACTCGACCTCTCCGCCGCGCAGCGCCTTGGGCGGCTCGTCCGTGGCGGCCGTGGCGCTGATCTGGGCTTTTGCCAAGGCCCTGAATCGGGTTGGGCAAGCCATGCCCGAGCACCGGGCCGTGGCCTTGCTGGCCCATGCCATCGAACAGAGCGTGGCCGGTGTGCCTTGCGGGATTCAGGATCAACTGGCCGCCGTGTATGGGGGCGTGAACGGCTGGTACTGGTTGGCCGAACCGGGGGGGGAGATGTTCCAGCGGCGCGAGGTGGTGGCACCGGCAAGCTGCGCCGAATTTTCCAAACATCTCCTGGTGGCCTATTGCGGAGTGCCGCACGTATCCAAAGATATCAACGGCACTTGGGTGCGGGAGTTTCTCTCCGGCCGCCAGCGCATCCAATGGCAGCAGATCACAGACTTGAGCCGGCAGTTCATCGAGGCCATGGCCGGCGGCCGTTACGATGAAGCCGTTGCCTTGATGAATCGTGAAACCGACCTGCGTCTGGCCATGACGCCCGAAGTCTTGGACGACGTGGGGCGCCCTCTGGCGGCCGCGGCCCGGGAGCACGGCTGCGCGGCGCGCTTTACGGGCGCCGGTGGCGGCGGCTGCATCTGGGCGTTGGGTCAGACGGCGCGGATCGACGCCTTGCGCCCGGCGTGGCAGCAAATCCTATCCCAACGGGACGAGGCCAAGATCCTGGATACGGCCGTCGATCCCATCGGCATCTTGTGATTTCCGGCGGATGGTGCTACATGAGCGCCACCCTTTGACACCGGCTAAACCATCTGAACGCGAGGAAAAGTAGATGTATTTTCAGGATGTAATTCTGGCATTGCACAAGTTCTGGGGCTCCCGGGGATGCCTGTTGGTGCAACCCTATGATATGGAGGTGGGTGCCGGCACCTTTCATCCCACCACACTGCTGCGCGCCCTGGGACCGGAGCCCTGGCGGGCCGCCTACGTGCAACCCTCCCGCCGGCCCACGGACGGGCGCTATGGCGAGAACCCCAACCGCTTGCAGCACTACTACCAATACCAGGTGCTCTTGAAGCCGTCTCCCCAGGATGTGCAGCGGATCTACCTGGACAGCCTCAAGGTGTTGGGCATCGATCCCCTGGAGCACGACATCCGTTTCGTGGAAGACGATTGGGAGTCGCCCACCCTGGGGGCGTCGGGTCTGGGCTGGGAGGTGTGGCTGGACGGCATGGAGATCACCCAGTTCACCTATTTTCAGCAGGCCGGCAGCATCGAACTTGCGCCCATCTCGGTGGAACTGACCTACGGCCTGGAACGCATCACCATGTACCTGCAAGGCGTGGACAACGTCTACGACTTAAAGTGGAACCAGAATACCCCCTATGGGGCGGTGCACCATCAGCAAGAGGTGGAGCAATCCACCTACAACTTCGAGGTGGCCGACGTATCGATGCTGCTGGCGCTGTTCAACCATTATGAGGCCGAATCCCAGCGCATCAGCGCGGCCGGCTTGGTGCTGCCGGCCTACGAGTACTGTTTGAAATGCTCGCACACCTTTAACCTGCTGGATGCCCGCGGCGCCATCAGCGTCACCGAACGGACCGGATACATCGGCCGCATCCGTAATCTGGCCCGCACGTGCGCCGAGGCGTATCTCAAGCAGCGCGAGCAGATGGGGTTCCCGCTGCTGGCACACTAACATCGTCTCTGTCAAAGGCGTGGCCCCATGATTCACGGGCCGGCTTTCGGATACTTTTACTTCGAGGTGCGTATGGAACGTTTACTGCTTGAAATCGGGACCGAAGAGATCCCGGCCGGGTATATTCAGCCTGCTTTGGATGCGCTGGCGGCGGATGTCGCGCGTAAATTGACCGATGCCCGCATCGATCACGGCGCCGTGCATACCTATGGCACGCCCCGGCGCCTGGTGTTGGCCGTGGAGGCGGTGGCCGCGCGCCAAAAACCCAAGACCGAAGAGGTGCTCGGGCCCCCCGAACGCGTGGCGGTCGATGCCCAGGGCCAATACACCCTGGCGGCCCGCAAATTCGCCGAGAAAGTGGGCCTTACCGCCGAACGGCTGCGCATCGCCGATACGGAAAAAGGGCGCTATCTATGCGCCGTCATCTCCGACAAGGGCACCAGCACCAAGAAGTTGCTGCCCCAGATCCTGCCCGAAGCCATTTTGAATATGCCTTTTCCCAAAGCCATGCGCTGGTCGGATCTGACCATCTCCTTTGCGCGACCGATCCAATCGGTGGTGGCGTTGCTGGGCAAAAGCGTCGTGGCCTTTACCCTCGGCGGCCGGATCAAGAGCGGGCGCCAGGCCTGGGGCCACATGTTCATGGATCACAAGCGGGTGAAAATCGAAAGCGCCGACGATTATCTGGAGAGCCTGCGCAAGGCCCAGGTGATCGTGGAGATCCAGGCCCGCAAGCAGATGGTGCGCGAACAGATCGCGGCGGCGGCCGAGCAGTTGGGCGGGCATATCCTGCCCGACGAAGCCCTGCTGGATACCGTGACCAATCTGGTGGAAATACCTGTGGCCTGCGGTGGCCGTTTTGACGAAACCTTTCTGGAGCTGCCCCGGGAAATTCTGATCACCTCCATGCGCGAACACCAGAAGTACTTCGCGGTCGTCGATGCCGCCGGCCAATTGATGCCTTGTTTCGTGGCCGTCAACAACACCCGTGCCAAAGACATGGCCCTGGTGGCCAAAGGCCATCAACGCGTGCTGCGCGCCCGGCTCTCGGATGCCCAGTTTTTCTACCGCGCGGATCTCGAGCAGAAGATGGAAGCCTGGAACGAGCGGCTCAAGGGCGTGCTGTTCCAGGCGCAGTTGGGCAGCATGCATGCCAAGGTGCAACGTGTGCAGCAAATTGCGATCCAATTGGCCGATGTGGCCGCATCGGAGATCAAACCCCTCGTGTCGCGTGCGGCCCAACTGTGCAAGGCCGATCTGGTCAGCCAGGTGGTCTTCGAGTTCACCAACCTGCAGGGCATCATGGGCCGGCACTATGCCGCCGCGGCCGGCGAGCACCCCGATGTGGCCCAGGCCATCGAGGAGCATTACCGGCCCACCTACTCCGGTGGTCCGCTGCCCCAGAACCGCGTGGGCGCACTGCTGGCCATCGCCGACAAGCTCGACACGATCTGCGGATGTTTTTCCGTCGGCCTGGCCCCCACCGGCGCTTCCGATCCGTATGCCCTCCGGCGCCAGAGCATCGGCATCGTGCAGATCATGCTGGCCCAGCAGTTCACCTTCTCGCTGCGGGCCGCCATCGACATCAGCCTGAAGCATTTCGCGCCGGCCAACGCCAACGAAACCGCCGAAGCGGTTTACGGATTCATCCAGCAGCGCATCGCGCATATCCTTTCCGAGGAGGGCTTCGCCAAGGATATTGTGGCCGCCGTGGTCAGCGTGTCGGTGGATCACATCCCCAATGTGTGGCAGCGCGTGGCTGCCCTGCAGGCGCTCAAGGGCGCACCGGATTTCGAGCCGCTGGCCGTGGCCTTCAAGCGGGCCGTCAACATTGTGCGCAAAGCCGACGCGGTGGCCGGTCATTCCCCGGATACGGCGCTCTTTGCCGAGACGGCTGAAACGGCTTTGTACGAAGCCTATCATCGCGTGAAGCAACAGATGGAGCAATGCCTCTCCGCGGGCGACCTGCACCAGACCTTGCGCGTCATCGCCACGCTGCGCGAACCCGTGGATCGCTTCTTCGAGGATGTCATGGTCATGGCCGAAGACGCGGCCCTGCGTCGCAACCGGTTGGCGCTGCTGCAGGCCGTGGCGTCTCTATTCGGCCGGATTGCCGATTTTTCCAAAATCACAACCTGATGCCTTCCCCGGCAGGACGTCCCGGGCGTCTTCGGGGGATTGTATACACGAGAGAGGAACGCCGATATGCCTTATGAAGCCAGTAAAGACGAAGTATTGAAGCAGTGGCACTGTGAAGAGACAGGCCTGATGGTATCGATCCAGCGCTACGACGGCGGCGAAGCCAAGGTGCAGATCGGACCGCGCATCCTCAAGCGCAAGGACGGCACCGAACGGGCCCCGGCCAAAGCCGGACGCCTGACCATCGAAGATATGATGTGGTTCTACAGCATCATCGATGAAGTCAAGGAAGAGCTGAGCAACCTGGTCGGACCGGAGTAGATGGACGATATCGCGCAACTGGCCGCTCAATTGGAGGCCTACAACGCCGCCTATCGCGGCGGCGCGCCCCTGGTGGATGACGCCACGTACGATCGACTGGTCGAGCAGTTGCGTCTCCTGGACCCGCGCCACCCGTTCCTGAAAGCCGTGGAACCGGAGAAGTTCCCTGGGCGGGCTGAAGTACGTCACCCCAGCCCCATGCTTTCAACCGACAAGGCCTATACCGACGCGCAACTGGAGCGCTACGTGGCGCGGGTGCGCAAGGAAGCCAACGCTGCCGGCCTGCAAGCGATTCTTTTCCGGGTGACGCCCAAACTCGATGGTCTGGCCGGCCGCGACGACGGACAGGTATTCGTCAGCCGGGGCAACGGGCTCGTGGGCTACGATATTACCGACGCCTTTTCCAAAGGTGTGGTACCGGTGGGGGGCCGCGGCCAGGGTTTGGGTGAAATCGTGATGGTCCAATCCTATTTTACCGAACACCTGGCCGACAAGTTCGAACACCCGCGCAACATGGTGGTGGGCATCATCTCCTCCGACACCCTCAATGTCGACGCCCAGCAAGCCTTGGACGACGGTATGGTGCGCTTCGTCCCCTACAGCCGATTGCCCCAGTGGGAGGGCGACGGCGACGCGTTGCTCAAAGAAATCGAATCGATCATCCAGCAGTTGGGCAGCGACATCGATTACCCCATGGACGGCGTGGTGGTCGAGGTCGTGGATCAGGACCTCAAAACCCGCATGGGCGCCACGACCCATCACTATCGCTGGCAGATCGCCGTCAAACGCAAGGGCCAGACGGCCGTCACCCAGGTCGAAAACATCCAATGGCAAGTAGGGCGCACCGGTAATGTTACCCCTGTGCTGGAGGTGACGCCCGTAGCCCTCTCGGGTGCCACGATCCGACGGGTGACCGCGCACCATGCCGGCATGCTGACCAAGCTGGGCATCGGGCCGGGGGCACGCATCGAAATCATCCGCAGCGGTGAAGTCATCCCCAAGCTGGAGCGGGTTCTGGAAACCGCGGACCGGATCGTTCTGCCCGAGACCTGTCCTGCCTGCGGCCTGGAACTGAGCTGGAAGGGCGATTTCTTGCGCTGCACCCACCTCAACTGCCCGGCCCAGACCGAGCAGCGCATCAGCCATTGGTTTCGCACCTTGGGCAATGCCGATTGGTTCGGCATCAAGACCATAAAACGAATCGTGGCCGGTGGATTCGACTCCCTCGAAAAGATCTACACCATGACCACCTCCGATTTTGCGGCCCTGGGATTCGGACCGGTACAATCGGCCAATCTGGCCGAAGCATTGCGCATCAGCCGCGCCAAAGCGGTGGAAGATTGGCGTTTCCTGGCGGCGTTGGGCATTCCCGACTTAGGCGTCGGCGACAGCCGCAAAGTGCTGCAACATTACTCGCTGGAGGAGTTGCCGGATCTAGACGCCCAACGAATTCTGGGGATCAGCGGGTTTGGCGAGATCACCAGCCGATCGATTACCCAGGGCCTGGCCGAAGTACGATCCACCTTGCGCCATCTGCTGAATCTGGGATTCAATCTGGAGCCGACCCGGCGGGATGACGGTGCGGGGACGCAGGCCGGTCCGCTGGCCGGCAAGAACCTGGTGTTCACCGGCAAGATGCAGCACGGCAGCAGAGAGGCCATGCAGGCCGAAGCCCGGCGCCTCGGCGCCAATGTCCAGTCGGCCGTGAGCGGCGCGACGCACTACTTGATCTGCGGTGAAAAAGTGGGGGCCTCCAAGAGGGAAAAGGCCGCGCAATTGGGCGTCCAAATGCTTTCCGAGGAGCAATACTACCAACTCCTCAAGCAGTAGCGGAAAGGCGGTGACCAATGGATACCAATGTCCGGGCGCATGTGATCATCTCCGGCAGGGTGCAAGGCGTATGCTTTCGCGTTGAAACGGAACGGGCCGCCGACCGTCTGGGCGTCCACGGCTGGGTGCGCAACCGCAGCGACGGCCGGGTGGAGGCGGTGTTCGAAGGGCCTCAAACAGCCGTCAACGATGCCGTGGCCTGGTGCCACCATGGATCTCCCCCGGCCCGGGTTACCAACGTGGAGGTCACCTGGGAAACCTACCAGGGCGATCTGCAAGGATTTTCCATCCGACGGTAGCGCCGCTCGAATCGTTCTTCAGAAGAGCGCGTTGACGAATTGGGCCGCGTCGAAGGGCTGCAAGTCTTCGATGGATTCCCCCACCCCCACATAGTGCAAGGGCAACTTAAGTTGCTGGCAGATGCTGACGACGATGCCGCCTTTGGCCGTGCCGTCCAGCTTGGTGAGCGCCAAGCCCGTGATGCCGATGGATTCATGGAACATTTTGGCTTGGGCGATGGCGTTCTGGCCGGTGGTGGCATCCAGCACCAGGAGCGTTTCATGGGGCGCATCGGGCAGGCGTTTGGCAACGGTGCGCTGGATCTTTTTCAATTCTTCCATCAGATTGACTTTGGTGTGCAGGCGGCCGGCGGTGTCGATAAAGACCGTGTCCATGTGGCGCGCCAGTGAGGCTTCGATGCCGTCGTAGGCCACCGCGGCCGGGTCCGCATTGTCTTTGTGGCGCACGAAATCGGCACCGGCCCGCTCCGCCCAGATGCCGAGCTGTTCGGTGGCGGCGGCCCGGAACGTGTCGGCGGCCACAATCAGAACCCGTTCCCCTTGGCCGACCCTGCGGGCGGCGAGTTTGCCGATGGTGGTGGTCTTGCCCACACCGTTGACGCCGATGACCATGATGACATGGGGTTTGTGCGCCTCGGCAGGTGGTGGCGGCGCCACGGCGCTATCCAGCAATTTGAGGATCTCCTGCTTGAGAACCTCCTTGAGCGCCTCGGGAGAACCGATTTTGGCGGCTTTGCGCGTAACGATTTTCATCAGCTCCATGGCGGTTTGCACGCCGATATCCGAGGTGATCAACAACTCTTCGAGCTCTTCGAGCATCTGATCGTCGATGCTGGTTTTGCCCTTGAACAGATCTTCGAGATCGGTCGTTAGGATCTCGCGCGTTTTGGCAAGCCCGCGTTTGAGCCGCGCGAATAAGCCCCCTTTGGCCGGCGCCGCCTCTTCTTCTACGGTTGCTTCCTGCGCCTGGGGCGGCGCCTCAGGTTCCAAAGAAGCCGGTTCGGGCTGCTTCGTTTCCGGTTCCTGGCCTTTGTTTTTCTTTTTAAACCAATCGAATGCCATACAATAACCTAACTGAAAGCTTTATGCGGCTTTGCCTTGAAGATTGACGGATACGATCTTGGAAATGCCTTTGTGTTCCATGGTAACGCCGAACAGTGTTTCGGCAAACTCCATGCTTTTTTTGTTGTGGGTGATCATGATGATTTGCGATTTTTCACCGATCTTTTGCATCAGATTGTTGAAGCGCACCACATTGGCTTCATCCAGGGGCGCGTCGATTTCATCCAACAAACAGAAGGAGGTCGGCCGGATCAGGAAGATTGCGAAAATAAAAGCGATGGCCGAAAGCGCCTTTTCGCCGCCGGAGAGCAGGCTCATGCGGGTCAGCTTCTTGCCGGGCGGATGAACCATGTACTCCACGCCGGTCTCCAATGGCTTGTCCGGTTCGCTCAACTCCAGGCGGGCCGTGCCGCCTTCGAACAACCTGGGAAAGACTTCCGCCAGCTTGGCGTTGACCTGCTCGTAGGTCGCCATGAACCGTTCCTGGGTGATGCGGTTGATTTTGCGGATCACCTTGTGCAGGTCGTCGATGGCCTTGACCAGGTCGTCCCGCTGGGTGCTGAGAAAATCGAAGCGATCCTTGAGTTCCTCATACTCCTTGATGGCGCCCAGGTTGACGTCGCCGATGCCGGCCAGTTGGGTGCGCAGGCGTTCCAGCTCTTTTTCCATCTCCGGCCCGGACATTTGCAGGCCTTCCGCTTGACCCTGCTGCTGCACGCGCAAGGCTGCCACCGATATATGATAGCGCTCCTGGATCTTGCCGGCGATGTTGTCGCGCATGACCCGCTTTTCCGAAAGATCCAGTTCGAGCAGCCGCATTTTTTCCAGCGTCTTTTCACGCTCGGTTTGGATGGCGGCCTGTTTTTCATCGCTTTGGCGCAAGGTGGCGTCGATGGCGTTGTAATCCGACTCGTTGGAGGCCATGGATTCTTCGAGCCGTTTCAGGGCGTCATACATTTGCTGCAAGCTGCCTTCATGGGCTGCGCTCTTAGAGGCGGCAAAAGCCTGCTTCTCTTTTTTCTGCCCAATTTCCGCCCTAAGCTGTTCCAGGCGCACCCGGCTGTCGCGTTCGAACTCCCGGAGGCGATGCAGGGTGTGGGCACCGTTTTCCAGCTTGGCCTGCAAGGAGGTCAAACGCATTTTGAAGTCCACCACGGTCTGGTTGTGGGACTCCAGGCGCGATGTCACCTCGGCGATCTGGCGCGTATTGTCTTCATTCTGGTTCTGCAGAGCTTGAACCTCGGCGACGATCCGGGCCAAGGCTTGATTGTACTTGCTCAGCTCCTCGTCCAGATCGCTCTCTTCGCCCATGAGCTGCTCTTGTTCCAGCTCGGTGATTTCAAGGTGGCGCCGGGCGTTTTTTAGATCCTCGCTGAGACGATAGAGCTCTTTTTCGGCGGCCAGGGCCTCTTCGGCGGTGCTGTTTTTGCCGGAGATGGCCTGTTGCAGCTCGTTTTCGAGTCCCCGTACCTTTTCTTCCAGGGCCTGCTGGCGGGTCGCCGCCTCGGCCGCCTCACGGTCGAGCTGTTCGGTGCGTTGGGCGAACTCTTTTAGCTCCTGCTTCTTGGCCAGAATGCCGGAGAACTGCTCCTGGCTGCCGCCGATGAGCACCCCCTGGTGGGAGACGACGTCGCCTGCGGGGGTGACGACGGTTTGCACGCGGCCATTGCGATTGAACAGGGCCAGGGCCTCCGACAGCGTGGGGACCACCGCCGCATGGCCGAGCAAGGCATCGACCACCGGCTGGAACTCGGGCCGCGCCGTCACATGGTTCAGCAGGCGGTGTTCGGCGGCCACCGGCGCTTCCCTGGAACCGGCGAGCGGCTTGACCGCGCCGACGGGAATAAAGCCGCAGCGTCCCGCGCCGCTGGTCTGCAAATAATCGATGGCCGCACCGCCGGCACTTTGATCGGCCACCAGGATGTATTGCAATGCTTCGCCCAGAACTGCTTCCACCGCATTTTCGTAGCCGGGGGCCGGCTCGATGGCCTCGGCCATGATACCGACAATGCCATCCAGCAGCTTGGCGCTCGAACCATCGGCGGCAGCGGCTTCGGCTGCCGGTCGGCGGGCGCGCATGATGGCTTTGACGCCGTCCCGGTACCATTCGAAGTTGGCCGACATCTTCTTTAAGGTCGCCAACTGGGCGCGGGCCTTGTTGCGTTCCAGCTCCACCGTCTGGGTCTGCTTGACCTGGGCGCCCAGCTCGGCCGCTTGCGAGCCGAGTCGGCTTTTCAGGTCGGCGATGCGGCGCTCATAGTCGGCGATGGCGGCCTTGATCTCGTCCAGGCGGGTCTGGGCCGCGGCGCGCTCTTTGTCCGTCTTGGACACTTTTTGAGCCGCCAGGGCCACCTCTTCGTCGATGCGCTTGAGGCGCCGTTTCAGATTCTCCTTGTTGTTGGAAGCGGTCTGATAGGTGTTCTTGTAACGCGCCTCCTCGGCCACCAAATGCATCAGGTTGTTTTTGTGCGCCTCGGCCTGCTGGTTCAAGCGACTGAGCTGGTCCTGCAACCCCTGGGCGCCGGCTTTTTCTTGCTCCACGGCCGATTTGAGGCGGCCGATCTCCTCCTGCAACTGCTGGTTCTGGGCCTCGACCTGGGTCACTTCCGTACCGATAGTGGCGGTTTTTGCGGTCAAATCCCTTTGGGCTTGATCCAGGGCGGCCGTTTCCGTTTGCAGGCGCTCGGCCTCGCTTTTGAGGTGTTTGCGTTCGGCCTCGATACGGTCGATGTTGCGCTGGGTTTCGAAGCGTTGGGATTTCTGCTCCGAGATCTCCTGATTTTTTTGCCAGCGTTTGAGTTTGATCTCTTCCACGGCCGCATCGATCTTCTTCAGTTGGGTGACATGGGCGATGTCGGCGTCCTTGAGTTCTCTGATTAAATTTTCGGCGGTCCCGATCTGGCCGCTGTAGCTATCGAAATGATTCAGCAGCAGATGGGTGTCGATGACCTTGACCCGTTCTTGATACTGCTTGTAGCGTTCGGCCTTTTTGGCCTGCCGCTGAAGCCCGGCCATCTGGCGGTTGACCTCGGCGATGATGTCATTGATGCGCAGCATGTTCTGCTCGGTGGCCTTGACCTTGCGCAGGGCTTCGTTTTTACGGAACTTGTAGCGCGTGACGCCGGCCGCCTCTTCCAGAAACAAGCGCCGTTCATCCGGGCCGGCATCGATGATGGCACCGATGTTGCCCTGTTGGATGATGGCAAAAGTGCGCGTGCCCACGCCGCTGCCCATGAAAAGATTGAAGATATCCTTGAGGCGGCAGGGCTGTTTGTTGATCAGGTAGGCGCTCTCGCCCGAGCGGAACAGGCGCCGGGTAACGCTGATTTCAGGGTAGTCGCGGAACTCTTCGGGGGCATTACCGTTGTCGTTGGCCATCGTGAGGGTCACTTCGGCCATATTCAGCGGCGGTTTGCCGTTTGCGCCGGAGAAAATGATATCCTCCATGCTCTTGCCGCGGAGCTGTTTGACGCTTTGTTCGCCCATGACCCAACGCAAGGCATCGATGACGTTGCTTTTGCCGCAACCGTTGGGTCCTACAATGGCTGAAATCCCTGGCGGAAAATGGATGCTGGCTTTGTCCAGGAACGATTTGAAACCGACGATTTCGAGCTTTGTAAGCTTCATGGTGGTGGCCTCCGGAGTCAACCGGTCGATGTGCAGCGGAGCATCGGTGCATTTTACAGGGATGCTCCAGTCGTGGAATCGAACAAGACGGTCCCGAATGGTAGCGGTCGTTGAATTGTGATTTTCATATCAAGGCATCGGCCGCTTGTAAAGTCAAAAGCCCCAATGGAAGGTATTAAAATATGGGGAGCCATACTATATTTAGTGTTATCAAGGTTCGGGCGGCTGTTATGGTGCGATCTGCGGGCGCGCCGTGCGGTTCGCGCTAAAACGCGCTCGGCGGGCACTGGATAGCCTGCCCGACCGAAGCCTTCAAATCACTTGACTTGCGGCCACTATGGTCGCTATTAAACCCTCATTTCGTGCGCCCGGCCATATCGAGCCTGTCTAACACCACATAAATTGCAGGGAGGTCCTTGTGTCGCCAATGAAGCCTGTCGATATCGGTAACCTTTTAGAACATCCCGAGGTTCAAAGGGCAACGTCGCCCATCAGCGAATCGGTCAAGGGCCGGCGCGCTTTCAAACCGCCTGTATGCCGAGTCTTCGAGAGCAAGTTTACCAAGGTGGTCCCGGTTGAGAAATTTCATTTCGATATCGATCCCGAGGCCCAACGCCAATTGCCGGATATCATCAACAACAAAGTGCAAGTCGTGGTCGGCGTGGATCAACCCAGTGACGCAGAGGCCAAAGCGTATCGCCGCCCCCGGCGGATCGGCATCGTTTTTTCGGGAGGCCCCGCCCCGGGAGGCCATAACGTCATCGCGGGATTGTACGATGCGGCCAAACGCGCCAATCCGGAGAATCGCATCTTCGGGTTCTTGGTGGGCCCGGATGGAATTCTGGAAAACGAGTATGTCGAGCTCTCCGATGAACTGGTGGATGCCTACCGTAACCTGGGGGGGTTCACCATGATCAAGACCGGACGCACCAAAATCGATACTCCCAAGAAGATGGCCCTGGCCAAAGAGACCATCCTGGGGCTGGCTCTGGATGGGGTGGTGATCGTGGGCGGGGATGACTCCAACACCAATGCCGCCTTTCTGGCACAAGCGCTTTTCGCCGACAAGGTTCAAATTATCGGCGTGCCCAAAACCATTGACGGCGATATTCAGGTCCGGGATGCGCATGGCAATGTCTTATGCGCCATGTCTTTCGGCTTTCATTCGGCCGCGCGCGCCTTTGCCCAGGCGATCAGCAACCTGAGCAACGACAGCAGCTCCGACATCAAATACTGGCACTTCTGCCGGGTGATGGGGCGCGTGGCCAGCCATCTCGCGCTGGAAGTGGCCCTGCAAACCCACGCCAACTTGACCCTGATCGGCGAGGACCTGGCCGATTACGTGGATACTCAGCGTCTGGAGAAATCCAAAAAGGAAAAGACGACCGATTATACCGCCTATGGCATGACCTTGCGCCATCTGTCGCGCGTGATTTGCGAGAGTATTGTGCGCCGTGCAGCCGTGGGCAAAAACTACGGTGTGGCGGTCATTCCAGAGGGCATCCTGGAGTTTATCAATGAGATCGAAGTGTTCATCATTAAGCTGAACACGATCATCGCTCAATATAATGCTACGCACGACAAGGATTTCCATACCAGTTTGCCGTTATTGAGCCAAAAGCTGGATTACCTGGGGCATCTGGTGCGAGATACGCCGATCGGCTTGGCGCCCAATGTCTGGAATGCCCGGGACGACGAGCTTTTCAATGACCTGCCGGAGTTCTTCCAGGAAGGGTTGCTCACCGAAAGAGATAACCATGGCAACTTCCAGTTCTCCCAGGTACCGACGGAGAAAGTACTGCTCGACCTCGTCAAAGACTACCTGAAGATTCTCCGGGATCAGGGCAAATACAAAATCGGTATTCATGCGGACTATTACGCAAAGATCCTGAAGAAAGCCGGCCTGCAACCGGAATATTACGGCCCCATTCTCTTCAGAGATTATGGCCAGTCGGAATATCTGCTGGTCAAAGAGGGCATCATCTCCTTGAGAACCTTAAAGAATGCTCTCGTCCAGGGCGGCGCCATGGATGCCGAAGGCACCATCCCGCCTGCTATCGAAAAGATTTTTAACCAGTCGGTGCCTAAATTCAAAACCCAATCTCACTTCTACGGGTATGACGGCCGGGGTACCGATCCCACCAAATTCGATTGCACCTATACCTATAACTTGGGGCTGACGGTTTTCAGCCTGATTGCCAACGGCGCCACCGGCCAAATGGCGGCCATACGCAATCTGGAGCATGGATTCGAGCATTGGGAGCCGATGGGGGTGCCCATCGCGCCGTTGATGCGGTTGGAAGAAAGAAAAGGCCGTTTAACCTTGGTGCTGGAAAAGAGCGTGGTGGATGTCAATTCTCCCGCATTTTTGGTGGTCAAGGCATTCCGGGAGAATTGGCTGGCGGCAACGCCGTCCTCGGATCAATATCGCCGGCCTGGTCCCATACGGCTGCACAGCGACAGGGAAGAGGATCGGCCCATAACCCTGATGCTCAACGCCATCGGCCAAAAGATCGATGGATAATGTTGCCGGACGCGTGCGCCGCCTGCTGAAGACCATCCATTCTTTGCGGCGCAAGCTGGTTGCCGAAAGACAAGCCAACTCCCAGTTACGCAGCAGCCACGCGCAATTTCGTGCACTGGTGGAGTCTTCGGTCGATCACATCTTCATGCTCGATGAAAAAGGGGTATACCTGTTCAGCAACGATCAGGTGACACCATTGGGAATGCGCGCCGGGCAACAACTGGTAGGTCGAAGACTGCAAGATGTTTACCCTCACGACGTGTGCACCTTTTATCGAGAAAAAGTAAAAGAGGTTTTTAAGCACGGCCGCACGGTGATTTTTTCGCATGAAAAGGAAGCCGGCAAGGGAACCGAGTTTTTTCAAATCACCCTATACCCGATCCACCGGGAAGGCCGGATCTGGGCCGTGGGCGGCATCTGTCGCGACATGTCGGAACACAAGCGCATCGAAAAGCAGTTGTCCCAGACCCAGAAAATGGAGGCCCTGGGGACATTGGTGGCCGGGGTTGCCCACGAGATCAACAACCCCGTCAATTTGATCCTTTTCAATCTGCCGCTCTTCGAAAAGATGTGGCGGGATTTAATCCCCATGCTCGATAGGGTCGGGGAGGGGCTGCGGAACGCCAAATTCGGCGGATTGACCTATGCCTTTATTAAAGAGAACATGCCCCGGCTGATCTCCGACATGAAGATGGCGGCTAACCGCGTGGCCAACATCGTCAATGGGCTCAAACAATTTTCCAGGAAAAGCAATCCCGCCGAAAAGTCGGAAGTCCAAATCAATGTCGCGGTAGAAAATGCGGCGCGACTCGGTGCCGCCACCTTGTCCGGCTCTAAAACCGAGCTGCAATTGAATCTGGAGCCGAACCTGCCCTTGTTGCACGCCAATCTCCAGAACCTTGAGCAAATTATACTGAACCTGATGATCAATGCGCATCAATCCATCGATCACGAAAAGGGTCTGGTGCGGATTGCTACTGCTTGGCGCGCCCAGGACCAAGCCATTCTCATTGAGGTAGCCGACAACGGGCATGGCATCAATCCCGCGGTGGCGGATAAAATCTTCGATCCCTTTGTGACCGACCGCCAGACGAAAGGGGGCACGGGCATCGGTTTGTCTGTGACCTATAATCTGGTCAAGGCCCATAGAGGAGAGATTTCTTTTGAATCCAAGCCCGGGCAGGGCACAAAGTTCACCGTCCTCTTGCCCACGGCGGAAAAGCCCAAGCCGCAGCGCGTCATGGTCGTGGACGATGACCCGGCTTTCAGGGCGCTGTTGATCCAATCCATTTCGAGAAAAACCAATTTCGTGGCCGAGGGTTTTGCCAATGGTGCCGAAGCATTGATCCGGCTGGGGAGCTATCCGCCCGATCTGCTGGTGCTCGATATGTTCATGCCCGAAATCGATGGTCTGGGGGTATGCCGGGCCATTAAGAATGAGCTGGGGCTCGAGATGATGAGGGTGATCATCGTCACGGGGTTCCCAAAACATCCCAATATCGTGGCCGCCGAGCAGCTAGGTTTCCATCAAATTTTAACCAAACCTTTGGATATGGAGTTTTTCATCCAGGTGGTGAAAGAAAAGCTAAATGGAAAATCAACCGGATAAATCACCCATCATGGTTGTCGATGATGACCAGGGCTTGCTCTTTTCCATTCGTACAGCGCTGCTCAGCGCCGGCTTGCCAGACCCGGTCCTGGTATCCGATAGCAGGCAAGTCGGCGCACTGGTTCGTTCGCATTGCTTTCATCTTGTTTTGTTGGATCTGGTCATGCCCCATCTGGACGGCATGGAGGTGCTCAAACAGATCAAGGCGGAATCACCGGCCACCGAATGCATCATCGTCACGGCGGTGGATGAGGTCGCCATGGCGGTACAAGCCATGCGCTTTGGGGCCTACGATTATCTGGTCAAGCCGCTTAACCTGGAACGGACCATCATTGTCATCGGTCATGCACTGGAACGCTATCAACTCCGGCAAGGAATGGCCCTGTTCGAGCGCCCCCAGCGGTTTGAAGATTTAAAATTCCCAGAAAAGTTCGCTGGCATGGTCGCGCGGGACGAAAGCATGGCGCTGGTCTTTCACCAAGCCGAAATCTGTGCCCAAAGCGACTATAATGTCATGATCACGGGCGAAACCGGTGTCGGTAAAGGCATGTTGGCGCGTATCATCCATCAGATCAGCTCCCGCAGCAACGGACCTTTTGTGGCCGTCAATATGCCCGCCTTCAGCAATACCCTGTTTGAGGATGATATTTTCGGCCATATTCGCGGCGCCTACACCGGGGCTGTTTCAGACAAACGCGGCTTCTTCGAAACGGCCCAGGGCGGAACTCTTTTCTTGGATGAAATCACCGAACTGGCCCCGGCGATGCAGGGGAAGTTGCTAAGGGTGATCGAGGAGAAGGAGTTCTACCGGCTCGGCAGTACCCAGATCGTGAATGTGGATCTGCGTATTTTGTCTGCTTCCAATCGCAATGTGAGCGAGGCCATGACCTCGGGGCACTTGCGCCGCGATTTGTATTTCCGGCTGAACGAATACCACATCCACATTCCTGAATTGCGCCGAAGACCCAAGGATATACTTGTCTTGGCCGATCGCTTCCTGAAGCTGCACGCCCGCAAGAACAAGAAGTCTATCCGGCAGATATCCTTCGAATTATCCCAGGCCCTGCAGCAGTATGATTTTCCGGGTAACGTGCGCGAATTAGAGAATATCGTTGCTTCCGCGGTTTTGGTGGAAACAACGGATACCCTGCGCCTTTCATCGGCTCAAAATCTGCTTGTATCCTCCAAGCCACCCCTTTTACGGCGTGATGAAAGCTTTCTTTCCCTGGACGAACTTCAGCGCCGGCAGATTCTGCAGGCGTTGCGCCTGACCAGTGGCAATCGCACGCATGCCGCACGCATGCTTGGAATCGGTCTGCGCACCTTGCAGCGCAAATTAAAGTCCTTGGATTTAGACGCGCCAAAGTGACATCGTGGACGCCAAGTTGGCGTACCTGCATATCAATACGAATTAACATGTTAAATCGAAATATTGAAGCCGAGGTGCGTCATCATGGCACGATTCCGCATTCGATTATTCTACGCGATCATCCTGTTAATGGCGTAAGTTGCTAATTTTGCAACAATAAAAATATTGATAGGTTTTAGGCGGGATGGCCTGGAAAATGCTTAGGTTAGCTCAATTGCTCTATGGCGCGAATTAAAAGCCATCGCTCAGGTTCAGAGCAAGCAAGTCAAAAACAATGCTAGATTTGCCCGTGGGTACGATCGCCGGTCGGTTATAAAGTATGGATGGGTGTGAAGCATGGGTGCGCTTTTTAATTGCTGACGGTCGTTCCCACGGGTATTTCCTTCCAGGCTCAGCACTGCAGTTTGTCTCGCCTGATGCAACCTGAAAAACTAAGGGCTTGTAAGTAAGAGAGTGCATCTCTTTTCATGGGTTTTTGCTCCCATGCCCACCTGCTCGACATATTTCCTCATAGACCGCCTATTTCCCACTTGAGGGATTGATCGTATCGGTCGATATAAGCTGGTATGGATTTTATGATTTTTGCGCCTTTATAAATATGCTGGAAATTTAAAGAGTAAAATCCTCAAAGCACCGGAAAGCCATATGAGTTTTAATGAAACCATCTTCAAGGTGATCGATGTTCAGGGGTGCCCTTACTACCGGAAGGGGGATGAGTTTAAAATCTCTGGGAATGCGCTACTGCTTGAGCACAATCGGGGCAGTAAGTTCATTTCCACCGTCATCATCGATTTACCCCATAAACGAAGCGAGTGTCGGACGCTGATCGGGCAATTGACTAAGATTCTGGTTGAGCATGAGCGCGTCGATAGAATCCCCGAGGCCGTCATTTCATGCGGCGAATGTCACAGCGAGATTCGACTGGAACATAAAAAGGGGTCGAGTGTTGCACTTATCGAAGATATCAAACAGCACAGTACGGATGTCCATACCATCGCCAGCCTGCTGAGCAATTTTTCAATTTTTAAAACTTTGGACGAGGCGAGTCTGAGGGACTTCGTATCTCTTTTACGGCTTAAAAAGTTCTCTCCGGAAGAATCCATCATGTGCAAGGGGGAGCCTGGGAAAAATCTCTATATTATTGTATCCGGGTTGGTGAACGTGGTCGACGATGACGGCATCAGCATTACGAAATTGCGCAATGGAGAAGTTTTTGGAGAGATGAGCTTAATTAGCGGCGATCCCGTTGGGGCCACCATCAAAGTGGTTGAGCCGACCACAGTCTTATATATCCGAGGCCAGGATTTTCTTAAGGTTCTCAACCGTTTTCCATCCCTGCAAATGTATTTCGCCCGACTGCTTTCCCGGCGCCTGGCAAGATCCAATGTGATGATATCCAAGGAATTTGCTTCTGGAATGACAGGAACCCTGTCTCAAATGCCGCCCGTGGAACTTTTTCAAACACTCAATTACAACCAAAAAACCGGTGTATTAAAGCTCAATCTATCCAAGGGCCCTGCCAGTTTTTTGTTTCGCAATGGTGCTATTGTCCAAGCCAAGTATGGGCGCAAGCATGGGAAATCTGCTTTCTTTTCAGTGCTGGGTGAGAAGAAGGGGCGCTTTCAATTCGCGCCCGGCCTTACTGAAAAAGAGATGAAAATGCCCGAACTGGGTATGTTCATGGAACTGTTGATGGAGGGCTTGCGTAAACTGGACGAGGAGGTAGAGGCATAGTCTACCGGAATCGGCCTCGGATTTTGCCCCGAAAACAGGTCAACCATCGAGCCCATTCAGTGTCCAACCCCCCGTATTTTCAGACAAGCTCTCGTTTTTTAGCTTGACTTTGACACCTGCCTTAGGCTTATATGCCATTAGTTTTTTTGAAAAAATAGTTAATATCGAACTATCTGTGGGGTCCGGCAGAGCAATCATTTTGAACACCTTTCCGGAAGCCCGCCGAAACTGTAAACAGACCACTTCCGGGCTGATGATGACCGTTGAGGTGGCTATGATATTTAGGCCGCTGTTGAATTGAAGTTTTTGAGCGCTTCCCTTCAGGGATCAAAGGGCTTCCTCCAAAAATTTTCAGGCCGCAAAAGGGTGAATGTGGGTTTGATCTCAAACGGTCGGAGCTTAGCAAAATTAAAGCTGATTTCCCTTTTTGCCGATATGGGAACAGACAGGGCGCAGGCAGGATTGCACGTCACTTTTTATGAATTGCCCAAGTTTATGCGTTTTGTGGCTCGGCAGGGAAATGCAAGATGATTCTGTTTTGTGAAGAGTGCGGCACTCGGCACGATATCGACGATGCTCAGATGAGCGGCGACGTGTTTAAGTTTTTATGCACCGTCTGCCGCGAAACCTTGATTGTTTCACTGGCCAATAAGAAGCAGGGTAAAACGGTTCAGGCGGCCTTGGGGCAGCCGGCGGTCGAACCCGCTCCTTTTGGGAAAGAAGACCAATTAAAAATCCTGGTGGTGGACGATTCGAAACTCATTCGCAAGGTGTTGCGTGATATCATTGAATCCGATGGTCGCAAGAAGGTCATCGGAGAGGCTGAAAATGGAAAAGCGGCCTTAGATTTTCTGGTCTCCGAACAACCCGATGTAATCACGCTGGACATCAATATGCCGGTCATGGACGGCCTGACCACCTTGAAACACATCATGATCAGTCGGCCGATTCCAACAGTCATGATCAGCGCCTTGACCAAGGAAGGTTCGCTGGAGACCTTCGACTCCCTCAAGTATGGCGCCATCGATTTCTTGCCTAAACCCACCCAAGTCAAAGGGGCCGATCTAAGCTCCCAAAAAGAAGAAATTCTAAGAAAAATAGAACAGGCCGCCGGCATTCAGATCGAGTCCATTCGGTACCTGCGTCGTCCGTCCACGGATAAAGATCCGGCTAGAACCAATTCCATTGCCTGTGTTTGTGTGGTGGCCATGGGGGTTGCCGAAGGTGGGTATGGCGCGCTGCTGAACGTCGTTCCGCGACTTAAGGAAGATCTTCCGGCCGCCTATATCGCCGTAATGCATCAGGCCCCACATCACATAGACGGTTTTGCGCGCTATTTGGACCAATGCAGCCGACTTTCGGTATATCGTGCCACGGACGGCATGGTTTTGAAGGGGGGCAGATGCTATCTGGCCGCTGCCTCGGAGCATGTATCCATTGTCCAGGATGGGGAACAAACCATCTTGAAGGTAAATTCTTCTCCATTCCCGACGCCCATGGGCGCCATCGACATGTTGATGGCCTCTGTTTCCCAGACGATGAAGGATCGTGCGGCGGGTGTTATTCTAACGGGTACGGGAGATGACGGGGTTGCCGGCATGGGCAAGATTAAGCAGATGGGAGGCACGCTGTTTGTTCAGGATCCACGAAGTTGCCTGTTTAAAGAAACGCCCCTGAAAGCCGCCGAAAAGCATCCCGTGGACTACCTGGTCAGCGACAAGCAAATGGCAGGCGCCATCAATGCATTCATAAAGGAGCATAGTAAATAAGGAGAGGTATCAATGGAAGAACCCATTGCGATCGCTGAAGAGGACTTGCCCGAAGAAGTCGATACCATCCAGATGGTGAGTTTTAAGCTGGAAGGGGAGCTTTTCGGTGTGGATATATTGATGGTGCAGGAAATCATCAAGCAGGTACCGATAACGGCGATACCCGATGCGCCGGATTTTATTGCCGGTGTCATCAATCTGCGCGGCCGGATTATTCCGATCATTGACCTGCGCAAGCGCCTGAATTTGAAAGCGGACCATCAAGTGCCCGTCCAGGATGCCTGGACTCTGATCCTCAATGCCGCGGGAAGGGTTACGGGTTTCATCGTCGATCAAGTGGTACGCGTGCACAAGGTGCCGGTCGGCGCCATTCAGCCAACTGCGGAGACGGCGTCGAGCAGCATTCAAAACGATTATCTCAGTGGATTCTGTAAGGTAGAAGAACAACCTGCCATGGCGATTCTCGATTTCAACCGAATCATTGCGGTGGAGGAGTTCAAGCGCCTGGGAGCTCAAAAACGTTTGCAGGTCAATCGTAATTAACAGGGTGTGACTCAATGGGCAAAAAGATACTCATCGTCGACGATTCCTCCATCATGCGTAAAATGATCAAACAAACTCTTCTGGATGAGCATCACAGTGTCGCCGGAGAAGCAAAGAACGGCAAAGAAGCGGTGGCTCTGTACAAGTCCCTGAAACCCGATATCGTAACTATGGATATCACCATGCGAGACATGGATGGCTTTGAGGCCGCCAAGGAAATTTTGAATGGCGACCCCGGAGCCCGCATTATTTTCCTGTCCAACCTGGACGAAGATAAATATAGCGAGGACGCCAAGCGTGTCGGCGCTAAAGGCTACGTCAACAAGCACAACACCAGGGCGATTGTCGATCTGATCAACAGCCTCTGATGTAGCGGCGGACCGCCGGGGAAAAACCGGATCGCCGATCGATGAGTGTTGGAAGAAATTTGGTGGTTGCGAGAAGATCTGAGATGGGCTGGTACAAGGGTGGGGCAACGAAAAGGAGAAACGCATGACTGATAACTCCTTGCTTCAAGATTTCATCGCGGAGACCGGAGAGCATCTTGAAGATACGGAGCGCAATTTATTGCGTTTGGAGCAGAGTCCCGAGGACGCGAGAGTTCTCAACGAGATTTTTCGGTCGATCCACACGATCAAAGGGTCGTCTGAGTATCTAGGCTTGGAGCGTATCGCCGAGTTGTCTCACAAGCTGGAGAGCCTGCTGGACTTGCTTCGCAGGGGAGAGCGCAAGCTGGACCCATCCGTAGAAGATTTATTTATCGCCACCCATGACCGTATTGCCCAATTGGTGGACGATCTATCCAAGCATCAGGCCGAACAGACGGCGATTGACGACCTGGTACGGCGCATCGAGGGGTACACCGGGGAAGCCGCTCCGGTATCGGCCGAAGAGTTGTCGGCCACCGCTCCACCGCAAACCGACACTAACGCCATTGAAGATGAGTATGACCAGGAATTGTTCGGCATTTTCGTCGATCAGTTGCTCGATGGGTTGCAAGCGCTGTGCGCGGAGACGCAAAAGATTCAGTCCGGAGAAATGGTTGATCAGGCATTGGCCCATTATGAAGACCGCTTGGGGACCTTAAAGTCAGCGGCCAATTACATGGGTTACGACCAACTTAAAGAAGTTTATGAAAATTGGCAACAACCTGTAAGCTATGCCCGCAAGCAAATAGCGGGCGGGAGTGCGGTGGATGGCGCGGCGTTTGCCCGGGATGTGACCGCGCTTCACCTGGAACGCATTAAAGGCTTTTTTCCCAAAGTAACGGCACTCCAGCAACTGGTGCTGGACATGGTGGCACCCACGGTCATCCCTGTTGTTCAGCCGGAAGCACCGAAAGCCGAAGCGAAGCAAGAGCTCCGTTTTGACGATATCGGTGTTGAACTGGAAAGCGAACCGGCTATGGCGCCGATGTCAAGTGCAAAAGAGATCCAACCGGAGCTCGATCTCTTCTCCGATGGCGATGAGGCCGCGGAATCTTCCCAGAAAGCGGACCGTTCATTGCTTCAAGATTTCATCGTCGAGACCGGTGAACATCTCGAAGATACGGAGCGCTGTTTACTGCGTTTGGAGCAACAACCCGAAGACACGGATGTTCTTAACGAGGTGTTCCGGTCGGTCCACACGATCAAGGGATCGTCGGAGTACCTGGGTTTGGAGCGCATCGCTGAGTTGTCGCACAAACTGGAGAGCCTTCTGGATCTGTTGCGGCGGGGGGAGCGCAAACTGGATCGCGCAGTGGAAGATTTGCTGATCGCCACTCATGATCGCCTGTTGCAATTGGTGGACGACCTGGCGCAACATCAAGCCGAGCAGACGGCCATCGACGATCTGGTGCAACGCATCAAGGATTATACCGAGCAAGTGCCACCCGTAATGGCCGAAGAAGCGCCGGCCGCGCCCGGGCCGAAGGCGGAGGGCGATGCCATCGAGGCTGAATATGACGAAGAGCTCTTCGGCATTTTCGTCGATCAACTGAAAGATGGGTTGCAGGAGCTTTGCGCCCAGACCCTCAAACTTGTTTCCGGTCAATCGGTGCAACAAGCCTTGTCCCTTTATGAAGACCGATTGGGGACCTTAAAGTCCTCGGCCAATTATATGGGCTATGACAAGCTCAAACAGGTTTATGGGCAGTGGCTGCAAGCCGTGGCCAAAATCCAGCAAATGATCGCGGACAGCCATGAGGTGGATTGGTACGCATTTGCCCAGGAGGTCACCGCGGCCCACCTTGATCGCATTAAGAGCTTCTTTCCCAAGGTGGCTGCCGTACAACAAATGACGTTGAGCCTGACTCCGCCACAACCGGCCGCGGAAGCAATGTTACCTGAACCTGCCGTGCAAATGGCTGCGCAACTCGTTGTGCCGGCCGCGGAAGCTGCATCGCCGCCGGATGCAGAGCCCCCAGTCGAGGCACCGTCAATGGCGGAAACGATACCGTCCGAGCCTGCCGACCAGGGACTCTTGGGCGATTTCATCACTGAAACCAGCGAACACCTCGATGAGGTCGAACAAAATCTGCTGCGGCTCGAGCAGGCACCCGGCGACCTCGGTGTGCTCAACGAACTGTTCCGGTCGATCCACACCATCAAGGGCTCTTCCGAATACCTTGGTATGGAGCGGATCGCCGAACTATCCCACAAGCTGGAAAATTTGCTGGACCTGCTGCGCCGCGGCCAGAACGGGGTGGACAGAGGGATCATCGACCTGTTGATGGCAGGCAAAGATCGCATTACGGAGCTGTTGGAGGATATAACCACCCGGCGTTCCGAGTCGGCGGCCATTGACGATCTGCTGGTGCGCATCCAAAAATTCGTGTCCGGTCCCGAAAGCGTTGCTCAGCCGGCCGCCGTCCCTGAAACGATGGAAGCCGCACCGGCACCCGTGACGCCGATCCCATCAGCGGCGCCGTTAGCGGTCTATGAAGAGGCCTATGATAAAGAGCTGTTCGCCATATTCACGCAACAGTTTGAGGCTGGGTTGAAAGCATTGTCTTCGCTCGCCGAAAAATTGGAGGCAGGACCGGATGCGGCACCTGTTCTTTCGACCTGTCAGGACCAGTTGCGCCGGTTGCGGTCATCGGCCAATTACATGGAATACGAAGAGCTGAAAGCCACCTACGATCAGTGGATCGATGCTGTCGATGCCGCCATTCATCAGCTTTCCAATGGTGAAACAGTAGAGTGGCAGTCATGGGTTGACTTGGTGATGCGTCCCATGATGGAACGCGTTCGGCATTTCTTCGCTGCGCCGGCCCTGGGCCCGGCGGTTGCGGACGTGACGCTTTCCATTAAAGACCAAGAAGTTCAAGCGGAACCGGTCCAAATTCCGGCACCCATCATTGATATTGCACCCGCGGAGCCTGCCCCAACGGCAGCTATCTTGCCGCCCGATCGGGAAAGCGCCGATTGGGGCGGAGAGGTGATCGAAGCGCCTGTGTTCGAATCCGCCGGCGCCGATGAGCAAAGCTTGCTCTCAAGGCTCGAAAACGCTTTCGATGCCAAAATGCAAGGCAGTGCCGGCGAACATGGGGGACTATCGCAGACCCGTCTGGATGTGGTCCATGAACTGCTTTCCGACGAAGAAAGCCTCGCTGCGGCGTTGGAAAATCTTTCCGCTCAGCCTTCGACGCCGACCCCGCCCCCAAGTAGCGCCGGCGACATAGAATCCTTCCTCTTCTCGGAAGGCGAAGCGCCTAAAGAGCCCCGGAAGGTGTTGCAGCCCAAGCCGCTGGCTCAAATGATCGAAAAGCGGGATCATGAAGCCCTTTCGCCCATCGATGAGGACGAAGGCAGGGGCGGCTACCAGAGGGGACGGCGCCAGACCGATAAGTTCCGCGAACGCTTGCAGAAGCAAAGCATCCGCGTGGATGCGACCAAGATCGACACCTTGATGAACCAGGTGGGAGAATTGGTTGTCACCCGCGCCGGCTTCAGCCAGCTCCATGAAGAGATGCGCGAGTTGATGCTGATGATGAAGCTGAACCAAAAAGCGGAAACGCCGGAGATGCAGATGATCAAGCGGTTGACCAGCCGCATCAACGATACCACGATGTCTTTGGGCCGCATCACTTCAGAGCTCCAAGACAACGTCATGAAGGTGCGGATGCTGCCCATCGCCCAACTCTTCAGCCGCTATCCGCGTGTCGTGCACGATCTAATTCGCAACACCGATAAACAGGTGGAACTGGAAATCCATGGCGAAGAGACCGAATTGGACCGCATGGTGATCGAGCAAATTTCCGATCCCCTGGTGCACATCATCCGCAATGCCGTGGATCATGGCATCGA
Source organism: Deltaproteobacteria bacterium (assembly GCA_021819735.1). Lineage (GTDB taxonomy): Bacteria > Desulfobacterota > Desulfobacteria > Desulfobacterales > Desulfosarcinaceae > Desulfatitalea. Next base: position 49,614 of record JAKAFO010000001.1, read on the forward strand.
ACCGGCCAACGAGCGTGTACGCAAGGGCAAGCCGGAAACCGGCACCCTGAAGCTCGAGGCCTATCCCGAGGGTAATTACGTCGTCATCGAAGTCAGCGACGATGGCCGCGGCATCGACCCCGATTTCATCAAGGCCAAGGCGCTTTCCAAGGGGTTCATCCAAGCCGAAGAAGCCGAACGGATGAGCGAAGAGGATCTGCTGGGGTTGATCATGCGCCCGGGTTTTTCCACCGCCGACGAAGTCACGACCACATCGGGACGCGGCGTCGGCATGGACGTCGTCAAAGAGAACATCGAAAGGTTGAACGGCACCATCGAAACCCAAAGCATGCCGGGCTCCGGCACCCTTTTTCGCATCAAGATCCCTTTGACCCTGGCCATTATCCCGGCCCTGCTGGTGCACGTCGCCGGAGAGATTTTCACCATTCCCTTGTCGGCGGTGGATGAAACCATTCGTATCCGTCCGCATGAGATCTACACCATCGAGGGTATGGAAGTTTACTACCTGCGGGATTCAACGCTGCCGTTGATCCGTATATCCCAGGTGCTCAATATGGAGGGCGCCGCTTCCGACAGTGACGAAGTGTTCGTCGTCGTGGTCAATACAGGCAACCGGCAGGCCGGTCTCATCGTCGATAAACTCTGGGGCCGGGAGGAAGTGGTTATTAAGCCACTGGAAGATTATTTGCAGGAAAAGAGCGGCTTTTCAGGCGCAACGGTTCTTGGCGACGGTGCCATCTCCCTCATTCTGGATGTCTCCGATTTGGTTCATCTGGCGGTAGCCCAGCACATCAGACGGGTAAAGGCCGTTAACGCGTAGCAGCTCAGTGGCGATTACCTATCACCGGGATTGAACGACTATGATGGAAGCTTCTAAAAGCCAAAACTTAGCGCAAGCGGGAACGGGATTCGCCGGAACTTTGCGCAATATCCAATTGACCGATATCATCCAGATGTGTTGCCTGGCCGGGGCAAGCATATGCGTGCGTGTGCGTCAGGATCAGCAGCAGGGAGAGCTTTTCATCCAGGATGGGGACATTGTGCATGCCGAGTGCGGCATGCTTTCCGGCGTCAACGCTTTTTTTACTATCTTGGGATGGCCAAGCGGTCAATTTGAAACCATGGACGCGCCGCCGATCGCCAAGCCCACCATCAAAGAGCCTTACCAATTCTTGTTGATGGAAGCCGCCCGCAGAGCCGACGAGTTGGCGCAGAGCAAGGTGGAGGAAGCTTCGGCCGCGGCCCTCGCACCCGCGGTGGTCCCGGATAAGCGCCTGCGGGTATTGATCGTGGACGATTCGGCCATTATGTCCAAGATCCTAACCAGCATGTTGATGGCCGACGCCAGCATTGAGGTGGTGGGTAATGCCAAAAACGGCGAGGATGCCCTGGAAAAAATGAAACAGCTTTCGCCGGATTTGATCACCATGGATGTCAATATGCCGGTCATGGACGGCAGTACGGCCTTGAAGCACATCATGATTGAGAGCCCTTGCCCGGTCGTGATCATGAGCAATCTGTCGCCATCGTCGTATGGCACGATCCTCTCCTTTTTGAACCTGGGGGCCGTGGATTTCATGAGCAAGCCGGTCAAGAACCGCAACATCGTCAAGCAGCAACAGCGCATGGTCGAACGCGTGCATCTGGCGGTGTCGGCCAACATCAAGCGCTTTCAACGTCTCCGCCTGCCAAAGCTGACCGAAGCCGATTTCGTGAAGATCAACCCCAAGCTGCCCTGTGAGCGTTTGGTGATTGCGGTTTCAGGCGTTGGCGGCTTTCTGGAGGTCATGCAGATGGTCTCTTCGATGCCCATCAACCCGGTCGCCAGCGTGCTCTCCATGCAGTCGATCCCACCGCAGTTTGCGCCGGCGCTCTCGGAGTATTTGAATGCCCGCAGTCGATTCGAGGTGCAGGCCTTGGACAGCGGAGCGGTCTTATGCCCGGGCCGGTGCTACATCGGCGCCAGCGGAAGGGCCCTGGAGATCGGGAAGGTCGGCATGGTGCGGGTTTTAAAGGACGCCACCAAGGAAGATACGGAAGAAGTGCTCAATGGCCTGGATCAATTGCTGACCAATGCGGCCGATCTTTTTGGAAGCAAAACGATCGTCTTTCTGTTGTCCGGAGGGGAAGTCGGCAGCATGGCCGGTCTGCGCAAGATCAAAGCGGCCGGAGGCATTATTGTGGCCCCGCAACCGGATAAGTGCATTATGCCTAAAACCATCGTTCCTGTGGTGGACGAAGGCTTGATTACTGAACTATTCGACCCCAAAGACATGGTTCATGTTTTGAGGCGTTATTGCTCCTGATAGAATTCCGTCATTTAATAGTCAGTTTGACTGACAGAAGATGCATGAGAGCCAATCATGGATGAACCGATTAAAGTTTTAATTGTAGACGACGCTTTGTTCATGCGCAAAGCCATTTCCGAAATTCTGCAATCGGACAACCGCCTGAATGTGGTGGGCACCGCCCGGGACGGATTGGATGGCTTGGAAAAGATCAAAGCGCTCAATCCCCATGTGGTAACCTTGGATATCGATATGCCGCGCATGGATGGTTTGGCAGCCGTGCGTCACCTCATGATCGAATCCCCGGTGCCGGTGGTGGTGCTCAGCTCGCTGTTCAGCGACGGCGCCGTGACCTTCGAAGCCTTGCGTCTGGGGGTTGTCGATTTCGTACCCAAACCCTCGGGCGGCATTTCCGAAGACATGGACAAATCCAGGCGCCAGATCATCGACCGGGTCAAGATCGCCAGCAGCGTCAATTTCGAAAATATCCGGCGGGTGCGGATGCTGGTAGGGGACACGAAGGAGAATCTTGCGCCCCGGCACGGACAAAACGCCCTGCAATACTTGATCACCCTGGGCACCAGTTTAAGCGGACCCAACACGGTAATCCGGCTCCTGACGCGCTTGTCTCCCGCGTTGCCAGCCGCCATGGTGGTGGTCCAGGAGATCGCGCCTCAGATTTTGCCGGCCTTTGCGAAAAAATTTAACGAACATGTGCCCTGGTTCGTTGAAGTGGCTCGGGACGGCATGATCCTGGAACAGGGCGTTTGCTATATTTGTTCGAATACCCAATCCTTGTCCATCGAACGCAATGAAAAAGATCAGCCTTGCATCCGTTTGGACAAAGCGGTGGATCAACCGCTGAACAAGCTCTTTTCCTCCGCGGCCCAAGTCTTCCGGCAAAATACCATTGGCGTCCTGCTCACCGGCGTGGGCGACGACGGCGCGGATGGATTTGCCCGTATACGGGATTACAACGGCAACACCATTGCCCAAGACACTCATTGCTGTGTCTACCCAAACCTGACCCAGAATGCCATCGAAAAAGGCACCGTTCGCAAAGTAGTTACAGAAAGTCAACTGCCTGGCGCCATTGAAGCCAGTATGGCATAACCGCATTCAAGGGGGGACCCGTCCATGATAGTTGTCTGTCCCAGTTGCCTGACTCGCTATGATCTAAACGACCGCCTCGTTCAGGAGCCGAACTTCATCGCGCGCTGCACCAAATGTCAGCACGTTTTTTCGGCCTATCGGCCGGTGCGGGTTGAGGAGATTCATTTTCTGGATCTGGCGGCTGCCAAAAAAAGCGACGGCACGGACAATGTGGTGGCCATCAGCAATCAAAAAGGGGGCGTGGCCAAAACCTCTACCTGTCTCAATCTGGGGCTCTCCCTGGCGATGCATGGCAAGCGCGTGCTTCTGATCGACTTCGACGTTCAGGCCAACCTGACCATCTCCATGGGGTATAAGGAGAGCATCTCTTTTTACGAAGCGATCAATGGCGGGGGAAATGACCTGGGGAACCACATTGTTCAGACCAAGTACAATAATTTATGGCTTTTCCCGTCCAACAAGAACATGGTGCTGTTGAACAAGAAGTATTTTGGGGCCCGCAACTTCGAATTCATGCTCAAAGACCGACTGATGACAATTCGGGGGCGCTTTGACTATATCCTGATCGATACCCCCCCCTCCATTGAATTTTTTACGCTCAATGCCCTGACAGCGTCCCGGCTGGTCATCATCCCCAGCCAGTGCGATTATCTCTCGACCCATGGCATCGATCAGATCCTCAAACTGATTCAGTTGATTAAAACCAAAACCAATCCGTCGATATCTCCCAGAATTCTCATCACGATGTACGACAAGGAGAGCACCGCCTCGAAGATGATTTGTACCAAGCTTAAACGCCTCTACCCCGGCCTGGCCTTCGAAACGCTCATCGAAATGGATGCGCGCATCCGCGAGGCCCAGATCATGAGCATGCCGGTTCTTGAATACCATCAGCAGAGCAAGGCCGGACTTCAATACCATCAATTGGCCGAAGAGATCCTGGGCCGGCTCCCGGAAACCCACTGATCGCTATGATTCTCGGCGGCAAAGTATCCGTTCCGGGTCCTGATCCAGCAGGCAATTGGAAGGAGATACGGCTGCCCCGCCGGTTTCGCTCAAGCCGGCCAATGGAGCGTTCCGGCTGTCCGCAAGCCGGTTGCCTCAGTTTTGCGGATGCGCTATGGGAGGGCTCCAGAGGTGCCGACCATGAAATTTGAACATAATGAAGGCCCGCAAGCGCTTCATGGTTCTGCAGAGCACGTCGGCCGTTCGTGGTGGTTGGGCTTGTCCGCTTTTCTGCTCATCTTGGTGGCCTGGGAAGTCCTGGCCCGTTGCAGCGGTTGGAGTGTCCAAATATTTCCAGATCCTTTGACGGTCGTGCTCAGCCTGCTCGAGCTGATCGGCAATGGTACCTTGCTGAAGCATACCGTGGCCAGCTTGTTTCGCGTCACTTCCGGTTTTTATCTGGCGGTTTTGCTCGGCGTCCCCTTGGGGATCTTGCTGGGGCGGATCTGGATGATCTGGGCATTTCTCAATCCCGTGATTCAATTTTTACGTCCCATTTCGCCGCTTGCGTGGATTCCGCTGGCCATGCTCTGGTTCGGTATCGGCGATCCACCCGCCATCTTTTTAATCTTCCTGGCAAGCTTTTTCCCCATGGTGGTCTCTACCACCATCGCCGTACACAACATTAATCCGATCTATTTTCAGGTAGCGGCCAATTTCAACTTTTCACGCAAAGAAATACTTGCGCGTGTCATTTTTCCCGCCATTATCCCCGAAGTGGTAACGGCGTTACGCCTGACCGTCACCATCGCCTGGCTGGTGGTAGTGGCCGCCGAAATGATCGCTGTGCGTTCCGGGCTGGGCTACTTGATCCTGGATGCGCGCAACGCCCTGCGCATGGATTACGTCATGGATGGCATGATCGTCATCGGCCTTATCGGATTGGTACTGGACTATATGATGAAACGTCTGGGCAACATCGAATCGGCCAGTTGGGGAGCCAAAGCGCACTAAAGCTGCATGCCGTCGGCGGCAGGGGAGGCGAAAGCCACAACATGGGTTACATCCGCATCGACAACTTGACCAAGATGTACATGGGCAGGCGCAGCAAGCCGCGCAACTTGCACGACCCCATCGAGCGTTCAGGGGACAATATCCTGGTGCTCAACAACATCAGCATGAGTTTCGAGGAAGGCGAGATGGTCTGCATTCTGGGGCCGTCAGGATGCGGCAAATCCACCTTGTTGCGGGTTATCGCCGGTTTTGAAAACCCCACCTATGGTGCGATTTGGGTAGGGGGCAAACCGGTGATCGGGCCATCGGATCAGTCGATCTTTGTCTTCCAGCACAGCGGTTTGTTTCCCTGGATGACGGTGGCCCAGAATGTCGGGCTGGGGCTGCGCCATATGGCGGACAAGGCTGCCAAAAAAGCGAAGATCAAGGAGTTTATCGAGATCGTTGAATTGGATGGCTTTGAAGACTATTATCCCCACCAACTTTCCGGTGGCATGCAGCGGCGCGCCGAATTGGCCCGAGCCATTGCCGTCAATCCGGATCTGCTGATCATGGATGAACCGTTCAGCGGACTGGATTTTTTAACGCACATGAAGATGCGCGAAGAGGTGGTCAACATGCACGAGTTTATCCGCAAAACCACCTTGGTCGTTACCCACGATATCGATGACGCCTTGATCATGGGGGACCGTATCGTTGTATTCAGCGGACGACCGGCGGCCGTGAAGATGATCCATAAGCTCGATTTCCCCAGGCCCCGGGATTTTGAGCGTGATCATGGATTGAGTCGCCTGCGCAGCGAAATCTTCCTGATGCTGGGGGTGCCCTATGCCGTTTAGTGCCTCCGGCTTGCGGAGAAAGTGGCACTCTTATCCGTGGCGGATCTTGATGTTGATGGTGGGATGGTTTGTGCTCATTGGGGCCCTGCACTTCAGCCTAAATACCGACCGTGACCAGCGCAAGATCGTCAAAATGGGTTATATGCCCGTTATCACCAATCTGGCGGCGCCGCTGCTGGATGCCGCCAGCACCCAGGCCGACAGCGCCATACGGTTCCGGGCCATGAAATTCGCCTCCTTCGCCGAGATGGCCGAAGCCTTGCGCAGTGATCAGATTCAGGCGGCATTTATCATCGCACCGCTATCCGTTGTGTTGCACCAACAAGGTGAGGACGTGCGTGTGGTCTATATCGGCAATCGTCATGAGAGCACCTTTGTGACCCGCAAAGAACTGGCAATCAAAAATCTTGCCGACCTGGAAGGCCGGACAGTGGCTGTGCCCATCCGCTATTCGGGGCATCATTTGGCCCTCCTGAAAATGATCAGCGAAGCGGGCCTAAAGGACAGGGTTCGCATTGTGGAGATGAACCCGCCCGATATGGCCGCGGCGCTGGCGTCAGGATCGCTGGATGCTTACTTCGTGGGCGAACCCTTCGCCGCCCAGACATTGAAATACGGCAGCAGCAATTTGTTCACCTATGTTGAGCAGGTGTGGCCCAATTTCATCTGCAACCTGATGCTGGTCAAAAATCGTCTGATCGAAAAAGAGCCCGAGACAGTAAAGGCTCTTGTGCAGGGCGCGGTACGTTCAGGTCAATGGGCCAAGAACAATATCCCCCAGGCCGCACAGATCGCTTCCCGTTATTGGGGGCAGCCTTTGGATTTGGTCGAGTATGCTTTGAGTACCCCATTGCACCGCATCCAATTCGATCAATTCCAGCCTCGCCAAGAGGAAATGCAGCAAATGGCCGACATGATGAAAGACTTCGGCCTGATCGAAAATAACGTGATTACAGGTTTGGTAGAGGATCGCTTCGCCCGCGAGGCAAACTTGGATGGGATCTCAGACCTGGATAGCATCTTGAAACCCATTCGCTGAAAGTACCATCCGGCTTGCATACCTCTATTGAAACAACGCTTTACGATCCAAGGTTCTTGATATGACGACTCGCAGCCGACTTCTTAAAATGCATCCGGCTACTTTGGTGCTGCTCAGCTTCCTGGTGGCGATTGTTCTGGGAGCCCTTCTGCTCAAGCTGCCGATCGCAGTAGGCGCAGGCGCCGTTTCCTGGGTGGATGCATTTTTTACAGCCACTTCTGCCATCTGTGTCACCGGTTTGACGGTCGTGGATATAGGCAGCCGGTTCACTCTTTTCGGGCAATGCATCATTTTACTACTCATTCAGGTGGGCGGCTTGGGAGTCATGACCATTTCCGTGGCTCTATTCCAATGGGTCGGGTGGGGGGCATCTATCCGGCAACGCTTGGCCATGCAGGAGCTTTTCGCCGCCGCTCCGCGTAAGGATATATTCAGCCTGGTAAACAGCATCATCGTGTTCACGGTCTGGGCGGAATTGATCGGGGCAATTTTGCTGACTGTTTGCTGGGCACCGGAGCTTGGCTTCTTCAAAGCCGCTTATTTCGCGCTTTTTCACTCCATTGCGGCTTTTTGTAACGCCGGGTTTGCTCTCTTTCCGGACAATTTAATCGGTTATAGCGGCCACGGCTTGCTTAATGTGGCGATCTGTCTGCTGATTGTAATTGGCGGCATTGGTTTCCCGGTTTTGTATGACCTGCGATGCTGGGTCAATAGCAGAAAACGGGGACGGTGTCGCCTCTCGATCCAATCTAAAACGGTGTTGTGGACAACCCTTGTCTTGATCGTCGGTGGGGCCTTGATGTACGCTTTTCTGGAGCGAAAAGCGCTTGCCGATTCACCTTCCTGGCACTACCGCATTTTAGTGCCGCTATTCCAATCCATCACTTGCCGCACAGCGGGATTCAATACTGTTGATATCTCCTCCCTGAGGGAGGCTACTCTGGCCATGATGATCTTCTTGATGTTTTTCGGTGCATCCCCGGGATCTTGCGGTGGCGGCGTCAAGACCACGACATTGGCCCTGTTGACCGCTTTCACCCTCAGCCGCGTTCGGCACGGGCGCAGGGTCAATCTGTTTAAAAAAAGTGTTCCTGGAGATACCATGGCGCGCGCTGTTTCATTGGTCCTTGTCTCCATCGCCATTGTCTGCTTTGTATTATTCATGCTGCTCATCGGAGATCAAGCCATCGCCAGAGAAACCAGCGGCGCGGCGCACTCTTTTCTCGGATTTCTTTTTGAAACGGTTTCCGCTTTCGGAACGGTGGGTCTTTCCATGGGCGTGACGACCGAGTTGAACACGTGGGGCAAGGGCTGGATCATCCTGATGATGATTATCGGTCGTGTGGGCATCTTGACATTTTCCTATATTATCGTGGGTTCCGGTAAAGACGAAGGCATCGAATATGCCGAAGAGAGTATGATGGTTGGATAGAAGGGGAGCTCCGTATGAAACGGTTTGCGGTTATAGGATTGGGTAACTTTGGTTTCCACGCAGCCAAAGCCTTGTATGAAGATGGCAACGAGGTGGTGGCCATCGATACCGATAAGGCCCGTGTGCAAGCCATTGATCCCTTTTGCACCGAAGCCGTGGTGCTGGACTCGACGGATAAAGAGGCACTGAAGACCCTGGGGCTAGAGGATATGGACGGTGTGATCGTTTCCACCGGCACCAAAATAAGCACCAGTGTACTTATCTGTCTTTATTTACAGGAAATTGGAGTGAAGAAGATCTTGGCCAAAGCGCTGGATGACGATCATGGCAAGATCCTCAGGCGTGTCGGCGCCACCGAAATCATCCATCCGGAACGGGATATGGCCGTACGAATATCCCGGGGGCTCTCAAGACCTAATGTGCTGGACTTCATCCCCCTTGCAGAAGAATTCGATCTGATTCAGGTGGGCCCACCGCGTGATTTTATCGGAAAGAGTCTCAAGGATCTCAATCTTCGCGCAAAGTACAACGTGCATATCATTGCCATCAAAGAGCTTGTTCCTGAAAACTTTATTCTGGTTCCACCGGCGAATTTCGTGATCAAGGATAGCGATATTCTCATCATGTTGGGTAAATCTGAGGATATTCGCAGAATCAAGGCTTTGAAATAACTTCCATAATAACCCTATTCGTATTCCATCTTAAGTAACCAAAAAACAAGCCGCCTTTGTGGGCGGCTTGTAACTATAATATGGAAAATGGGATCAAGATTTGCGCATCGTATTCAACTCGTTTTGTAAGGAAGCCAGTTGCGCTTTCAACTCTTTGACCTCGGCACCCAAGCGCTCTTCCACCGCTAACATTGCTTGCTTAAATTTATGATGCTCTAAGAGCGCCGCCAATTCGTTTTCGACCGGCTCCCCCCGCTGTCCTTGAGCGGTTGGCGCTGTGGCCGCATACCTGACCGTCCGTTGGGTTTCGACCTGCTCTTTGAGCTTTTTAAAAGCTTGAATTTCCTTGGCAACAATTCGTTTCCGCTGATCCTCGCCCAGTTGCTTGTCATTGATTAACGTCTCAAGACTCGCAAATACCGACATTACTCTTTTAATGGCGTCCTGGTGAGAGCGCGCTTTGCGTTTACGGATGTACCGCCCCAGGGCACGCAGCATGCGCAACAATGCATGGGTGATGGGATCGCTTTCGAAATGCGGTAATAATGCCTCCGACTGGTCGATCAAATCCGTCAGGCACGCATCGGTGATCTCCCAATCAATTGAAAGAACCGCTGATTTCAATTTTTCCAAGGAGTAGCTGGCCGTAGAGACAGCAGGTGCTTGGCTCTTTTCTCCGAAGAAATCATCCAATCGGTTCTCGATATCGCTGGATAGTTTTGTCTTGGCGGATTTATCCAATACCGACCTCCTATGCCAAATGCTCCTGAAGGGATACAATCGTTTCCGAGATGATTTTTTTTACAGTGGCTATTACATTATCGCCCCGAAGGGCGCTGGCTTCGAAATAGGGGGCCTTAAGTTTCGTATTCAGATCCTGTTCCAGGGTTGCGATGTCCAAAAGGGGGATGTCGGGAGCGCTCAGATCTCGCTTGTTATACTGCAAGACAACGGGGAATTTATACATATCGATGTCGTAAAATGCCAGGTTTTCGCGCAAATTTTCAAGGGATTGAATGTTTTTTTCGCGCATCACGACCATTGAATCGGCCACAAAAACGACACCGTCCACTCCCTTTAGTACCAGTTTGCGCGTGGCGTTGTATTTCACCTGGCCCGGCACCGTATATAATTGGGTTTTGATTCGGTACCCTTGGATCGTACCCAAATCAAAAGGCAAGAAATCGAAAAACAAAGTGCGGTCCCCGTGGGTTTTGATGCTAACCATATCCGACTGGATCCGGTGCCGAATCGTCTTGAAAAGATATTCCAAGTTAGTGGTTTTACCCCCACGGCCCGGTCCCACGTACACAATTTTGATCTGTACTTCTTTTTTGCGAATGTTGATAACCGCCACGCAGGGAATCCTCGTCTAATAGGTTGTGCATCTCAGTCGATGGCTTCGAATCGGCGCGGCCAGATTATCCGACTTTTTTGGTCGTTTCGAAGATTTTGCTGATTTTGCCAATGGATTCGTCGACTTTTAGGCGTAAGTAGCCTAAAGAGACATCGTTTCCAAAAATGGTCACCAGCAAAAAGTCATCCAGCACCTTGCTGAAATGAATGTTTTCATTCTTGCCTTTATGAAACAGCAGGGCGAAATCATCTTCACCGATAATGGCGGCCATGGCGCACACTGCCCCGAAATTGCCTGCGGCCAGGGCCGCTAAGGAATAGACATCGTGGCCCACCTGGCCATTGTCGAGATTGGAAATGATATTCCCGGCCATGTCGATAAGGATGACGCATTTCAGACCAAGGTCCATTAAGTCCTTCTGCAAGACCTCTTCGATACCATCCAGCTGTTCTTGATCAAGTATATAGGACAATGATCTTCCTCCTTTGGGAATTAGTTGCCTGTGCTTAAGCCAAAAGAACTGCCGCTGCTCTTGGATCTGAAAGTCACGATCAACCGACAGGCGTAGAAAGCATTCATTACCCGCCTATTCGGCATCGATACCGGCTCTATCCGGCGGCGCAACAATCTGATCAGCCCCCCCGCTCGATTTGCGCTGATAGAATACCCTTTTAGTTCAAGCAAGTATAAAAAAATGCCGGTGTAGTGTCAAATAAAAAGAAATAGTGCGGATTTGGCACGCGTCCACCTGGGCAAATTTCACTGTTAGCTTGCTTTTCAACGCAAGTGTGCGATATGGATAAAAATATGAAAAGGAGCGGATAATGGCTTACTCAGTCGACCAAATTGAAAAGCATACGATTGTGATGAGGTTGGCCGTATCGATCTACAAAATGAATGAAGCGGAACTCATCATGCTGTTAGATACTTTATCCAATGGAGAAGATGAAATTGCGGCAGAGAATGGCGCATTGTTTAAATCTTCCTCCGGATTGGATGAAAGTGGCGTGCGTCGGCAGATGATTATCGCAAGGATATTCGTCTTGATCCAAAAATTGGATAAAAACGGCCTTCTGGACCGCCTGGCTCAATTAAAGGACGCAGCCTACCGATGGGTACGCGAATATCCGCGATTAAGCTGTTTGATGCTCATTGATTTTGCTGCGGAGGGAAAGGTATATCGCAGTTGCATCCGCGATATCAGCGCCAAGGGGATGTTTATCGAAACCTCGGAAACTTTCGAGCCTGGGCAGGAATTGGCCCTTTGCTTTACCCTGTCAGAAGCCAATGAGAGCATGCCTTTCAAGGTCAAAGGCCGGGTGACCCGGATCTACTCGGGAGGAATCGGCGTCCAATACGAAAAGATCACCCACTACCAGCGCGAAATCCTCAATACTTTGATTAATAAAATCAACTGATCAATTTCTTGGCAATAGCTGCCGCGTTGGCCAGCGCCCGGCTCGTTTTCGGCAGCGCGGCGATGGGGAGCATCTGGGCGATCAGTTTTTCAACAAGCGGATCATAAGGGATGGCCGCGACTCCCTGGCAGTGGACCGTGAGATACTTTTCGGACACGACCTGAATGATCCGCCCTGCATTTCCATCGCGTTGTTCCTTGGCCATATTAGTGATCAGAATGGGGCGGATTTTCTGCACGGTCTCCATCAAACGTTCGGCTGCCTTTTCTCCGTGGGAATTGCGAATGGTTTCATGTAAATTGGCAATCGTCCGGATTTGATCCTCGTTCTTCGGGTTCATGGCCATGCGCACCAATTCTTGCAGAGAAGGGTGCTTGTGAGCCATGCGGCTCAATTTGCGGTAGACCGCATTTCGTATGAAGGCATACGCATTTTGGATGGAAATCGGTTGGGGCGTCAGCACGACCACCGGTTTGTCGGCCACAAGGAAAAAATCGAGGACATTGTAGGACGTTCCGGCCCCCAGGTCCATGATTACATGATCGGCCTTCATGTGCGCGATGCTTTGGACGATTTTGCTCTTTTGCGAGAATTGGGGATTGGCGTAAGATAAAATTTCACTGGCGCCACAAACCAAACGCAGATTGCTTATGGGCGTTTGGACACAAATGTCTTCGATGCTGTCATATTTTTGGGAGACGAGATCATTGAGGTTTCGGTTCGGGCTTTTGATGCCCATCAAGGTGTGTAAATTGGCTGCTCCGAGGTCAGCATCCACCAGGACTGTATTTTGATTGTGTTGAGCCAGGCCTAATGCCAGCAGAATGCTGACCACACTCTTGCCTACACCGCCTTTTCCGCCTCCGATAGCCCAGATGTGTGGCCTTTTCTTACTCTGATTCTGTATTTGTGATTCCACGAGTGCCCTTCCACTGTTCTATTGATGGGTTTCCGTTTTAACCATCGAATCCCAGAGGCTCCACAACAGGTTTTGTTCGCCCACGCTGCCGGAACAATACTCCGTGAGCATTTCCCGGTCCATGGCGCTCAGCGTTTCAAAACGAACGCCGATAAGCGTTATCGATCCTTTTGATGTCTTTTGCTGGCGTTGCCATACGATTTTGCCGCTTAGATTCAGTACGGCCACATCGTTCAGCAAATCCAATTTGATTTGTACCAGGCGCCCTCGCAGATTTTGCTTGGGGCTTTTCGCCAACGCCGAACCTAAGTCTACGCACATCCCGCTCAAGGATAAATCCACCGCGATTCCGGCACAGGCCCATGCGCTTTGGGTGGTGCCCACAGCGGGGCATCGAATCGCTACGCGTGTGGGCAATCCGAAACGCAATGCCCGCCGCACGGTTTGCCAGGAGCGATCACAATTCTGGCGATTTTCCGATTTGTAGATTTCTTGCAAGAGTGCTTGAACCTGGGGATATTTCGTGCAGATGGAAGAGAGCACCTCTTTCGAGATGCGGACCAATTCGACTTCGGTGACGGTTTGAATTTCGGAAACTGCTACGGTGGGTTTATCCAAGGGAAAAATATCGCCAAAGATATCATTCGGGCCCAGAAGTGTGGGTTCGATGTCCACGCCGGCACGATTGGCTTCACTTGCACAATCCGGTGGGGGCATTTCCCATAATGTTCCTGAGACCACGAAGTAGATCTGATCGGCCGGTTCTTCAGCACGGGTTACCTTCTTATGGCCGGTCAGCCGCACTCGCACCAGACGCCGCATCACTGCTACCAATTCGGCATAGCTCATACGTGCCCAGAATCGCTGCAACGGAGTTTGACGACTGCCTTCTTCGTGCAGCATGGCGTAAAATCGCCGGCCTTCCTCGTGACTGGGCTTTTGAATGTGCCATTGGAGGATTTTAGCCACAATGGCTTGCAGGCTCATTCCGCGCTCGATAAAAAGCTGAGCTGCCCTTTCATAAGATCGAAGCGCTTCGGTGGGACGCTTCAGATCGAAAAGCAAATCACCGTATTTGCGGTGCAAGAAAGGGTCCAGGGGATAAATCCCAAGAATGTCCTTGAACTCTTCAGCCGACGTGATGCTCACGGTGCCGTCGAGTATCCGCTGCATGATGCTGAACTTGTGCTCTTCGATGTTAGGGATTACTTTTTTCATAATCAAAGTGGCTTTCCAGAACGCAGGGACTCAATAATGGTATTGATGCGTTGGTCCAGAACGTCCCCTTTTTCGAGTGTGAGTTGAAGGATTTCATACAAGGGTTTTAAACGACGATCAATGGTTAAAAACATCGCTGTCAGGTAAGCCAGACGTTGGTTCAGGGCCTCGACCTGTTGCTGCAGGCTCGCCAAATCCGGCTCCTTGGTTGCTTTGGTTTGTTGGAACTCACCAATCATCTGAGACAGGTCGTCCTGCTCTTCTCCGGAGAGTCCCGCCAGCGGAGCAAACTGTTGACCGCTGGCGATTGTCGCTGTTTCGCTAAGCTTTTTCATAATTTTTAAGCTGTTCTTTGATCCGTCCATTAATCGTTTCGATCTTGGCCTGTTGTTCTTTCAGGTGGTCATCTATGTTAAAGAGACGGCGATTATTGCCCCACCTGTATTTTGTTAAAAGCATCAGCACAAGCAGGATTAGAATCGCGATCGTCAGAACGACGAGCCCGATCACGAGATAATATTGAAGCCGATTGGCATGTGCACTTGAAACAGGGGAGGGGATATTCGCATTCGTCTCTGGCTGAAGCGACAGCGTTTCCTGAGATGGCGTTGCAGGCGGCTTCAGGACGAGAGCCTCGGGCGTTTGGTTTTGCTCCTCTGCCGATGGATTCTCCGAGGGGGCACTGGACGCAGCCGTTTCTGAAGGCGCTTCTGGCGCGGCAGATTGAGGATGGGTCGGCAATTGAAGTGATTCTTGGGGAAGCAAAGGTACGGCTGTATCAGATGGTGCGGGAATCGGTGCGGAACCATTTGTTGGGGAAGTATTGGATTGAAACTGCTGCGGAACCGTAGTTTCGGAAAGCGCTTGCCCTTGAGCGGCCGGTTGCCAATGGACATCCACCAAAAGCCGGGGCGGGTTGCTGATTGAACTGATTTTGCTATGCGTGAAAGGGGCGTCAACTTTGAAAACGGCGGAGAGGTGATCGTCTTCGAGCCAAATTTGAACGGCACTCACATGCGGACTTTGTTTGGTGGCGATCTTGCGTTTCAGCTCCGCAGTCAAGTCCTTAAAGGTTACCCGCAGTTCAGCTTCATTCACGGAGATATCGGGGATCGTCGGTGGCGCCTGATCGAATTCGAATACGATCCGCGTGAAGGTATTGTACTCTCCCAAGCGGATGTCTTTCAAAAGGGCGGCCTGTAATGATGGGACACAAAGCATTGAAAAAAGAGTTGCCGCCAATAAGAGGTATCGAAATCTGATAGGAAAAGTCATTGTATTCATCATGGTCACGGACGGTCCATTTCAAAAAGGAGCTTGTGGCCTTCCCCTTAATCCATCATCTC
>JAKAFO010000441.1 GCA_021819735.1 Deltaproteobacteria bacterium
GTGAATGCCACCGATGCCCTGGTCTCCGATCGCATGATGCGCATGTGGGCCGCCTTCGCGGCCACGGGCGACCCCAGCATCGAAGGCGCCCAGTGGCCGGCCTACACGGCGGAAAACGACACCTATATCAACATCGGTGCCGACCTGGTGGTGGCGAACGGCATCGCCGAAGCCTTCCCCAACTCTCCGTCCGCCGAATAATATCGATTGCTTTCCATCCGTACAAAAGGCCGCCCCGTTGCATTGGGGCGGCCTTTTCGCTATCCAAGCGGTTGATCATATCCCAGCCATCCTTACTTTAACGACGATTTCGAATCGGCAACTTACGTGAAGAGAAAGCTCGGCGCGAGATCGCGCCGGCCAAGGAGCAGACGATGATCATCAAACAAATCCCGATGGGGTATATGGATAATTTCAGCTATGTGGTGGGTTGTGCCGCGACCCGTAAGGCCCTGGTGATCGATCCGGCCCCGGCCGTGGATCGAATCATATCCGCGGCGGACAAGGCCGAATTGAAGATCGTCATGATCGTCAACACCCACGGACACGGAGATCACACGGCCGGCAATGCGGAGTTGAAACGGCGGACCGGTGCGCCGGTCTATATTCATGCCCTGGATGGCGATCGCTACCCCCAGGCCGACTATCTTTTGAAAGCGGAAACATCGCTGCAACTGGGGGAGATCGTTTTCGACATCATCCCCACCCCCGGCCACACTCCCGGCGGCATCTGTCTCTACGCCCAGGGCCACCTGTTCACGGGGGACACCCTCTTTGTGGGCGACAGCGGCCGCACCGATCTGGCCGGGGGACACCGGCCGACCCTGGGGGCCTCCATCCGCCGCCTTATGCAACTGCCCGATGAAACCGTGGTGTGGCCGGGACATGACTATGGCCCGACGCCCTCTTCCACCATCGGCTGGGAGAAGCGCAACAACGTCAATGCCGAAGAGTATGGCTATCGGGTCGCCGACGTGCCGTGACCCGCTTGCACAATGCGCCGCGATTGAAGTAAACAGGTCGGTAGCAGGTTTTCAGCTCACCCGTAACAGGCGGTCCGCGCACCATGCCCACCGTTTTCACGCATATGCTCGTCGGCGCCGCTGCCGCCCAGTTGGCCCCGGCCGGCGTTCCCAAAGCCCGTCTGGCGGTGCTCCTGGCCCTGGCCGCCGCCGCACCCGATCTCGACGTGATCGGCTTTTCCATGGGCATCCCCTACGGCGCCCGCCTCGGCCACCGGGGTCTGTCCCACTCCCTGCTCTTTGCCGCCGTGCTCGGCGCGGCGGTCGCGGCGGCCGTCCTGGCCCGCCGTCAAATTCCCTGGCGCCACTGGCTGGCGACAGCCACCATCGCCGTACTGGCGGTCGCCTCCCACGGCCTGCTCGATGCCGCCACCGACGCCGGCCTGGGCATCGGCTTCCTGATCCCCTTTTCCGACGAACGCTTCTTCCTGCCCTTCCGGCCCATGGACACCGCACCCCTCAACCCCCAGCGCTTCTTTACCGCCGGCCGCTGGCGCCTGATGCTTTCCGAAATGCTATGGGTGTGGCTGCCCCTGACCCTGCTCACCCTGAGCCACCAGTTGGGCCGCTGGATGGGCCGGACCGCCCACCGCCGGATGCCCGTCGAACAACAATTTGAATTCCGGAAAGGCACACAAGGGAACGAAGTAATTGACTGAGATGATTTGGAGCAAACATAGACGTGTCTTGCAAAGTAAAGTCCTTACCGGAAGACGGGCAGTAATGCTAGTCTGGCGGAGTCAATGCCCGCGACCAAAGTTGCAAATACTTCCCTTGCCAGGAAACGGGGGCATTTTATAGCTTGCAAAGGAGGGTGGCGATGAAAGCGATTCTATTTTCTTTGTTGGCATTGGCCCTATGCGGCTGCGCGACCTTACGGACGGAGGGACCGACGGTGTCGATCTTGATCGACCTCGATCCGGCGAGTACGGAGCGCACGGTGATCGTCGAGAGCATCGGCGCGGATCGCAGCGGTCTGCTCTATCTGCCGGATCGGGTGACCGGCAATATCCTGCGGGTCGATCCCCAGGCACCCGGGGCGGTAGTTGTCGGCCGGATCGCGGCCCGGGAGATCCAGGGCCGGACCGCCAAGGCCGAGCCGTCCGGCATCGCGTTCGATGCCCAGGGTGATCTTTTCGTCGCCGTCGGTCCCTTCAGCGAAGTCGTGCGCATCCCGAAAACCGAACTCGACCCGGCCGCACCCGGCTGGGCGCAAACCTTCGCCACCGGAACCGTCGGGGCCAACGGCATCGCCTTCGACCGCCAGGGCAATCTTTTCGTTTCCGGCGGCGCCGGCGGCATGGTCTATCGCGTCGGTCCGAACGGCGGCGCGGCCCGGACGGTGGTGCAAATCGAAAAGCACGTGCGCACCCTGCCCGACGGCCAGACCCGGCAGCCGATCGTCGCCAACGGAATTGCCTTCGATGCCGACGGTGTGCTGCATGTCGCCGACACGGCGCGCGGCGCGATCTGGAAGGTTGCCATCGCCGCCGATGGCAGCGGCGGCCGGCCGGTGCTGCTGGCCCAAAGCCCCCTGCTCGAAGGCGCCGACGGCCTGGCGTTCGACCCCAGCGGCACGCTCTGGGTGGCCGCCAACGAGCGCAACGCCCTGGTTACGGTGACGCCGGATGGAAAAGTCCGGGAGGTCGCCCGGAACGGCAGCCGTGGGCCGCTGGAATTCCCGTCGGCCATCGTCTTTGTCGGCGAGCGGGGATATGTGTCGAACTTCGATATTCCACGGCGCGATAACCTGGACGCCGACCGGGCCGCCGCCCTGGACGGCATCGGCGCTTCCATCGCCCGGATTCAGTAACAGGCGTTTCACGGTGGCTTGCTGAAAATCACCGCCTACGGCTTGGTTATAGACGAGGAGGAATGATGTATAAATACGAGATCATCATCTACTGGAGCGACGATGACCAGGCGTTCATTGCGGAAGTGCCGGAATTGTCGGGGTGTATGGCTCATGGAAAAAGCCCGGACGAAGCGCTGAAAAGCTGTAAAGACGCTATGGATTTATGGTTGGATACCGCACGAGAGTTCGGCCGAGACATCCCCGAGCCGAAAGGCCGGCGGCTTCGATACGCTTGAGCACAGGGCCCGCCATGCGAATGCTTCAAGCCCTGATCATCTCGGCATTTCTATTCTCGCCCGCCCACGCCGAAGATAAAGCCCTGGCGGATCTCTTCTCCGCCGCGGGCGTTGAAGGGACCATCGTTCTCTCGAGACTCGACGCCGGCCGCGAATTCGTGCATGCCGATCGAAGGGCGGCCCTGCGGTTGCCGGTGGCCTCCACCTTTAAAATCTTCAACTCGCTGATCGCCCTGGATGAGGGCGTGATCGCCGGCACCGATGCGGTCCTAACCTGGGATGGCCGCATCCACGATTTTCCGGACTGGAACCGGGACCAGACCCTGGCCAGCGCCTACAAAGTCTCCTGCGTCTGGTACTATCAGGAACTGGCGCGCCGGATCGGACCCCAGAAGTATCGCGCCCATTTGCGGGCCGCGAACTATGGGCAGCTTCGCGAGCCGTTCGAT
>JAKAFO010000442.1 GCA_021819735.1 Deltaproteobacteria bacterium
CGCCGTAAAAGGAGATCTCGGTATGGCGCGCCCGCTCCTTGCGGTGGGCCAGAAACTCGCGGATGGTCCGACGAATGGCGCTCAGCGAGGGCAGCCCCTCGTCCTGGCCGGTGGTGCTGTGCTGGTTACAAAAGACGCAACGGTGCGGGCATCCGGCATGGGGCAGAAACACCGGGACCACGAAGGGCTTGCTGGGGGATGGATTTGTTTGCATGCAGCCGTCCGCCGGTTGGCTAGGGAGCATTTACGAGGGCCAGGGCCTTGCGGGCCGCATCTTGCTCAGCCAGTTTTTTGCTCTTGCCCGTGCCGCGGGTTTCCAGGTCGCCCACGGTCATGACCACGGAGAAGGTTTTGTCGTGATCCGGGCCTAGCTCTTCCACCACGCGGTAGCGCGGCACCTCACGGAACTTGCCCTGCACGGCCTCTTGCAACCGGCTCTTGTAGTCCTGGCCGCCCATGCCGTCGGCGGCCGCTTCGATAAAGGGCCGGAAGTGGCGTTCGATGACTCCGAAGGCCGCTTCGAACCCGCCGTCCTGGTACACGGCGGCCACCACGGCCTCCACGGCATTGGCCAGAATGGAATTTTTCTCGTGACCGCCCGTCTGGGCCTCGCCCTTGCCCAACAGCAGGTAGCGTCCCAGATCCATGGACCGGGCCACCTCGGCCAGTTGGGTTTCGTTGACCATGTTGGCGCGGATACGCGACAGATCGCCTTCGCGCAAGGCCGGGTAGGCCCGCATCAAAAGGTGGCCGATGACCAGGTTCAGCACGGCATCGCCCAGAAATTCCAGGCGTTCGTTGTCGCGCATGCCGGCCCCCGCCTGCTCGTTGACGAACGAGCTGTGGCGCAAGGCCTCCTCCAGCAGGGTCATGACGGTGAAGTGATGCCCGAGCGTCACTTGCAGGGGGTGATAATCGCTATCCCGATCCATGGTCTTCAAATCATCTGTTAAGCGCGATTTTAGCCGTCAAGGCTTGGTAGAGTGCAAAGGGAACGTTCAAATCTCCGCGACCGCAGCCCATTTTGATTTCCGGCAGCAAATCGCCGTGAAAATCGGTGCCGCCGGTGACCAGCAGATCGAAGC
The DNA here is from genome assembly GCA_021819735.1 of Deltaproteobacteria bacterium. Taxonomy (GTDB): domain Bacteria; phylum Desulfobacterota; class Desulfobacteria; order Desulfobacterales; family Desulfosarcinaceae; genus Desulfatitalea. Next base: position 1,086 of record JAKAFO010000442.1, read on the forward strand.
GGCGGGCCACCTCCAGGTAAAAGGCCACGGCTTGGGCCGAATGTTCGGGGTAATAGACCTCCAGGCCCGCCAGCCCCATGTCGCACAAGGTGCGGACCAACGGCGTCAACGCCTCGCTCTCGCCGCCGGGCACGAGATAGGGATGGGCCAACACCGCCACGCCGCCGGCACCGCGAATCAGCGCAAGGGCGCGTTGGCAGGGGATGCGGTATTTGTCCACATAGGCCGGCCGGCCTTTGCTCAGATAGCGATCGAAGGCCTCGTCCACATCGGCCACCACACCCATGCGGATCATGGCCCGGGCCACATGGGGCCGGCCGGGGCTGCCGTCGCCCACCTGATCCATGACCTGCTGCATGGTCACCGGAACACCGGCCTGGTTGAGGCACGCGACGATGCGCGGAATGCGCGAATCCCGGGCCTGCTGCAGCTCAACCAACGCCTGCTGCAGCGGCCCGTCGTCGACATCCACGCCGTAACCCAGAATGTGCAGACTGCCCCCCATGGAGAAACCATCGGGGGCCTTGGTGCTGATTTCGACGCCGCTGAGGAAGAGGAGCTGGGATGGAAGGGTGCCGCCCAAGACCTGGCGGCAACCTTCGAGCGTATCGTGGTCTGTAATGGCGATGGCGCTCAGTCCAAGGCCGGACGCCATTTCTAAAAGCTCGGAGGGCGTGCAGGTGCCGTCCGAGGCGGTGGAGTGCATATGCAGATCGATGGCCCCGAGTCGATTAGAGTCCAAGGGCTTTTTCAAGGGCCTCCTCTTTGGTTTTGCACTCGATGCACTGGGTGGTGACCGGTCGCGCCTTGAGGCGCTCGACGGAGATCTCCTCGCCGCACGATTCGCAAATGCCGAATGTTCCGTTTTCCACCCGCTCCAGGGCCTTTTTGATCTTTTTGATCAATTTGTGCTCCCGGTCCCGGATGCGCAGCATGAAGTTGCGATCGGACTCCAAGGTGGCGCGGTCCGTGGGGTCGGGAAAATTTTCCTTTTGCTCCGTCATTCCCGTCACGGTATCATCCGCTTGGCTCAACAGCTCCTGGAGGCGTTTGCGCAGAAGGTCCTCAAAAAACTTGATGTCTTTTTTTTTCATAGGCAACTCTCTTTGCGCAACAGGTTTAGGCCGATAAAAAGAAGTTTCGATATCACAATGGAATTGTTAATGTAAAGGTAAAATAACCGAAAGGAAGCGCCATGACAAGCCAAGAACAGACCCACCGCACCGATTACCGCACCATCACCATCAAAACCAGCGACGGCTCCACGGTCCAGGGCCGGGTCAACATCTCGCCCCACCAGCGGGTCTCCGAGCTTTTCACGCTCCAGAAGGGGCCATTCGTGGTGGTCGTCGATGCCAGCTACGGCACGGTCAGCGGCAAGACCCTCTTCATCAACAAGGAACATATCGTCTGGGTCGAGCCGGAAGATCGGCCCGAGTAGATATTGTCCACCCACGGATGGCTATTTTCGACGGCCGCTCGCATCGCCCGGAAGCGGCCGTCGTTCGCCGTCATCACGCTTCGCTCTGGATGAATTTCTCCAACGAAGCGGCGTCGCTCACGTTGTAGACCCGTGCGCCGTTGCCCGCCGGAACCACCTTTTTCAACAATCCGGTCAACACCTTGCCCGGCCCGATCTCCACATAGACCTCGATGCCCTGGGCCACCATGCGGGTCATGGTGTCGTACCAGCGCACCGGGCTGCAGAGCTGACGCGCCATGAGGGACTTGATGGCTTGGGGGTCGGCGGCCGTATCGGCCGTGACGTTGTGAATTACCGGGCACTTGGGCGCCTGGAAGGTCACGCTCTCCAAAAAGGCCTTGAATTCGGCTTCGGCCCCCTGAATCAGCGGGCTGTGCCAGGCGCCGCTCACCTTGAGGGCAATGGCCCGGGCGCCCTGGGCCGCGGCCGCCTCGCCGGCGGCCTTGACCGCCTCGGGGGCGCCGGTGATAACGATCTGATCGGCGCTGTTGTGGTTGGCCACCGCCACCACCCCCTGGGCCGCGGCCTGGGCCACGAGGGCGTTGACCTGATCGATGGTCAAGCCCACCACGGCGCTCATGGCCCCCAGATGCCGGGTGGCCTCGCGCTGCATCAGCTCGCCGCGCTTGTGCACCAGCTTGAGGCAATCGGCGGCCGAGACCACCCCGGCGGCATGCAGGGCGCTGTACTCGCCCAGGCTGTGGCCGGCGCACACCGTCGGCTGAATCCCTTTTTTCCGCAGCACCGCAAGGCAGGCCAGATTGACCACCGTGATGGCCGGCTGCAGGTTGACGGTTTCGGTGAGCGCCTCCATGGGGCCCTGGAAGCAGAGCTGGGTGATGGGCAGACCCGTGGCCCGATCGGCGGCGGCGAACAACTCTTTCACGTCGTCATGGGCCTGGAACAGATCCTGCCCCATGCCCACTTTTTGCGATCCCTGACCGGGGAACAAAAAAGCGATCTTTTTCACGTTTCCT
>JAKAFO010000443.1 GCA_021819735.1 Deltaproteobacteria bacterium
GGCCGCGCTGCGCCCGGCCTCAGAGCCGCCGGCATAGAAGGCCACGATGGGCTTGTGGGGCGCGATGCGCCGGGCCGCCTCGATGAAGGCCCGGCCCCGGCGGATGCTCTCGATGTACAGGCCGATCACCTTGGTGTGCGGGCAGGCGGCCAGATACTCCATGCAATCCACGATGTCGATGCTGGCTTCGTTGCCCACGCTGAGGCCCGTGGAAAAACCGATGCGGAACTGCTCCAGGTAGCGGAACATCTGGGTCAGCAGGCTGCCGCTCTGGGAGGCCAGGCCGATGAACCCCGGCCGGCCCTCGAAGCTGGCAAAGGTGACGTTGAACAGGTGGTGCGGATTGACCACCCCCAGGCAGTTGGGCCCCAGAAAGCGGATGCCGTAGCGCTGGGCCACGGCAGTCAACTCCTGCTCCAGGGCCGCGCCCTCGGGACTGACCTCCTTGAAGCCGCCCGACACCACGATGGCGTGGCGGATGCCTTTTTTCCCGCAAGCCTCCAGGGTCGGAACCACGATGGTCGTGGGCAGCACCAGGACCGCCAGGTCGGGGGTTTCGGGCAGGTCGGCCACATCCTTATACGCCGGCAGGCCCAGCACGGTCGGCTCGCTGGGATGCACCGGGTAGATCCGACCCTTGAAGCCCAGGGCCAGCACCGAGTTGAGCTGGTTGGTGCCCATGGCGGTGAAGCGGTTGGAAGCCCCGAAAAAGGCGATGCTGCGCGGGTTGATGAGCGGGTAGAGGGGGATGTCGCGATACGGGTCCGGGTTCTGTTGCATATCAGTTCTATTTCCGATCCGGGGTCTGGAGCACGATCAGGGCGTCCACGGCCATGAGGCGGCCCTGGGGGTCGATGATCAGGGGGTTGATGTCGATTTCGGCGATGGCCTCGTTCTCCAGGGCCATGCGGCCGACGGCCACGAGGGCCTGGGCCAGGGTCTGACGGTCGGCCGGCGCCTGGCCGCGAAAATGGTCCAGCATCCGCTTGGAACGCAGCTCGACCATCATGTCCAGGGCTTCGTCCACGTCAAAAGGCGCCACGCGGAAGGCCGTGTCGTTGAGCACTTCGGTGAGCACGCCCCCCAGGCCCAGCATGACGCACGGCCCGAATTGGGCGTCGCGGGTCAGGCCCACCACCAGCTCACGCGATCCGCGCACCATCTCCTGGATCAGCATGCCTTCCAACGGCTGGCCCGCCGCGGCCAAGATGCGGTCGTAGGCTTGCAGCAGCGCGGTCTCATCCTGGATGCCCACGGCCACGGCGCCGGCTTCGCTCTTGTGCATCAAGCGCGGCGAGCAGGCCTTGACCACCACCGGATAGCCCAACGCGCCGGCCGCTGCCGCGGCCTCGCCGGGGCTCTGCACCAGCGTCTCCCGGGTCACGGGAATGCCGTAGGCCTTGAGCATCTGCTTGGATTTGTATTCGGAAAGGGCGGGATCGCCTTTTTCCTGGGCTGATCGGATCAATTGATGCATGGCGTTACCATCCCACGACCTGTTAGGTTCACGATACACAAGAGCAAGGTAGATAACGGATGGGATGGATGGTGTCAACGGTTCAATGGGGCTTGAAAATCAACGGTGGTTTTTAGAGGGCCGCTGGTATATTGACCATAGGTATTGACCATGGTACGGTTCAGCCAAGAATGCATCAGGCCCGAAGGAGGTTCCCATGGCGTCCATGGATACAATCCCCATATCGAAATTCAAGGCTACCTGTTTGGCGGTGATAGACCAAGTCAATCGCACGGGCAAGTCAGTCATGGTGACCAAGCGCGGCAAGCCCATCGCCCTGATCGACCCGGCCCCGCTGCCGGAGAGGAAAGCATCCTGGCTCGGTTCTTTTCAAGCCAAAGGGAAGATCTGCGGGGATATTGTCGCACCCGTTGTGGCGCAGAGCGAATGGAGCACCCTGGATGAATAAGTACCTTCTGGATACCCATATTTTTCTGTGGAGCTTGCTGGACCCCGCTTGTCTGAAGCCGGATTTGGCCAAGGAGTTGGAGAATCCAGCCAATGAACTTTGGCTTTCGCCGATAACCACCTGGGAAGTGATCATTCTGAGCGAGAGAGGCCGAATCATCCTCGATGACCACCCAACATCATGGATGCGAACCGCCTTGGATACCCTGCCCTTCAGGGAAGCGACCTTGAATCATGAGGTCGCCATCCAAAGCAGACGTCTGCATCTGCCCCACCAAGATCCCGCCGACCGTTTTATCGCGGCCTCGGCTGTGGTGCATGGATTGACCCTTATGACCGCAGACCGCAACTTGATCGATGGCGCCGGCATGTATTCCGTTTTCGCCAACTCTTGATTTTTACCCTTTCCTCCCGCCGGGCCGAAAGATTGGAGATCGCCGGCGCGAACTGCAATCAGTAGGTCAGCACCATCCCCCCGTCGAACAACAGGTCGCCGCCGACGAGATAGCGGCCGTGGTTCGAGAGGCCGAAGACGAACAGGTTGGCCACCTCGATGGGCTTCATCATGGCCTTGATGCGCGATTTGCCCATCATCACCTCTTCGACCACCGCCTGCTGGGAGATCCCCCGCTGTTGCGCCTGGGCCGGAATTTGGCCCAGGGCCAGGGGCGTGCGCACGAAGCCGGTGCTGACCGTGAACGAGCGGATGCGGCCCTGGCCCTCGGCGGAGATGGATTGGGCCAAGGCGCGCAGACCGAACTTGGTGATGTTGTAGACCGGCTTGTTGGCCGTGCAGATGTGGGCATGCACAGAGGCCATGTGGGCGATCACCCCGCCGCCGTCGTCGGTCTGGCGCATGTGCGGGATGGCGAGCTGGGAGAGGTAAAAGGGGGCCCGCAGCATGAGCCGCTGCATCAGGTCATATTTGGCCATGGGAAACTTGTCCACCGCATCGATGTGCTGGATGCCGGCGATGTTGATCAGGTAGCGGATGCGGCCCTGGCCGGCGGCGGTCGCCACCGCGGCTTCGAGCTGGCGGTCGTCGGTCAGATCGGCCTGGTGGAAGATCATTTTACCGCCCGCCTGGGCGGCCAGCTCGGCCGTGCGCTTCCCCTGTTCGGCGTTGATGTCCACGCCCACCACGGTCAGATGGTTGGCGGCGGCGGCGATGGCCGTGGCCCGCCCGATGCCGGTGCCCGCGCCGGTCACGATGCAGACATGCTCGGGCCGGAAATGGGGATCGGCCACGGTGAGGATCTCGTCGGGAGCGATGGCCGGTTCTTCCAGATCGGAGGGTTTCGAGGTTTCCATGATCGTCTTCCTTTCACTGAAGGGGTTCGGTGGACGGCTGTATCGCCGTCGCCCGCGGGGACCGCAAGAAGGTGACGGCGGATAGGACCAGCAGGGCGGCGATGGCCCACAGGGCCGGCCGGAAGCTGTCGAAGGCGTCGAACAGCAGGCCGGCCACCAGCGGCGCCAGGGCCGCCGGGATGTTGGCCGAAAAGAGCAAGCCATAGACCTGGCCCACGCCGGCGCTGCCCCAGTGCTGGGCCACGCTGGAGGCGTAGAGCACCAGCACGCCCCCATAGTTGAAGCCGGTGAGCACGGCAA
>JAKAFO010000444.1 GCA_021819735.1 Deltaproteobacteria bacterium
GGTTCCTGGATTGGGGCCGCGACACGCTCATCGTGGTGCGCGGCCTGATCGCCGCCGGCCGTCTGGACGTCAGCCGGGCCATCCTGCTGCAGTTTGCCCAGTTCGAGGAGCGCGGCACCCTGCCCAACATGATCCGGGGCAACGACGCCAGCAACCGGGACACCTCGGATGCGCCCCTGTGGTTCTTCACGGCCTGTGCCGATCTGGTGGCGGCCGAGGGGCACGACGATTTTCTCGCCCAGGCGTGCAACGGCCGCACCGTGCGCCGGGTGCTGATCGATCTAGCCCAGGCCCTGATGGCCGGCACCGCCAACGGCATCCGCATGGATGCGGCTTCCGGCCTGATCTTCAGCCCGTCCCATTTTACCTGGATGGATACCAACTATCCGGCCGGCACGCCGCGCCAGGGCTACCCCATCGAAATCCAGGCCCTGTGGTATGCGGCCGTGGCCTTCCTGGCCCGCATCGATACCGGTAAAAGCAAGCCGTGGAAGGATTTGGGCCGGCGCATCCGGACCAGCATCGTCGAACTCTTCTGGCTGCCCGGGCAGGGCTACCTGAGCGATTGCCGGCATGCCGAGCCAGGGCAGACCGCGCAGCAGGCGCGGCCGGACGACGCCCTGCGACCCAACCAGCTCCTGGCCGTGACCCTGGGCGCCATCGACGAACCGGACATGATTCGGCGCATCTTGAGCGCCTGCCAGGCCCTGCTGGTGCCGGGCGCCATCCGCAGCCTGGCCGATCGGCCGGTGCAGGTGCCGCTGGCCGTGCGTCGCGACGGCCAACTGCTCAATGATCCGCTCAACCCCTACTGGGGCCAGTACTTGGGCGACGAAGACACCCGGCGCAAGCCGGCCTATCACAACGGCACGGCCTGGACCTGGCCGTTTCCCTCCTTCTGTGAAGCCTGGGCCCAGCGTTACGGCGATGCGGGCCGGGCCGCGGCCCTGGCCTGGCTCTCCAGCAGCCTGCAATTGATCGACACCCATTGCGTGGGCCATGTGCCGGAGATCGTGGACGGCGACGCGCCCCACACCCAACGGGGATGCGATGCCCAAGCCTGGGGCGTCAGCGAGTTGCTGCGGGTCTGGAAAAAGCTGACCTAGCGGGTTGACAAAGGCCGTGTTCAAAACTAAAGATGAATACATTGACGGATCGACCATACGACTTATCGTTTCAGACAATTAGCGCCATACGTCCAAGACTCTGAGCAGTTTCAACCCGACTCCTTTTTTGTAATCCTCTTCTTTTGCCCGCGATTACGTATGGCATATTACGGACCGCGTTTCCTACCGGGTCGAACCGCTATTCGGGTGGGGTTTGGTGCGGGCGAACGCAAAACCATCGGCAACAGGGAGGCCACGATGAGCATCAAGAAACAGTACTTGAAAGACAAATGCAAAGTCACCTTCAGGCTGGACAAAAAGGTAGTCGGCGAAGCCACCAAAGCCAGTGTCGTCGCCGAGTTCAACGAATGGAAGGTCGACAAAACTCCCATGAAGGCGCTCAAGAACGGCGATTTCACCGTTACCGTAATACTCGACAAGGGGCGCGAATATCAATATCGCTACGTGGTGGACGGCCAGCATTGGGTGACCGACGATGCCGCCGACAAATATGTCCACAGCGGCATTGCCAATGCCCAGAATGCGGTGGTGATCGTTTAACGCCGCCCGTGGCCGATCGCGTTGGGAAGTACGGGCACTTGCTCTTGGTGGGACTGCCTCGGGCGCAGTGAAATTAAACGTGGACATCCGCACCGGTTGTGATTAAGTTGGCCCCTGTAGCACGGAACCCACGCAGATTAAATCCCATGGGAGCAATATAATGAAGCATATTCTCGCGTTTCAGGTTTTTCCCCGGCTGCCCGGCTCCTTGAGCTTTTTGGGGGTGCTCTCCCGCAATCTTTGGTGGTCTTGGAAACCGGACGCCATCGAGCTCTTCCGGCGGGTCGACCCCCGCTTGTGGGAAGAGTCCGGGCGCAACCCCATTGTTTTCGCCACCCAGGTTTCCCAGGAACGGCTGCGCAAGCTGTCCAAGGACGACAGCTTCCTGGCCCACCTGGATCGGGTCCGGCAGCAATTCAAGGAGCGGGTGCTGGCCACCCCCGATATCGTCCAGAATCCTTATGGCCCCGGTGCCCGCATCGCCTACTTCTCCATGGAGTTCGGCATCCATGAAAGTCTGCCGCTCTTCGCGGGCGGCTTGGGCGTGCTGGCCGGCGACCATCTCAAATCTTCTTCGCACATGTGTCTGCCCATGGTGGCCGTGGGCCTGCTCTACCGGCAGGGATACTTCCAGCAACTGCTCGATCCCAATGGCTGGCAGCAGGAGACCTACCCGGAAACCGATCTTTACACCCTGCCCCTGATGCGGGTCAAAGACAGCAACGGCACCGACCTGCGCATCCGCGTGACCGGGCCCCAAGGCGATATCGTGGCCGATGTCTGGAAGATCATGATCGGCCGCATCCCCCTGGTGCTGCTCGATACCAACGTGATGGAAAACCCGCCGGGCATCCGCGACATCACAGCCCGGCTCTACAACAGCGAGCCGGGCATCCGGCTGGCCCAGGAAGTGCTGCTGGGCATCGGCGGCATGCGGGCCTTGACCGCCATGGGCATCGAGCCCACGGTGTGCCATATGAACGAGGGCCACAGCGCCTTTTCCAACGTCGAACGCCTGGCCCAAATCAAGGCCCAGCACAAGCTGGACCTGCCCACGGCCATGCAGATCGTGGCGCGCAGCTCGGTCTTCACGACCCACACGCCGGTGGCGGCCGGCCATGACGAATTTCCCACCGAGCTGGTGCGGCCCTACATCCACACCCTGGCCCGGCAGATGGAGATCGGCGAAGACGAACTGCTTTCCTGGGGCCGGACGGGCAATGCCCACCCCCAGGGCCCCTTCTCCATGTTCATCCTGGGGCTGCGCCTGTCCCAATACTGCAACGGCGTCAGCCGCCTGCACGGCAGGGTGGCCCGGCGCATGTGGTCCCACGTGTGGCCGGAACGCTCGGACGAAGACACCCCCATCAGCCACGTCACCAACGGCGTGCACATCTCCAGCTTCATCGCCCCGGACATCGTCATGCTCTTCGAACGCTACCTGGGCCCCGAATGGCACTACAGCAGCCGCAAAAGCGAAAATGTCGAGCGCATCGACGAAATCTACGACGAAGAGTTGTGGCGCGCCCATGAAATGAACCGCACCCGGCTGATCAGCAAGGTGCGCGACCTGCTGGTCAAGCAGTACAGCCGCCGCAACGCGCCCACCTCGGTGGTCAAGGCGGCCGAGAACGCCCTGGACCCGGAAGTATTGACCATCGGTTTTGCCCGGCGCTTCGCGACCTACAAGCGCGCCAACCTGATCCTGCGCGATCCGGAACGACTCAAGGCCATTTTGACCTCCAAGGATCGCCCGGTGCAGATTATCTTCGCCGGCAAGGCCCATCCCCAGGACAACGAAGGCAAGGAGCTGATCCGCAACATCATCCAGTTCGCGCGCCAGCACAACGTGGCCAATCACA
>JAKAFO010000445.1 GCA_021819735.1 Deltaproteobacteria bacterium
CGGCATGTCCGTCGAAAGCAAAGTAAAAGCATAAAAGGAGAAGCGCATGGCTCAGCATCCCAGCATCGACCAATGGAAGGCCCTGGCCGCCAAGCAGCTCAAAAGCCCGTCGGCGGACGTTTTAAACTGGCACACCCCGGAAGGCATCACGGTCAAGCCGCTGTATACGGCCGAGGATCTGGAGAAGCTCGAGCATATGGGCTCGCTGCCCGGCTTTGCGCCTTTTGTGCGCGGGCCCATGGCCACCATGTATGCCGGCCGGCCCTGGACCATCCGCCAGTACGCCGGCTTCTCCACGGCCAAGGACTCCAACGCCTTTTACCGCCGCAACCTGGCCGCCGGCCAGATGGGCCTCTCGGTGGCCTTCGACCTGGCCACCCACCGCGGCTATGATTCCAACCATCCCCGGGTAGTGGGCGATGTGGGCAAGGCGGGCGTGGCCATCGATTCGGTGGAGGATATGAAGATCCTCTTCGACCAGATCCCCCTGGACAAGATGTCGGTCTCCATGACGATGAACGGCGCCGTGCTGCCCATCCTGGCCGGCTACATCGTGGCCGCCGAGGAGCAGGGCGTGCCCCAGGAGAAGCTCTCGGGCACGATCCAGAACGACATCCTCAAGGAGTATTTGACGCGCAACACCTATATCTACCCGCCGGTGCCCTCCATGCGCATCGTGGCCGACATCATCGCCTACAGCTCCAAGCACATGCCGCGCTTCAACACGGTGAGCATCAGCGGCTACCACATGATGGAGGCCGGCGCCACCTCGCTGCTGCAACTGGCCTTCACTTTGGCCGACGGCCTGGAGTACGTGCGCGCGGCCCTCAAGTCCGGCCTGAGCATCGACGACTTCGCCCCCCGGCTCTCGTTTTTCTTCGGCGTGGGCATGAACTTCTTCATGGAGATCGCCATGCTGCGGGCGGCGCGCTTCCTGTGGCACGAGCTGGTCAGCCGCTTCAATCCCAAGGACGCGCGCTCGACCATGCTGCGCACCCACGTGCAGACCTCGGGCTGGAGCCTCACCGAGCAGGACCCCTACAACAACATCATTCGTACCACGTTGGAGGCCCTGGCCGCGGTGCTGGGCGGCACCCAGTCGCTGCACACCAATTCGTTCGACGAGGCCGTGGGTCTGCCCACCGATTTCTCCGCGCGCATCGCCCGCAACACCCAGCTCGTGATCCAGGAAGAGTCCCAGGTGTGCCGGGTGGTGGACCCCCTGGGCGGCTCCTATTATATCGAGGCCCTCACCGGCGCCTTGATTACCGAAGCGCGCAAGATCATCGCCGAAGTGGAAGCGCTGGGCGGCATGGCCAAGGCCATCGAAACCGGCATGCCCAAGATGCGCATCGAAGAGTCGGCGGCCCGGCGCCAGGCGCGCATCGACCAGGGGCTGGACGTGATCGTGGGCGTCAACAAATATCAGGTCAAGGACAAACCCTTGGAAGGCCTGCTCGAAGTGTCCGAGACCGTGCGCCAGGAGCAGATCGATCGTCTCAACGAGATCAAGGCCAAACGCGATCCCCAGGCCGTGGCCCAGGCCCTTGCGGCCGTGACCCGGGCCGCCGAAGCCGGCGACAACCTGCTGGCCGCCTGCATCCCGGCCGTGCGCGCCCGGGCCACGGTGGGCGAAATCTCGGATGCCATGGAAAAGGTTTTCGGCCGCTTCGTGGCCACCACCCAGGTGATCTCGGGCATCTACGCCTCGGAGTACAAGGACCCGGCCGTGATCGACAGCCTGCGCAAGCGCACCGAAAATTTCATGCAGCGCCAGGGCCGGCGGCCGCGCATCCTGCTGGCCAAGATGGGTCAGGACGGTCACGACCGGGGCATCAAAGTGGTGGCCACGGCCTTTGCCGACTTCGGCTTCGACGTGGATATCAGCCCCATGTTCCAGACCCCCGAGGAGGCGGCGCGCATGGCCCTGGAGAACGACGTGCACGTGGTGGGCGTCTCGACCCTGGCCGCCGGCCACAAGACCCTGGTGCCCCAGTTGATCGCGGCCCTCAAGGCCCAGGGCAGCGAAGAGATTCTGGTGGTGGCGGGCGGCGTGATTCCGCCGGCCGATTACGACTTTCTTTTCAAGGCCGGCGTGGTGGGGGTCTTCGGCCCCGGCACCTCCTTGATCAAATCGGCCAACGAGGTGCTCAACGCCCTGGAGAAAGCATAACCCGGTGACCCCTCTCGCACCGAGCTACTATATAAAAGGTGTGTTGACCGGCGACCGGCGTATTCTCTCCAAGACCATTACCCTGGTCGAAAGCCGCCTGCCGGCCCATCGCGAATTGGCCCAGAAACTTTTGGAGGGGCTGTTGCCCGCCACCGGCCGCGCGGTGCGCCTGGGCATCTCCGGCGTGCCCGGGGTGGGCAAGAGCACCTTCATCGAAAGCTTCGGCATGCTGCTGGTGGAGCGCGGCCACAAGGTGGCGGTGCTGGCCGTGGACCCCAGCTCCCAGCGCTCGGGGGGCAGCATTCTGGCCGACAAGACCCGTATGGAGCGCCTGGCCACGTCGCCCGCGGCCTTTATCCGGCCGTCGCCCTCGGGCGGCACCCTGGGCGGCGTGGCGCGCATGACCCGCGAGACCCTGCTCCTGTGCGAGGCGGCCGGCTTCGATGTGGTGATCGTGGAAACCGTGGGGGTGGGCCAGAGCGAGGCCGCCGTGGCCGGCATGGTGGATTTCTTCCTGCTGCTGATGATCACCGGCGCCGGCGATGCCCTGCAGGGCATCAAAAAAGGCATTCTGGAGCTGGCCCATGCCGTGGCCATCACCAAGGCCGACGGCGAAAACCTGCCCCTGGCCGAGCGCACGCGCACGGAGTTGGAGAACGCCCTGCACCTGATGCATCCGGCTTCCCCGAGTTGGACGGTGCCGGTGGTCACCTGCAGCGCCATGAGCCAGACGGGCCTGGGGCGCATCTGGGACCTGGTCCTGGAGCACCGCCGGCGCCTGGAGGCCACGGGCGAACTGCCGGCCCGGCGCAAGGAGCAGGACCTGGAGTGGATGTGGTCCCTGATCCGCGACGGACTCCAGGAGCGCTTTCATCGGCACCCGGGGGTCCAGGAACAACTGCCGGCCTTGGTGGACGGCGTTCGCCACGGTCGGGTGACGCCCACCGGGGCCGCGCGCAAACTGCTTTTTTTGCTTGACAACGAAGGTATACATAAGAAAGAAGTGTGAGCTCCGAAAATCGCGAAAAATTCTCGCCCCGTTCACCTTAAGGGAAAGGAAATCGGTATGGGCAGTGTGGAAGATAAAATCAAGGCGCTCAAGGCGCGCGAAGCCAAAACCCTTGAAATGGGCGGCGCCAAACTGGTGGCCAAGCACAAGGAAAAGGGCCGCCTGACCGCCCGGGAACGGCTCGATGCGCTGTTCGACAAAGGCACCTTCCGGGAATTGGACATGTTCGTCCAGCACCGTTGCGTCAATTTCGACATGCAAAGCGAGCAGATTCCATCGGACGGCGTCGTCACCGGCCACGGTTTGGTGGGCGGCCGCCCGGTCTTCGCCTTTGCCCAGGAGATCG
>JAKAFO010000106.1 GCA_021819735.1 Deltaproteobacteria bacterium
TCAGATCAACAACACCAGTTCCAAAGGCATCCTGGTTTCGGACGAATGCCTGGAAAGCCTGAAGGAAATTGAAAAGCAGATCCCGAATGCAAAAGTGGTGGGCGTGCTCTATAAAAAACATCATCGGATCGAACCCACCAGGCAATATCCCGCGTTGAACGAAATCCTGGAAAACGAAGACGATGGCCTTCCTTCCTGGATCGCCCCCTTGGATCTCAAGCGGCCGACCCAGATCATCCACACCTCCGGCACCACCGGCGACCCCAAGGGGGTGGTGCTGGGCGCGGATCGCTTCAAACTCTACGGCGTCCTCAACAAAATCGTCTGGCGCTATAAAAAGCACGACATTCCCTACACCGGGCTTTCCATGACCCATGGGAACGCTCAGTCGGTCACGGTTTTCCCGGTTCTTTCCAAAAAGAACATGCACGGGGTGATCGGCGAAAAATTCACGAAGAGCCAGATCTGGGACGTCTGCCGCAAGTACGGCTGCACCACCTATTCCCTCCTGGGCGGGATGATGGCCGGCATTTTCAACGAACCGCCGCGTCCCGACGATGGCCACAACCCGGTCAAGACGGTGATCAGCGCCGGAACGCCCCGGGCCATCTGGGAAGAATTCGAAAAGCGCTTCAACGTGAAGATCTTCGAGTGGTACGCAGCGGTGGAAGGCGGCATGGCCTATAATCGTCCCGGCAAGGGCCCGGTGGGTTCCTTCGGAAAGCCCAACCCTTTTATTTACCGCATGAAGATCGTCGATGAACACGATCGCGAGGTCCCGGCCGGAACCAAAGGCGAACTGATCTGTAAACTGACCTTCGGCAAGACTTCCGTGGATTACTTCGGCAAAAAAAAGGCCTCTTCCGACAAGACCCGCGGCGGCTGGCTCAGAAGCGGCGATATATGCCATCGCGACCGCAAGGGTTACTTTTACTTCGATTTCAGGATCGGCGGTGGTTTAAGGCGCCAGGGTGATTTTATCCAACCGGATGTGGTGGAAAGAATAATCGGAAAAGACGAGAACGTGTCGGAAGTCTGCGTCTATGGGATTCCTGCGGCTTCCGGTGCACCGGGCGAGAGCGATATCGTGGCCGCCGTGGCGCCCTTCGAGGGAAAAACCATCGATGTGGCCCGCTTGAAAACCACATGCCTGAACGAACTCGAAAGGAATGCCGTGCCCAGCTATCTGCAGATCGTCCATGAAATCCCCCATACCATCTCCGAAAAACCTTTGGCGCGGCTCCTTCAGGAGAGTTTCAGAATAGATGCCGAAAACGTCATCCAATTTTAAGGAGGCCCCGATGCTTGATTCCTTTAAACAGGCCTACATGCCTGAAACGACTTTTCCGGATCGAACCATCGACAAGGATAAATGCTCCCGCTGCGGCAGGTGCTATGAGACCTGCCCGGCCGGTGGATTCTACTGGACCAAGGGCGAGGTCCCCGTGCCCATAGGCTTCGGCGGTTTCAAGGAGGCTTGCATCAACTGTGAAAACTGCATAGCGGTCTGTCCCTCGGGAGCAATTTCCCTTTCGGGGAGCCTTACGATCCATAAGGGACGGTACAAAACTTATCTGAGCGGACATATGCAACCGCCCAACCCGTTCAATCAGGAGCATCCGGATTACGCTGTCATCGAAAAAGAGCTGACGGAAGTGGAGCGCATGATCTTCACGCGCCGGTCCAATCGTTTGTTCAAAGACAAAGCAGTATCCAAGAATATGATCCACCGCGTCCTTGAAGCAGGCCGGTTCGCGCCATCCGCCGGCAACGGCCAGCCCTACCAATTCATCGTGATCACCAGCCAGGCTGTGATCAATGAATTGGAAACCCGTTCCATGACCGTGTTGAAACTCTTAAAGAACGCCTATCTCAACCGCAACGGTCGGAAAAAATTATGGAAATCCGTATTCTTCAGCGCTTCCAGTTATCTCATGGTCAACAAGTTCGACCCGCGGCCCATGACGGCCATGGAAAAAGCCGACCGGAACATGGGGCGCATCTTTTTCAACGCACCGTGCGTGATCCTGATTCTTAAACAAAAACACGGCATCAGCAATCCGGATCTCGATGCCGGGATCTGCACGCAGAACATGGTGCTCGCCGCCCATGCCATGGGTCTGGGAACCTGCATTGTTTCGCTGCCCATGGTGCCCCTGTCTTACCCGATCATGGCCGGGTTCAGAAAGAAAATCGGGATCAAGCATCCTTTCGAAGCGGTCACCAGCATTGCCATCGGCCACCCCAAAGGCAAGATCGATGGCATCGTAGCCAGAGACACGCCGCCCGTCACCTGGATTGAGTGACCCGGCGCTTCCCCTCCTTTTCTTGCCCTCTCTTTGATTTGTTTGTGAAGCCGCTTATAGTAGGTCACCCTATCCCTGATTCCTTGGCCGTGGGGAGAAATGGGTGGGCTTTACAAGCAATGAAGGGAGGCTACCATGCGTTTGAGAAACAAACGAATTGCCGTATTGTGCGCCGAAGGGATCGAGGACCTGGAATTCTATGTGCCGTTCATGCGCCTTCAGGAGGAAGGCGCCGAAGCGATCGCAGCGGGCCTGACGCTCAAGCCGATGCGCGGCAAGGGCGGCCTGGAGGTGATCCCCAAGGTCACCATTGCATCCCTGGCCCCCCGGGAACTGCACGGTTTGGTGATTCCCGGCGGATGGGCCCCCGACAAACTGCGGCGTTACGAAGAGGTGACGCGTCTGGTGAACGCCCTGCACCGCGACGGCAAAGTCATCGGCATCATTTGCCACGGCGGCTTGGTGGCCATCTCGGCGGGCATCGTGCGCGGCCGGCGGGCTACCGGCTCCCTGGGCATCCGGGATGACCTGGTCAACGCCGGTGCCACCTGGGTGGATACGCCCGCCCTGCGTGACGCCAACCTGGTGTGGGGCCGGGTGGTAGCCGACATTCCGGCTTTTTGCCGCGAGCTGGTGTCGGCCCTCGTGGAAAATTCCAAAGCGGAGTAAAAAGCCATGCCTTCAGATCGCAAAGCAACTGCGGATGTGTGGGACCTGCCCACGCGCCTGTTTCACTGGGTGCTGGTCGTCCTGGTAACGACCTCCTTCATCACCGCCAATATCGGCGGCAACGCCATGCGGTACCATGTGTGGAGCGGGGCGGCGATCCTGGCCCTGCTGCTCTTCCGTCTGATTTGGGGCCTCGTCGGCAGCCGCACCGCCCGCTTCATCCATTTCGTGCGCGGCCCCGCGGCGGCCTGGCGCTATGCCCGGAGCCTGCTGGGGCCGAACCCGGAGCGCCACCTGGGCCACAATCCTTTGGGCGGCTGGTCCATCGTGGCCATGCTGCTGGCGCTGGCGCTGCAGGCGATCACCGGCCTCTTCGCCAGCGACGACATCGCCACCCAGGGCCCGCTAAACGTTTGGGTCAGCGAAAGCGTCGCCGACCGCCTGACCGAGCTCCACGAGTTCAATGCCGGTATGATCGTCGCATTGGTAGCACTGCACATCTCGGCCGTTCTTTTCTATCTGCTGGTCAAGAAAGAAAACCTGGTGACCCCCATGATCACCGGCCGCAAGCCGTGGCAAGACCCCACGGCGTCCCAAATACAAACGCCACCCTTTTGGGTGGCGCTGTTGATCGCGGCGCTTTCGGCGGTGGCCGTTTACCTGCTGGTCCGGTAAGCGATCCGGCAGCCGCATCCTCCAACTGGCGGCTAATGTGTCCGATACTTCTCGTGGCACCCCTTGCAGCTCTTGCCCGCGGCGCCGAATTGGGTCTTGATGGCGTCCAGGTCGCCGGCGGCGGCCACTTGGGACAGTTTGGCCGTTTCGGCCACGGTGGCGTCAGCCGCGGCCTTGAAGCCCTCTTTGTCTTTCAGGGCTTCGGCCTTGAGGTGGGTTTGGCCTTTTTCGGCCCCCGGAGTCATGAAGGCCTCCCAGGGCAAGGTGGCGATTTTGGCCACCAGTTCCGCGTCCTTGGCCACGGCCGCTTTGTCGAAAGGTGCCTTGCCCTGGACCACCGCGCCGATGCGGCTGAAATGATAGCCGATCAGGGTCATCGCGCTTTTGCGATATCCGATGGCCTCTTCGGGTTTGGCGAACTGGGCATAGGCTACGCTGAAAATACCCATGACGAACAATCCACACACACTCCATCTAAGTACTTTTTTCATTACGCCTCCTTTTCCTGATTGATTGATGCCGGGATTCTCTGGTCCCGATTCACCTTTTCGCGAAAGAAGAAGCGTATCCGTGTTAGGAGCCGAAGGATGAAGTGGCATTTCCGGGCGCAGGCCTGGGTGCGACCGTGGCCGGCGCCGGTTCGCGGGCATAAACAAGGCGAATCGACTTTGCGCCAGGATGTCAGAAGCCTGGCGCAAAGTCAACGGCCGGCGCCCGCCTTCAAGCGAGCATCTTTTCAGCCTCCTCCCGGGCGGCCTCGAAGGGATCTTGCGCCGGGCCTTTGGCCGGACTTTCCGCTAAGCCGGGCATGATATAAAAGTAAAAGGTCTGGACCAGGAAAAAGAGCCAGATGGCCAGGGCCCAGGTCAAGGCCGACCCCGGCGCCAGCAGGGCCACCAGGCCGGCGCCGCCGCCCATGGCGATGGTTTCGGCCGTCAGCAGGCGCAAGGGCGGCGCCTGGAAGCAGATGCCGCTGCGCACCCAGCTCAAGACCCCCAGCCCGAGCAGGAAAAAGCCCGCGCGGCTCCAGGGCCACAGGGCCGCCGCCAACAGCAGCCCCAAGGGAAAGAGCGCCGGCAGCAAGCGGGCCTTGCTCCAGCGCACCAGCAGCACGCTGTAAAGCGCCAGGTCGAGCCACAAGGCCAGCTTGAATCCCAGCCCGCCGCCCCAGCGATCGGCCAGCAGACCGACCACGGGAAAAATCAGCAAGGCACTGAGCAGACCAAAAACGACCGTGGTGCGAATAGGCCGGTTCATGCGGCACCTCCCTGGCTCAAGGTCTCCTTGCGGCGCATCAGCTCCAGTTCCACCTCCTCTTCGGTGACCGGCACCGGGCCGGCCGGTTCGTTCCAGAGGGAGGCGGCATCATCCGCCGCACGCTGTTCGGACTGCTGGCCATAGGCCGCGGCCTTGGCCTTGAGCTGTTCGTACTGCGCCTGCTGCCCGGCGATGGTCTGGGCCAGGCGCTGGGCCTCTTCTTCCAGATGGCGCCGCCGGCCTTCCAGGCGCGCGTGGGCATCTTCGAGCAGCATCCGTTTGCGGATCAGCATGCGGGCGATGTCGTCCTTCTGCTTGCGCACGGCCAGGGCAATATCGGCTTCCAACTTCTCCTGTTCCTGGAGGCGCAGCCCCTGGTCGTTGGCGAGCTGTTCAAGGTTCCTGCGCAGTTGCTCCAGGCGCGCCTGCTTCTGGCGCAAACTGCTCTCCATTTCCCGCAGGCACTGCTTGAGCAGCAGCGCCTTGTCTTCGAGTTGATCCATCACCCCGTGCATATCCGCCTTCCATAACCTTAACAAGCGTGTCATGATCGCCATGTTGGACTCCTTTCTTTTTCTACCTTCAGCTTTCACTCTACTTCTTATCCCGGCGTTGCTGATAACTGTCGTACTGCAGCGCCTTGGAGGTCTTCTTCTGCTTGGCGGCCACTGCCGCCGGCGGACCGGCAAAGGTTTCGCTGACGCTTTGGCGCAGGCCCTTGACCTCTTTTTCCAGATGATCGCTCACGGCCGCCGACCCGACCTGGGCATTCATGCCGCGGTTGCGGGCTTCATAACTCTCGATGCGCTGCTGCGCGGCCTGGGCATCGCCATTGCGCACGGCCTCGGCCACCTCTTCTTTAAGCTGGTTGTACTCGTCGCGCACCACCTGCTCGCCCCAGGTGTCCTTATCGACGCTGGCCAGCACCGCTTTGGGGTCGTTGACGCAGGCCACGCTCAGGGCTGGCAAGCCCTCCAGCGTATTGTCCCGGCCGTCGTGGGCATAGTCCAACCGCACCTTGCCCAAGGCAAAGGTCCGCTCCTGGTCGGTGGGCAACTGGAAGTTCAGGAAGAGCTTGCGCGCTTCGCCGGAGACAAGGTCGCCCAGGGCAATCACGGCCTGGTCCCCTTCCATGCGGATGGGGTATCCGCCGGCGGTGGTCAACGAGACGCCCTTTTCAAGCGGGATGCGCAGCACCACCGCCGAGGCCGCCACCTGACGCGCCTGCTGGAACTCCTTTTCGAATACCTGGGCGAAGACCAGGGGATCTTCCAGAAAGTAGTAGCGGCCCGTGCCATGATCGGCGATGGTGGTCATGAGCAGTTCGTTGAAATCGAGGCCCACGCCCACGGTGCTCACCGCGAAGTGGTGGTCGGTGGCCGCGGCGGCCATCTGTCCCAGCGCCACGGGATCGGTGACGCCTTCATTGGCCAAGCCATCGGAGATCAGGATCACTTTGCGCTGGCGACCCGCAAACGGCGCACCCACAAAAAGATCGATGCCCTGGCGCAAGCCGCCGCCCAGGTTGGTGTTGCCGTCGGCGAAGATCTGGTTGACCGTTGCCATGAGGCGCTGGCGGCTGCCTTCATCCATGACTGTCAGCGGCGCCACCAGTTGCACGCCGTTGGAGTAGGTTACCAGGGCCAGCCGGTCCTTGGGCGTGAGTTTTTCCATCAGCCGCAGCACGGCCAGGCGGGCCGCCTCGATCTTGGCGCCGTCCATGGAACCGCTGCGATCCAGCACGATGGCCAGATCCACGGGTTGGATGGTTTTTTCCCGGATTTCGGGCAGGGTTGCGGCCGTCAGAGTAAGGGCCAGGGCCACGCGGCCGTCCGAGCCTTTGAGGACTTTGTCCTGGGCCAGGCTGGTGCTCACCGTGATGCGCTTGTCCGCCGTCTGTCCCCCGGCCTGGGCCGCACCCCCCACCACCGTCGGCTCGCTCCCGATGATCGCCAGGGCCGCGCTGGTGAGCGCGATCGACGCCACGATGGCCAACAATCCTTTTTTGTATGTACGCATGTCTTGCTCCTTTCGTTTGAAAACGTTTTCTTCCGACTTGCTGGTGCCGATTCTACGGGAGCCGCCCGAAAAGACAATTCAAAGGATTGCAAAAGGTTAGACCCAATTTTTTACATAACTTTTACTTTGCCGCCGGGTGCGCCTTGGTGTACGCTGGGGCCACTGAAAGCAAATCCGAGGCGCAAGGAGTCCCGCTTGAAAAACCCGAAAGCCCGTATCCTGGTGGTCGAAGACGATCCGGCCATTCTCCATGGATTGCAGGATCTGCTGGTGTTCAACGGTTACGCCGCCGACGGAGCGTCCGACGGCGGCCAGGGATTGGCGGCCGCCCAAACCGGGGCATACGATTTGGTCTTATTGGATGTCATGCTGCCGACCCTGGACGGCTTTTCCATCTGCAACCGGTTGCGGCGCGAAAGGCCGACCCAGGCCATCATCATGCTCACGGCCAAGGGCGCCGAAGAGGATGTGGTCGCCGGTTTCAAGGCCGGCGCCGACGACTACGTCAGCAAGCCCTTTTCGCTGCGGGAGCTGATGGTGCGGGTGGAGGCGCTGCTGCGGCGCAGCGGCAAGCCCCTGGGGGATGAAGCCATCCAATACAAGGAGATGCGCTTCGATGGCCGCAATCTGCGCGCCAGTTGCGGCAATCAGGTTCAGGAGCTGACCCGCCGGGAGATGGATATTCTGGTCTACCTGCACCGCCACCAGGAGCGCATCGTGCCCAAAAGCGAGCTGCTCACCCAGGTGTGGCACTATGCGGATGCGACGATTGAAACCCGCACCGTGGATATCCACCTGCTCAAGCTGCGCAAGAAGCTCAACCTGCTGGACCCCGACCATGGCTTGATCGAAACGGTGCGGGGCGAAGGGTATCGTTGGGAAGATGAAAGCCGGAAGAAGAAAGTGTAAAGTGAATGATACGCATTAAACTGTATATTCTGCTCTTCTTCGCAGCCCTTTGCCTGCCGCTGTCGTTCGTGATCTGGCGGACATATGCCGGCGTGGCCCAGGAAGAGATAGGTCAGTTGCGCTTCTTTGCCGAGACGCGACTGGATGAGATGGAGCGGGAACTGGCCGATCTGGTGCGGCGCGAGGAGAGCCGCTCCGTAGAGGAGTATGGCCATCGAATGGCCCCGGTGGGCCAGGGCGTCCAGCCGTCTCCCCTGGCCGACGTCCCTCGGGAAACTTTTATCTTGGGCTACCTGCAGAACAATCCCGACGGCACGCTGCAAACCCCGCTCGTGGAAGATTTGCGGCAGGTGCCGGCTGCCCGGCGCGCCCTCGTGGATCAACTCCAGGAAGCCAATCGTATCTTCAATCAGAAGAAGTATGCCCTGTTGTCCGGCGCCGAGCAGGAAAAACCGTCCCCCATGCTCGAAAAAAAGGAGGCGCCCGCCCAGAAGAGTTTTGCCGACCGCTACCTGGCCCCCTCCCCAAGCAAGATGCCCAAGGAGTCCTTGGGCCAGAAGAGCGTCCGGGTGGAAGAACTCACCCTGGGCCAGGCGGCCAACATCGATAAAGACGAGGGGTGGCGGTCAAAGCAGAGCGCGGACGCGGAGCGCATGGCGTCATCCATGGCGCCAAGCGAGGAAAGCGCCCAGGCCCGCCAGGAGCAAAGCGCGGCCCCGGCCCCTGCGGCCCTGGCGGCCGGCGGTGCGCCCGCCGGAGCAGCCCCGGCCGCCGAGTCGCAACCCCGCTTTCAGGTGGAGATCGCCCCGTTGCAGTCGGTGTTCATCGACGATGCGCGCGTTTTCATTTTCCGCAGGGTGGTCGTCAACGACCGGATTTTCCGCCAGGGCTTCGTTATCCAACTGACGCCCTTCCTGGAACACCTGGCCCGGACCCACTTCGAGCCCCACCCCATGGCCGATTTCACGCGCCTGCGGCTGTCGGTCTTGCGCGCGGGGCAGGCCGACGAGGGGGCAGCCGAGGCAGGGCTTGTAGTGGCGGACAGGACCTTTCCAGCCCCCTTCAATTTCATCCACGCAGCGGTTTCCGGCAATGGCGCCCCGCCCTCGCCCGCCCGGCGGCTGCTGGATGCGGCCCTGGTCGCCCTGGGGGCCATCATGGTCCTCGGGCTGCTGGCCATCTACCACAACGTGCGCACCGTGGTGGACCTGTCCGAACGACGCTCCCAATTCGTCTCGGCCGTCACCCACGAGCTGAAAACCCCTTTGACCAACATCCGCATGTATGTGGAGATGCTCGAGCAGGGCATCGCCGCCACCCCCGAGCGGGAGCAGACCTACCTGGGGATCATCGGTTCGGAGAGCGCCCGGCTCTCCCGGCTGATCAACAACGTGCTGGAACTCTCCCGTCTGGAGAAAAAGCAGCGCCAGGTGAACTTGCAACCGGGCCGCCTGGAGGAGGTGCTGGCCGAGGTGCGCGCGGTCATGGCACCCAAGCTGGCACAGGAGGGGTTCGAGTTGATCGTCCAGGCCGACGGCCTGCCGGAGTTCGCCTTTGACCGCGAAGCCCTGCTCCAGATCCTGATCAATCTGGTGGAAAACAGCATCAAGTTCGGCCGCACGGCATCCCAGCGGCGCATCACCATCAGCGCCCGGGTCGCGGAGGCGCAGGTGCATATCGCCGTGGCCGATACCGGGCCGGGCATTGCCCGGGGCGCGCTCAAAAAGGTGTTCGATGACTTTTACCGCGCCGACAATGCCCTGACCCGAACGACCAGCGGCACCGGCATCGGCCTGGCCCTGGTGCGCAAGCTCGCCCAGGCCATGGGCGGTCGCGTGGCGGCCGCCAACAACGCCGGGCCGGGCTGCACCATCACCGTCAGTCTGCCGTTTAATGCCAGATGATCAGCGTAAGCCCGATGCTCATGGCCAAAAACAGGCCCATCACCAGGCAGTCGATGACGCCGCTGAGCCACGGACGCCACATCAGGGGCCGTTCCATCAGACCGCCTCGCCGCAGGCGCACTGGTCGTTGAAGAAGGCCTCGGCCTCTTCGGCGGAATCGAAAAAAAGCCAGTCCCGACGGACCCGGCCCCTGAGCTTGCGGATGCGCTCGATGGCGGTGTTGCCGTGGTACTCGAAAGTTTCCTGGCCGTGTTCGTTTTCATAATAGCGGGTCATGGTCTCCTCCTGGATTGAAGCGGTTTAAAAACATCCGATCCTGGGAGGCACCATAACAAGCGGGTGTGACAGATCCGGTCACACCTTTCAAAAAAAATTGGCTCCTTTTAAAAAAAAGAGCTATTTTGCGTGGCCTATTAAAGCCGATACAACTTGTGGAGAGAAAAGACAGACGGCATGAATAACGAAAATAAAAACCGATTCGTTTTTCTGGACCCCGTCGGCAAGCGCTGGACCAGAACGCGCCTGATGGTGCTCGTGCTCATGGTCGTCATCTTCGTCGGCGCCGTGCTCTTCGTGCGCGCCTTGTTTGTCATGCCGCGGCTGACCCCGCCCGCCTTTCAATCGCGTCTCAAGGTGTCGGATAACCAAAATTCTCTGATCCCATGGGTGACCAAACCGCTTTGGATGCGCTTTGCGCGTTCGACGCCGCAACCGCCCCGCAGCACTGCGCTCCACAATGACACCCAGATCCGGCTGGCCTTTACCGTTGGCTGGGATCCCAGCAGCCAGGCCTCTTTTGAACGCCATGCCGACCAATTCACCCATGTCTGCCCGGAATGGTTCAGCCTGGTGGATGGCCTGGGCACATTACACGTCGATCCGGACCCGGCCATGCAGAAATCCGCCGCCAGGCGCGGCATCACGCTGTTGCCCTTGCTGCGCAACCTGACGGACGACACCTGGCAGCCCGAAGCCGTGGAATCCCTGGCCAACGGACCCTTAGAGCGCAGAGCACGCTTTGTCCAAAACCTCATCGAACCGCTGCAGGCGATGGGGGCCGGCGGCGTGGTCATCGAATGGGGCCACCTGGACCCATCTTACGCCCCCAAGGTCACCGCCTTGCTCCGGTTTATGGCCGAAGCCCTGCATGCCAAGGGCTTGCAGTTGTGGCTCTGCATTCCAATGGGGCTGGAGTTGAAAGTGTTCGAGTTGGAAGCGCTTGCCCCATTCGTGGATCGGTTCATCGCCATGTTGCACGACGAGACCGGCGAAGAGGATAACCCCGGGCCTCTGGCCTCCCAGCCATGGTTCGAAGGCTGGCTGGATACCGTGACGGCCTATGGCCGGCCCTTCCAATGGGTGGTGGCCATCGGCGCCTACGGCTACGACTGGACCAGGGGCGAAGCGCGGGCCGAAGCCATCGGCTTCGCCGATGCCATGAGCCGGGCCAGCCGATCGGGGCTGCCGTTCTGTGATTTTCAGGCCGAAATCGCCAATCCGCATTATGCTTATGAAGAGTCCGGCCGCGCTCATGATGTCTGGTTTCTGGATGCGGCTACGTTTTTGAATCAACTGCGCGCCGCCCGGCGCAAGGAAATCGGCGGCTTTGCCATATCGCGGCTGGGCACCGAGGATCCCGGCCTGTGGGATGCCCTGCGTCTGGCGCAAAAAGCCCTGCTGGACGCCGCCGACCTGAGCGCCCTGGGTGTTATTCCCACCGCTGAAATCGCCACCCACATCGGCCAAGGTGAGTTTCTGACCGTCGCGGACGACCACGCCCACGGGCGCCGCCGGGTGGAGAAACAGGCGAACGGCCTGGTAACGATGCGATATGAGAGCTTCCCCACCTACCTCACCGTCTGGCACCAGGGGCAGGGTTCCAGCGACATGGTGGCGCTCACCTTCGACGATGGTCCGGATCCCCGGTGGACGCCGCGCATCCTGGATATTCTGAAGGCCAGGGAGGTCAAAGCCGCCTTTTTCATGGTGGGCAGCAAAATGGAGGAGCACCCCGAGCTGGTTCGCCGCATCTACGCCGAGGGCCATGAAATCGGCGTCCACACCTATACCCATACCGACCTGTCGCAGATTTCCGACGAGCGTGTGCGCCTGGAGTTGAACGCCACCCAGCGGCTCATTGAGAAATTAACCGGCCATTCCACCGTGCTATTCCGCCCGCCCTACAAGGCCGACAACCACATGATCCTTCCGGAGGATATTCTTCCCATCAAGATCGCCCAGGAGTTGGGCTATTTGACCGTGGTCAACGCCATTGACGCCCAGGACTACATGCGACCCGGCACGCAAGAGATCGTGCGCAACGTCCAGGCCGCACGCCCGGCTGGCAACATCATCCTGCTGCACGATGCCGGCGGGGACCGGCGCCAGACGGTTCAGGCCCTGCCCTTGATCCTGGATTACCTTTATGAACGCGGCGACCGGGTCTTGCCCTTGAGCGCATTGCTCCATCTGCCGCCCGAGCAGCTCATGCCGGCGACGCCGCCCCAGGGTCAACAGATGGCGCGCATGGTGGCCGACAGCGGGTTTAGCATGCTGCATGCGGCCGAGGAGACGATCTGGGCCTTCATGATCGTGGCCACCTTGCTGGTGGTGCTGCGCTCGTTGGTGGTCGCGGCCTTGGCCGCGGGACACCGGCGCCGGCCACGGGGGATGGTAACCGCTTCAGCCGACTTTCAACCGCCGATGAGCGTCTTGATACCGGCGTTCAACGAAGCCAAAGTCATCGGCCGAACCTTAGCCACCCTGCTGGCCACCGATTATCCCGGGCCCGTCGAAATCGTGGTGGTGGATGACGGCTCCTCGGACCATACGGCCGCCCTGGTGGAAGAGGCCGCCGCCAACGATCCTCGTTTGCGCCTGATCCGCCAACCGAACCAGGGCAAAGCGGCGGCCCTTCAAAATGGCATGCTTGAGGCGCGGCACGACATCGTCATCACCCTGGATGCCGATACCCAATTCGCGCCGGACACCATCGGCCATTTGGCGGCCCACTTTCAGGACAGCCGGGTGGCGGCGGTATCGGGCCATGTCAGGGTGGGCAACCTGCGCACCTTCATTGCCCGCTGCCAGGAACTGGAGTATATCTGCGGCTTCAATTTGGAGCGCCGGGCCTATCACCAGCTCAACTGCATCACGGTCGTGCCGGGGGCGGTCAGCGCCTGGCGGCGGCAAGCCGTGCTGGCCGCGGGCGGTATCAGTGGCGATACCCTGGCTGAAGACACCGACTTGACCTTGAGTTTCCACCGCGCCGGCTGGCGCGTGACCTACGAACCGCGCGCCCAGGCCTGGACCGAAGCGCCCGAGACGATCCCCACGCTGGTTCGTCAGCGCTTTCGCTGGGCTTTCGGCACGCTGCAATGCCTGTGGAAGCACCGCGATCTGCTCTTCCAGGCGCGTTACGGCGCGCTGGCTCTTTTCAGCTTGCCCGGCGTATGGTTCTTCCAGATTTTACTGGTGGCCATCGTGCCGATAGTGGACGTTATGCTGATTCTCTCCTTGCTTTTCGGGGGCGGCGGCGCCGTATGGACCTTCTTCGCCGTTTTCCTGCTGATGGATTTGGGTCTGGCGGTGCTCGCCTGCGCCCTGGAGGGGGTCCGCCTGCGCCGGGCCTGGATCTGCCTGCCCATGCGCCTGCTCTATCGCCCCTTGCTGGGCTGGGTGGTCTGGAAGTCGATTTTCAAAGCCCTCAAGGGGGCCTGGGTGGGATGGGGCAAACTGGAGCGCACCGCCTCGGTGCCCATGTCCGGAGTTCAACGTCCATGAAATGCTCAAGACCGATCAACCGGCTTATGCGGCTGCTGGGGGCCATGCTTCTGTTGGGCCTGACGTCGTGCGGCGATTCGGCGCCCGCGCAGCCTTCAGTGCCCAGGGAGATTCCCCGGGGGGCCGTTTTGAGGCTGCCGTCCCAGGGCATCTATACCGGTGCTTACGTCGAATTCGGCGACAAGGAAGATCAAGTCACCTTGGAAGGGATCGATCGCTTCGAGGCCATGGTCGGCAGGCACCAGGCCATTATCGCTTCCTCCTCTTACTGGGGCGAAAGAAGCTTTCCCGCGCGCAACCTGGAACTCATGGCGCGCCACAAAGCGTTACCCTTGATCTTTTGGTCGCCCTGGACAAGTCCCTACGAAGAAGACCGCGGTCCGGACGAGGCCCGCCTGGAAAACATCCTGGACGGCCGCTGGGATGCCTATATCGATATGTGGGCCGACGGCGCCCGGGCCTATGACCGGCCGCTGCTGGTCTCCTGGGGCCTGGAGATGAACGGCAGTTGGTTTCCCTGGTCCGGATGTTTTTACAACCCCAAACCCCACCCGGCCGACAAGCATCCGCCCGATCACCCGGGACCCGAACTGTACAAGCGGACCTATCGCTATGTCGTCGACCGGGTGCGGGCACGCGGCGCGCGCAAGATCCAGTGGGTATTCCACGCCAATAATTTCTCCTTCCCGGATGAGCCCTGGAACCAGATGAGCCGCTACTATCCCGGAGCGGATTACGTCGATTGGCTTGGCCTCAGCGCCTATGGAAAGCTTTTCCCGGGCGACCCCTGGAGGCGCTTTACGCAAGTCATGGACGAACCCTATCGACAGTTGTGCCTGTTGGACCCGGCCAAGCCGGTAATCATGGCCGAATGGGGCGTGGGTGAATTTCCGGATACGGGCAACAAGGCCGAATTCATTCGCGATGCCTTCAAGGGGTTCAAGACAAGCTACCCACGCTTGAAGGCCGCGGTTTTCTGGCATGAACGCTGGGAGAACAAAGACGAAACCTACAGCAACCTGCGGGTTAACTCGTCCCCCGAGGCCCTGGCCGTCTTCCGGGAGTCCCTGTCCGACCCCTTTTTCTTGGACTATCCGCTGATGGCCGGGGATGCCGAGCCAAAGCGCTGATCCTCACTGCGTGCGCATGAACATCTCATAAAGCGTCAGCATGATCTCGGCCACGATGAGGATCACGATGTACCACTCCACCCGCAGGGACCGGTTGTTGTGCAGGAGCTTGAGAAGGGTTTCGGCGGTCCGGGAGATGAGATTGAGCTTGCGCTCCAGGGCCAGGTGGCGCTCGCGCAGCTCAAACTCGGATTCCAGGCGCAGGTAGAGCTTT
>JAKAFO010000446.1 GCA_021819735.1 Deltaproteobacteria bacterium
GGCGCGGATTTATAAGGGCCATCTGCTTTCCGGCGACGGTCGCCACGCGCTCTTGACGGCTGTGCCCAAGGTTTCCGGCACCGACGGCGCCTCCGCCCGTCAACTGGCCGCTTATCTGGAGCAACTGGGCGCGGACGTACAAGCGCGCTTTGCCGGCCAGGGCCTGGCGGTGCGCTTGACCCCCGTGGGCGCTTACCGCGCGGCCCTGGACAACGAAGTCATCGTGCGGGCCGACGTGCAAAAGGCGGTTTTCTTCTCGACCCTGGGCATCGCTTTACTGCTGCTGCTGGCCTTTCCCCGGCCCTGGATCGGATTGCTCTCCCTGGTGCCGGCCCTGGTGGGCACCATGGTTGCCTTCTTTGTCTTCGCGCTGTTGCGCCCCTCCATCTCGATCCTGGTGCTGGGCTTCGGCGGCGCCATCATCTCCATTGCCGTGGATCAGGGCATCGCCTACCTGCTGTTTCTCGACCGGCCCCGGGAGACCTTCGGCAAGGAGGCGGCCCATGAGATCTGGTCCGTGGGGCTGCTGGCCGAGCTGACCACCGTGGGCGCGCTGACGGCCTTGATGCTGAGCGACTTTCCCATCTTCCGGCAGTTGGGATTGTTTTCGGCCCTGGGCAGTTGCTTCGCTTTTCTATTCGTGCATACGATCTTTCCGCTGATCTTCCCGTCGCTGCCGGCCTCGCGCGAGCGCCGCCTGCCGCTGCCCCGGGTGGCCGACCGCCTTTTTTCTTTCGGTAAAACCGGCGCCGTTCTCGCTGTGCTGCTCTTCGGCGGACTGCTCCTCTTCGCCAAACCCAATTTCGACGTCAACCTCAGCGCCATGAACACCGTCAGCCACGCCACGCGGGCGGCGGAAGCCAAGCTGACGGCCACCTGGGGAGAGATCTTCAGCAAGATCTTCCTGATGACCGAAGCCGACTCCCTGGCGGCTCTGCAGGACGCCAACGACCGCCTCCTGGCCAAGCTGGAGGCCGATCCGGAGCCGGCCTTGCTGGCCCAGGCCTTTCTGCCCTCCATGATCTTCCCGGGCAGCGGACGCAGCGCCGCCAACCTGGCCGCCTGGAAAGACTTCTGGACAGCGCCCCGGGTGGCCGAACTGAAACAGACTTTGTCTTCGGCCGGCATTCAAGCCGGCTTTACGCCCCAAGCCTTCGACCCTTTCTTTGCGCTGCTGGACCCGTCCGAAGCGCGGCGGCCTTTGCCCGGCATCCCCGAAGCCTTCCGGTCCCTGGTGGGCGTCGCCGAAGGCCGTGGCGGCGCACCCTGGCGCCAGTTCGCCGGCCTGATCCTGCCGCGGGCGTACACCGACAGCGGCTTTTACGAACGCTACCGCGACACGGCCCGGATTTTCGATCCCAACCTGTTCTCCAAACGGTTGGGGCATTTGCTGTTCGACACCTTCGTCACGCTGTTGACCATCATCGGCGCGGCCGTGGCGATCCTGCTGTTGGTCTTCTTCCTGGATTTGGGGTTGACCCTCATGGCCCTGGCGCCGGTCCTGTTTGCCATGGTCTGCTCGCTGGGAACCCTGTCGCTGCTGGGCCGGCCCCTGGACATCCCGGCCCTGATCCTGGCGGTCATCGTCCTGGGCACGGGCATCGACTACTCCCTGTTCGTGGTGCGCTCCTACCAGCGCTACGGCCGCGCCGGGCATCCGGCCTTCACGTTGATCCGCTCGGCCGTGGTGATGTCGGCCTGCTCCACCCTGATCGGTTTCGGCGTCATGGCCATGGCCCAACACGCCTTGTTGCAAAGCGCCGGCATCGCCGGGGCCCTGGGCATCGGTTACTCGCTGCTGGGCGCTTTTCTGATTCTGCCGCCGCTGCTCAAGTGGCGTTTCGAAACCCCGCGGCCGCTCCCCCCTTCGGCCGACCTGGATCGGCGCATCCGGGCGCGCTATGCCCGCATGGAGCCCAATGCCCGCATGTTCGCCCGCTTCAAACTGCGATTGGACCCCATGTTCCGTGAGCTGCCGGAGCAGCTCGCCTGTTTTGCCGCACCGCCCCGGACCCTGCTGGACATCGGCACCGGCTACGGCGTGCCCGCCTGCTGGCTGGCCGAGACCTTTCCCGGCGTGCAACTGTACGGCATCGAACCTTCCGCCGACCGGGTGCGGGTTTCCTCCCAGGCCCTGGGCGCCGACGGCACCGTGGTGCGCGGCGCGGCCCCCGATCTGCCGCCGATCTCCCAAAGCGCCGACGGCGCCTTCATGCTGGACATGCTGCACTACCTGAACGACGATCATCTTTCGCTGACGCTGGCGCGCCTGCACGGGCATTTGAACGCCGGCGCGCCCCTGGTCATGCGCGCCGTCATGTGGCCGACCCGACGCCGGCCCTGGTCCTTCTGGCTGGACCAATTGAGGAACAGGCGCCACGGCCTGCCGACCTGGTTTCGATCGGCGGAAGCGCTTCAGGCGCTCTTGACGGCCAATGGCTTTGCTGTCGAAAAAACGGCCCCCTCGGGCACCAACGGAGAGCTGCTATGGCTATGCGCGCGCCGGTCCCGCTGAAATGCGGACTGATCACTCGATGCGTGAATTTTGTTGACGCCCGGGCCGGCTTTGGCTTATCAAAGCCCGAAACGGTAACGCCATCCAGGCCGGCATTCAGAACGGCCTGATCGCAATGAGTTATGAAACAGGCCCAGCCACCCAGACTCATGTCTCGGTGGCTTTTGTATTTGGGGAGGATGGCATGGCGACGCTGCTGGTCATCGACAACTACGATTCGTTCACCTACAACCTGGTGCAGATGTTCCGCCAGTACCCGCTGGATGTGCGGGTGTTCCGCGGCGACCGGATCGCCATGGGGCAGGTGGCGGCGCTCTCGCCGGATTACATTCTGATCAGCCCGGGCCCCAAGGACCCGGCCCATGCCGGCATCTCCATGGAGCTGATTCAGCAGTGGTACCGGCGGGTGCCGATCCTGGGCGTCTGCCTGGGCATGCAGTGTCTCAACGAGGTGTTCGGCGGACGCACCATTCACTCGCCCCAACCCCTGCACGGCCGCACCAGCCCGGTATACCATGAGGGCCGGAGTCTGTTCGCCGGCCTGCCGTCCCCATTTTTGGCCGCCCGCTACCACAGCCTGGCCGTGGCGCCCGCCGCCGAGGCCCTGCGCGACGAGCTGACGGTGACCGCCCGCACGGCCGACGGAACGATCATGGGCCTGGCCCACCAGCGTTATCCCCTGGTGGGGGTCCAGTTCCACCCGGAGAGTTTTCTCACCGAACACGGGTTTGCCCTGATCGAAACTTTTCTCAACCTCGGTTCCTTGGAAAAGGCCCATGCCCAAAGAAGACAGAACTTCCCTGCCGCCGGCGTTGCCCCGCTTGAGCGGCGTGCATGTGCAGCCGCTTGAGCTGAACGAACCCTTCATCGACCTGGTGGCGCGTTGCGCGCCGTTGCCCGGCACGGTGGCCCTGCTCAGCGGCGGCGATCTGGACAGCGCCCGCTATCACCTGCTGGGCCTCTGGCCCTGGCTGAGTCT
>JAKAFO010000447.1 GCA_021819735.1 Deltaproteobacteria bacterium
ATAAATCGACCACGGCCATCGGAGAGGTGATCGCGCTCAAACAGTCCAGTCGCATTCTGTTCAGGCTGGCGCCGGATGGCCCCATAGCCTTGCCCATCCGACTGCGGGAAGCCTGCTACACGGCCTATGACCGCGCCACCTGGTACGCCACGCACTCGGGGTTCGAGGAACTGCTCCCGGAAACGGATACGGGCACCTGGACCATCGCCGCGGCCGGCGCCGGCGCCCAAAGGGTGCAAATCTGGATGCGTCTGCCCAAGGGCCGGAATCTGCTCAAACTGCCCGGCGGCACCTTCAGACTCCATGACCTGAACGTCGCTCGCCTGGACCGGAATTCGCTGGGCGCGGTGCGCAGCGAAAGCGAAGCCGGCTTGGCCGTGTTCCAGGCCGATTATGTTCCCGGGCAGGTGTATAACCGCCCGCCCGACGATGCCGACCTGAAGATTCCCGCCGCCGAGACGCCGGCCATCCAAACCATTGCCGAAAGCCTCCAACTGAGCGCCAAAGCCGGAAATGAGGTCATCGCGGCGCTTCACGCGTTTTTTGGGCCGCAATTTCGATATTCCCTGAACTTGATCGGCCATCCATCCGAAAAGACGGCTCTGGCCGATTTCCTCTTGCATGCGCGAGCAGGTCACTGCGAATATTTTGCCACGGCCACCGTGCTTTTGCTGCGCGCGGCGGGAATTCCGGCCCGCTACGTATCGGGCTATGCCGCCGGGGAGTATAGTGCGCTGGAAGACCGGATCGTGGTCCGCCAGCGACACGCCCATGCCTGGGCCCTGGCCTTTATCGCCGGCCAATGGGTGGAGGTCGATACCACGCCGCCGGACTGGCTGGCGCTGGAGTCCTCGGACGCATCCCCGTTGGTGCGCGTTTCGGACTTCTTCGCTTTCCTGCGCTTCGGGTTGACCCTGTGGCGCCAGCGCATCCAAATGGAAGAACTGACGCTCTATTTGACGTTCGCGCTGGTGGTGTTGGGTCTCCTCTTTATCAAACGGCTCACCGGCAAAAAGCATATGCGGCGGGTGACCGTCGAACCGAGGCAGACAATCCCGCCCGCCGACGCTCCCGGCATGACCTCCGAATTCTTCATCATCGAAAAATGGTTGAACCGCCAGGGCCATGAACGGCAGCCCGGGGAGACCTTTCGCGCCTGGTTTCGACGCCTGGCCTCTATAGCGCCGGAAATTGCGCTCCAACCGGATATTCAGCCGCTCCTGGCCCTGCACTACCGTCACCGGTTTGGTCCGGGGGCGTTGACGCCGGCGGATCGGCAACGATTGATCGCTGGTGTCCGGGCCTTGATCCGTGCCAACGATGAGTCTTCCCGCCGCAACGCCGCCGGCTGATCCTCGATGAAAGATTTTCCAACTTGACATCGCCTTTTCCATTCTATAACAACGTACGTTGTAATTAAGATTCAAAGGAGGACTAAGGCATGAAAGCCGCCGTGATGCGTGGAGCCAAAGAGATCCGAACCGAAATCGTGCCCGATCCGCTTCTCGAACCCCATGGGGTGATCATCAAGGTCAAGGCCTGTGGCATCTGCGGGTCCGATCTGCACATTTACAAACGCGACACCAAGGGAACGATCTTCGGGCATGAGTTCAGCGGCGACGTGGTGGCGGTCGGTTCCAAGGTGACCGGCATTGCGCCGGGCATGCGGGTGACGGCCGTGGGTTTCAAACCCTGCGGCAAATGCTTCTGGTGCGCCCAGGGCAAGGGCCACCGTTGTTCGGACATGGCCTTGCTCGGCTATCAATTCCCGGGCGCCATGGCGGAATATGTGCACGTTCCCTTTGCGGTCCTGGGGCGCACCGTTTTCCCGCTGCCGGCCGAGTTGAGCTACGAAGACGCGGCTTCGGTGGAGCCGCTTTCGATCTCCTACTTTTCGGTCAACCGCGCCAAGCCCCAGCCCGATGAAGCCATCGCCGTATTGGGCCTGGGGGTGATCGGCTTGTATGCCATTCAGGTGCTGAAGACTTTCGGCGTGGCGAAGATCGTGGCCAGCGGCCGCCGGGAGTCCCGCCTGAAGGCCGCCCAGCGTTGTGGCGCCGATGTGGTGATCGATGCCGCCCAACAGGACGCCATCGCCGCGGCCCTGGCCGCCACCGCCAAGATGGGCGTGCATACGGTCATGGAGTGCGCCGGCATGCAGGCCACCTTCGATCAAGCCATCGCCATGACCCGCGGCGGCGGCAAGGTCATGCTGGTCGGGGTGTACGAGCAACCCCTGACCTGGGACCCGCTGCCGGCGATCTCCAAGAACCTTTCGCTGATCGGTTGCCTGGGCGGAAATTTTCCCGGCGCCATCGAACTTCTCAGAAGCGGCAAGGTCAGCGCCAAACACCTGATCACGCACCGCTTCCCGCTGGACCAGGCCGCCGAGGCCTTCCGGACGCAACTCCAGGACCCGGGCGCCATCAAAGTAATGTTCACCATGGAATGAGCCGCACCCTGACCTGGACGGGTTGCGCCCTCGTTTTGCCGTTTGGCCTTATGTGAGGGTCAAGCCGCAGCGACGGCCTTCATGATATGCTGCTCGACCAGCCTGATGAGATCTTCCCTGGCATGGCCTTTCAAGTTCCAACTGCGCAGCGGATAAAGGGAGAGTTCATAGGCGATCATGCTGGCGCTGAAAGCGGCATCTTCGATGGCGAAGACCTTTTTCTCCAGGCCTTTTTTTAAGATGGCTTCGATATAGCGGATAAAATGGCTCTCCCTGGCCAGAATCTCCTTGAGCATCTTTTTCGGCAGCAGCTTCGACTCCCTGTAGAGCAGCAAGACTTCGTCTTTATAAATGAAAGAAAACCGCATCATCTCCCGAATCACGGCCCTGAGTTGCTCGGCGGGGTCCGCGATGCCCATGATCTCCCGCTTTTCGAAAACGCTGCTTTCGGGCCGGTGAATCATTTCGAAAACCCGGAAGAGAATCTCCTCCTTGCTTTCGATAAAGTAGTACAAATTGCTCAGATCGATGCCGGTGGCCTTGGAGATTTCGCGCATGGAGGTCTGCGCATAGCCTTTTTTGGTGAAAAGCTTGGCGGCCTTTTTGACGATCTGCAGTTGTCTTTTCTGGAACACGCTATTTTTTTCAACCGGCGCGAGCCCTTCGCCGGCCTCTCTTTTCTTGCGCATGAGGACCCCATCCTTTTAAAATTGTGGGCAAAATCTATATCACAAGCGAACTCGCTGTCAATTCGATTTGCCAAAGTTATTGACACCCGCCCGCCCATTGTATAACAACGTACGTTGTATTTTATTCGCATGCAATCATGGATGCAATGAAGAAATAAGGCGCGGGAGAAACAAACATGAAAACACTCGAGCATTTACTGAAGCCGATCCGCATCAAATCGTTGGAAATCGCCAACCGGGTGGTCATGCCGCCCATGGGCACCGGCCTGGGCAACAATGACGGAACGGTGAGCGAAGCCAATCTGGCCTACTTGCGACGCCGCGTGCGCAGCGAAGCGGG
>JAKAFO010000448.1 GCA_021819735.1 Deltaproteobacteria bacterium
ACAATTGGCTCGAAATTGGACGGTGTTGATTTCCATAAGTCACCTCTTTTGCGTACACTATAATGTGTACACATAGCTGGGTCAACGCCAATTTCCCAGGCGACTATTCCGATAACAAACGCGCCCTGTGGCCTTGGGATTGCAATATGGAAACGGCTTGCTTGTCGAAGGAGACCAGTTCTTCGGCCCCCAGCCAATTGCCTTCATGGGCGGTAATACCATCGGCGAAATCTCCGCCGGCCTCCAGTATTGACAGACCGGCTTCGACGCCCGGACGATTCATGACCACATTGGCGCAGTTCATCAGCCGGCGAATGGCGTCGGCTATTTCGACGGATGACTTCTGGTAGCCGCGGTTTAGCACCCAAACGAACTCGCAAAGCACCGGCAACGGCACGGCCACCAGGGCGGCATCCTTCAGCACTTTGGCCGCTTGGCGCGCTTGCTTCTTATCGTCCTGAACAGCGGCCCTCACCAGCACATTGGTATCGACCGTGATCTTCATTTCTCTCCGGCCCACCCTTTTTCAGCGATTTGGTTCATCTCATCGATGGTCAAAACGCTCCCTCTCTTTTGGGAAAGACAACCAATAAAATCCAAGATGGTGCCTTTTCGAGCAGCGGCCCTGACCGTGATTCGCCCATCCGGTAATTTGTCCACGTCGATCTTTTGGCCGGGTCCGACCCCCAGGTGTTTGAGCAGGT
This sequence comes from Deltaproteobacteria bacterium, assembly GCA_021819735.1. Taxonomy (GTDB): domain Bacteria; phylum Desulfobacterota; class Desulfobacteria; order Desulfobacterales; family Desulfosarcinaceae; genus Desulfatitalea. Next base: position 705 of record JAKAFO010000448.1, read on the forward strand.
CTTTTCGCAGCGTAACCTGACCTTTGGCCGTAATTTTAAGCGTTGGCATGGCCGACCTCCTTATTTGGGATGGTTCAATGTAAGGCATATCATCCTTACAATCAAGATGAAAAAATCCAAGACCTATCCAAGCTTTTGGGTTGCCATATCGAAGCCAAATTTGGTATTCAGTTTGGTATGATATTTTTGTCATACCATTGGAGGCCCGAATTATGAATACTCAAAAAGTTGCCATTACCATACCCAAAAATTTAATCTTATTGATTGATAAGGTTAGCAAAGAAAGAGGCTTGACGAGGAGCCGCTATATTACATCCGTCTTGAGCGAAAAGATAGTGGAAGAGAGGAAACAACTGCTCAAGGATGCTTACAACAAAGTATTTTCTGACGAAACGATTCAAAAAGAGCAACTGGATACGGCCAGGTGGTTCGAGGGTACCGGCAGCGAAGGCGGACAAGAATGGTAATTCGACGCGGCAGCATTTACTGGGTCGATTTCTCTCCGGGAAAAGGGTCCGAACCATTGGGTACCAGGCCCGGCCTGGTCATTCAAAACGATGCATTGAACGACAGCAGTATCAGTACGGTCATTATGCTGGTCATTACATCGACTTTGAAGTTCGGTGAATTGCCCGGAAACGTGGTCCTGAAAAAGGGCGAGGCCAACATGCCGAAACGCTGCGTTATCAATGTTACCCAAGTAAAATCCGTCGATAAGAACAGCATCCGGGATAAAATCGGCAGCCTCTCGAAAAGCAAAATGGAAGAAGTTGAAGCCGGGTTGAAGTTGATTTTGGCTTTGAATTCGTAAGACCCTGCATTTCATAATCCGGCCTTGGCCATCTGTTTGAGCCGCGACAACGTCGGCCAGGAGAAATCTTCCCGGCTGCAAGGGAAGATGGCGTTGTTGGTGAAGATGGGATCGGCGGTCAAGTCGTAACGCGAGGCGGCCACGGCGGCCGGCCAGAGGCGTGTGCCGGGGATGGGGGTGTAGTGGGCCAGGATGGGCGTGATGCCGGTCGCCTGCACCACCCGGATGGAGCGCTCCACGGCCGCCACGGTCTGGCCGGGCAGTCCTACCAAGAGATAGGCCCCCACCTGGTCGGCGCCGAAGCCGGCGGCTTTTAAATGGTCCACCGCTTGACGAAATTCCGCTGCGGTCACCTTGGCATCCAGTTCTTCGCGCGCCTCGAAAGCCGTGGTCTCCAATCCCAGGCGCAGGGTGTGGAAGCCGGCCCGGAACATCAGGTCCGCCGTTTCGGCGCCGATCTCTCGGATGTGCAGGGCGTTGGGGGTGTGGAAGTAAAGTTTGCGTTCGCTGCGAATGATGCCCTCCAGCAGCGGCCAGGCATGGCGCCGGGCATCCACCAGCAGGGCGTCGTCGTAGAAGGCGAAGTCAGCCACGCCGTGCCGCTCGTGCCAGAAGAGAATCTCGGCCAGCACCGATTCCGGCGAGCGCCGGCACCGGACGGGTTCCAACAGGCGGGCGGCGCAATAGGCGCAGTCGAAGGGACAGCCCCGGGCGGTGAGCAGCGGCACATAGGGCAAACGGCGTTGCAGATCGAAGGCCGGATAGGGTTGCGCATCCATCTCGTCCAGCTCTGCCCGGTGTGCGCCGGCCCAGCCGGTATGGGTTTCGACCAGGGTCCAAAGACTTTCTCCCCGGTCGGTGACGACTTGGTCCGCGCCGCTTTGGGCCCGGGCGTGGTCGGTACATAAACGGGCATAAATGCCGCCCAATATCAGGGGCGTCTTTGGAAAGGCCGCCTTCAGTTCCCGGATGGTTTCGAAGACGCCCGGATACCAGTAGGTCATCAGCGATGTGACCAGAATCAGATCCGGGGGTGGGTCCAGTGCCGCCAGGTCGGCCCGCACCCATTCGGGCGGGACGCCATAGCGGCTGTAGGTCCGGGCGATCTTCTCCAGCCCCTTGGGATGGGGGATGGGCGTCTTCAGGTATGGCCCCCGGCCGTGACGCGCCGAAGCATCGACCGGCGCCATGTTGGGATGGAAGCGGTCCAGGCAGTCGATATAGGAAACCCGCGCCCCGTCGGCGCGCAGCAGGGCTGCCAGGCTCAGCAGCCCATACGGTTTGGCCCAGACATCATAAGCCGCAAAATCGTGAATCCACGGATTGACGAGCAGAACATGGGGGGCATGGCTATCGCTGGCGTTAGAGGGCATTCTATTTAAAGTACTGCATCGAGGTTTTCTTCAGCTCGCGGCGGCTGAAGAGCAACTCGTATTCATTCACTTCCGCCTTTTCGGCCATCTTCCGGGCCGCGTTGCGGCATCCGTCCTCGTCCTTGCCGTGGACCATGGTGTAGAGGTTGTAAGGCCATTGGGGGGTGGGATCGCGGCGGTAGCAGTGGGAGACGGCCCGGAACGCAGCCATGATTTTGCCCACGGCTTCGATGCGCGCTTCGTCCACCCGCCAGGCCACCATGGCGTTGGACTGGAAGCCCGATTTCTGATGACGCAGCGTGGCGCCGAAACGGCGGATGATGCCCCGTTCCACCAGATCGTTCAAGATGGCCAGCAGATTCTCTTCGGTTATCGCCAATTGGGATGCAATGTGCTCGTAGGGCCGCGCCACCACCGGCATGTCCCCCTGAACGGTGGCGATCACCCGCTTTTCCAGTTCCGTAAGTTGCTCTACCATGCCTTTGATCCTTTGCCTTTCAACTGCTTCTACTTCTTCTCCGGAAACAACCCCAGAATCCCCTCTTCCGATGCCGCGCAAACGCCCCGTTCGGTGATAAAACCGGTC
>JAKAFO010000107.1 GCA_021819735.1 Deltaproteobacteria bacterium
TAAACGGGATGCGGGCGCTTTGACACTCCAGGGTGTGATAGCCCCGGGTGGAGGTTTGCTTTACGAAGGGGCGGGCATAGGTTTGCATATACTTCTGCGTCAGGCCCTGGTCTCCGAAGAGCATAGCGCACATCTGCCGGCCGTTGCGGACCCCCTGGACCCTTACGATCACCTCCTGGTCCCAAAGATCCTGCAAGTTGCATCCGGCCTGGGCCACGCTGAATTGCCAGAGAAGATCGAGCGGTTCCGAAAAGAGACGCCAAAATGGGTCCTTGGCGCTGTTGTTGGTGGCCGCGTGGTCGGGGTTCAATGCGATTTTGAGATTTTCGATGGCCTTGTTAGCCGCGAAGAGATGGGATCGCGCTTCGGCCGGGTTGTCCTCGAAACCGGTCCGGGCGATCTGGTGGGCATAATTCCGATCCGTGGTGATGCCGGCGAATCCCGCCAAGGCGCTCTGATACTGGGCGTAGGCCTCCTTGGCCTTGGCCAGCTTGCTTTCCTCCATGACGCCCAGCGCAAGCCTGGCGGCGCGGGGGACCTTGCCGGTCGCCTTGTTGCCCAGCGTTTTGACCAACGGGTTGCTCTCCAATACTTCCACTTCACCGGATGCGGCGTGGCGCGCAATGCAGAAATGGCGCACCTGATGGAGCCAGACACCGTATTTCTCTTCGTTGGGCGGCGTCAGTTTCAGGCTGGGCCAGGGTTCCTCGACCATGGCAGGGAACAGCTCTTTTTCCATGACATCGAAGAGCGCCAGGAAAGGCGTGGCGTCGCCGGTGAAACGTTCCAGCGTGAGCTCCCAATCTTTCTCGGTTTCAAATAGGGTACGGCCCTTGTTGAAGTCGGCGCACAGGTTCATCCATGCGCCGTAGTAGGCATCCTGATACCAGGCGACAAACTGCTCCTTGGGCTGGGCGATTTCCAGGGATCGATCCACCGCGGCGTCTAGTTCGTCGGTCACGAAACGGCCGATGAGCGCCTGGCCCTCCCGCGTAAAGACCGGGCCCACCGAGGCCAATTCGCCGTCGGGTTTGTCGCCGCGCCAGAAGTGGTTCAAGGTGATGGCCTTGCCCCTCAGATGGCGATCGGCCCAGGTGATCAGCCAGCGCATGTCGCCCTGGCTTTCGGCGAAGTAATTGGCCAACAGGCGCTGCATGCCGGCCAGGCTCGTGTTCAAAGCCGCCGCGTCCTCCTGCCAGATCAGGTAGTTGATGTAGGCTTCCTTGTAACGGCTGAAGACATCGTCGGCCAAGGGTTTTTGGCTTTCAGCGCGCATCATCAGCGCGTAATCCGGATCGGGCAGTTCGGCGAGCTTCTGAAAACCGGCACCGTCGAAGCGGGCCTTGAGCAGATTGACGCGCCGGACGATGAAGGGAATGAAGCGCACGGCGGGATCGTAATTGTTCTGGCGCCAGCCGCCGTTGGCGATGTGGCCTTCGATCTTGTTGTTGATATCGGCATCGAAATGCTCTTGGAAACGCTGGCAATAGCGCGCCTTTAAATCGTGTTCCAACTGAATGCTGGCCTTGAGACCCAGGCGCGGCGCTTTCCACTCGGCATTGATCTGTTCGATCTTTTGGATCTGCCGGCCGAACTCGGCCATGATGGCGGTATCGGCGATGGGGTCGTTCCTGAACTCGAGCGCTTTCTTGAATTCGGGCGACACGGAGGCGATGGCCGATCGGTTTTCATTCCACGAGTGGGTCAGCAGGATGCAAAAGACCAGCGCCACGGTGACAACCCCGGTAAGCCACAAATTGCTGGTCAGCCGATGCCACTCCTTGGCGCGGCGGGTGGGCGAGTAAAGGGCGCGATCTACCGGCAGGATTTTGGCGAAGAAGTCGTGCAGGAAAAAACCGTTGCCGGTGCCCGGCAATTCCTGGGCGCCCAGCTTGCTGGTGGCGTCGGCTTGACTGCTCACCGGTCGTCCCGCTTGCTGTCCGCTGCAAAAGTAAATGCCGCGCACGGGCGGCAATTCCTGGAAGGGGTTGTCCTTGAAGGCCCCCTTGCAAAAAACCATCAGGCCCTTGCGCAGGCGGGCCAGTTCGTCCGGAAAGAGCAGCACTTCGGGATCGACATAGTGCTGGTCGCGCACCTCTTCCTTGTTGGACAATATCAGGCGCATGTCCTTGAGTTTGTCCACCAGGGTGGTGATGGTTTTATCCACCAGGCCGGCGATATCGGTTTCGCCGTCATGATTCATCAAGCCCATGGCTTGGTCCAGGGTCGGCTCCGACAGCAAACGGCAAAAACGATTCATGCCGAAGATCAGATCGCACTTGGTAATCAACAGGTAGATGGGAAACTTGGCGCCCATCACATGGATGACCTCGTCGATGCGTTTGCGGATCGTCCGACCTTCCTCTTCGATTTTTTCCAGGTCGCCCTGGAGTAATTGATCGGCCTCGGCCGTGACGATCATCCCGTTGATGGGTTCTTTCCGGCGGTATTTGACCAGATGCTCCAGAAATGCCATCCATTCGTTCTTGTCCAGCTCTTCGTTGCGATGCAGGGCGTAACGACCGGCGAGGTCGATGACCACCGAATCGTCGAAAAACCACCAGTCGCAGTTGCGCGTGCCTTCGATACCCGAAATGCGGTTGATGTCGCCGAAAGGCGAGGGCAGTCGCGCGCTTTTGATGGCCGTGGATTTGCCGGCGCCGCTCTTGCCCACCATGAGATACCAGGGCAGGACGTAAAGCGGATTGCCGCGCCCTTTAAGGTGGGATTTTTTCAAGGTGGTGATGGCTTGCCTGAAGCGCTGGCGCAATTGCCGGGAGGCGTCGTCCAGGGCCGCGATGTTACCCGGCATGTCGCTGCCGATGATGCCGTCGACGAACTTCATCTCCTTGCGCTTGAGCCATAGCTTGCGAAGCAAAACGATGGTGATGATCGTGGCCGCCAGACAGGTCAGGATCATGGCCTTGACCCACCATTGGACATTGAGGTCCATGACGTGCAGCACGATGGCCCAGGCCATCAAGGCGCATAAGAGCAGCAACACGAAGACAAAAAGCAGTTTGACCAGTCTAGTCAGTTTGATGTTACGCATGATGCAATTTCGATTTTCGATTCATGTTTAAGGTGCGCTTCTCCCACGTCACCGCCTATCTTGTCTAAAGGGCGCCGAATTTGGATAGATCCAGTTCGAGCAGGTATCTGAAAAGCGCCAGCAGACCAAAGAAAAGGCCGATGGGAATCAGGCTGATGAAGTAGGGCAATGCCCTGAACGAGTGATTCCTCTCCTTGCGCGCCGCAATCTGTGCTTGCCGCTGATAGGCCTCGGGAAACAACTGCCGGTTCTCGAGGGTGGGCTCGCCGGCCGAACTGCCGAAAAGTCGTTTGAGATTGGTGGCCTTCAAGTGGTCGAGCACGGCGCCGTCTCCTTTTTCGACATAGCGCCCGGCCAGACCCAGCGTGAGGCAGTAGTAGGCCACCTCGCGAATATCCCGGTCCTCGTGGCCGAGCTTGTCGAGGCGGTCGAAGAATTCCTGACCGCCGTCGGTGATGTTGTAGTATCGGCGCTGAAGCTTATGTTTCTGCCAGTCCAAAACATGGTCCCAGGCCGAATTCATCAACGCCTCATCGATCCAGACGCAGACCGAAAGGCGGGCATAGTTATAATCCTCATCGGGAATATGGGCGGCCTCTTTGCATTTGAGGCTGCGTTCGAGCAGCGTGTCGATATCGGTTTTGACGCTTTCGAAATCAGGCTGGTTCTGGCGCACGGTTTTGACCGTATGCACGACGTAGACAATCAATTCCATGAAGCAATCGATCAGGCGCGTCATTCATCTCCTCCGGCCACCATCAGTTCGATGCGCACATCCTTGGGACGGGTGTCCCAGGAGATGGCCAGCTTTTGATCCTCCACCACCCTGGGCCAGAGACGGTTCTGGTGGTTGACGGAAAAATAGAGTCCGGCATTGCGGCGCGGCAGTTCGGGGGGCGGATGAACGATGTGCTTCAGCTCGATGCCGCGCAGGGATTGCAGAATGAGCATGGACAGTTGCTTGGGCGAACTCATTTTGGCCTGATTTTCCAACTCGGCCACCACCTGGTCTTGGGCGGCTTCGGTTTCGACCACCAGATAGTAACGCTTGCGTCCTTGAACCAGTTTGGCTGAAAGGTCGGCAAAGAAGTATTGGCCGTTGTAGTTGAAGGGGATCACGTACTCGGGCTCCGAGGCGATATCGGCCATCAAGCGCGCCAGAATGTAGCGGCAGCGTTTGAAGCAACGGGTTAAATCCTCGTGATCGTAATCCAATAAGTAGAAAGGGCTCTCCTTGCTGATGTTGATCAGATTGATCTTGGATGAGAAGGTGGAGAGCTCGCCGATGAGCTGGCACATCGAGCCGTAAACGGTCCAGGGATGAACCGCGCCCGCCTTATTGAGCATATGCCGAAGCAGGGGCGAAAAGCGATTCAGGGTGCGCAGTGTGAAAAGAAAGACCATATCCTTGGTGCCGAATTCGGCCGTATGCACCCCCCGGTCCTTTTTGTGGGTTTCCAGCCGGTTGGCGGTGGAAGTGATCAGCTCATGAATGGTTTTTATATTTTGCATCAAGGCATCGCAGGAAGTGAGCGCCAGCACCGGCGGAATATAGTCGGGCATGATGACGATTTCACCCTTGCGGCTTTCAAGGCGTGCGATGGGGATGATTTCATAATCGCCGATGCTCTCCTTTTCGTTTTCCCAGAGCAGCTTGAGGACATAGCGCATGCGCTCGATGGGTAGCTCCTCGCCGCCGGCATATAAATCGGCCAATTGTTCGGCCTCTTTCTCGGCGGCAAAACGGGTGGGAATAATGGAAAAGGTATCGTAATCCTGGGGATCGGAGACATTTTTACCATTGCGCGATAGTTTGCGGACCCCGAGGTAGACGGTAAATGGCTTGCCTTTGTCTTTCCAGGCCTTCTCGAAATTGCGGGATTCAAGAATGGCATTGCCGGGGTAGATGGCATGGGTCCAATCGGGAAATCGGAATTCTCCGCTGAGGACGTTGAAAACATGATTGCTCAAGGCTTCCTGATGAATGGCAATTTGACCCGTGCCCCAAAATGAAGGCGACAGATAGCGATTCAGCGGATCGATTTGGGATTGAAAATAGAGATCCTGCCATTGGAAATGATGGGGCTGTAAAAACAACCCTTCCTGCCAGTGAATCGGTTTGGCCGGATGATCGGCGCTGCTGGAGTGGATCTTATTCGCATTCATCGGTACACTCCATTTCCTCATCGTCGCTGGGTATGATCTTGCTGTATTCGATCTGGTAGGGTCCCAGGGAAACCTCGACATCCAAAACGCAAGGCTCGCACTCGTATACCTTCTTAAAAAAGCCTTCCTTGGTTTTATAGACCTGGAATTGATGGCGCTTGACCACGCGCTCATTGGTCAAATCGGACGAGTAGCCGGCGACCATGGCGATATAACGGGCTCTCTCGGAACGATCCATGGTCAGGGTGATGTTTTCTCCGGCGTGAATCACTTTGCTGTTAGCGGCCGCCACGCTGTCATCGAACATGCGACACTCCAGGAGCTGGCGGATGCCGGCCTCGTCCTGGGTCAACTGATCGAAATCGCTAAGTTCCCTTAACTGATAGAAGCAAACATATAAGGTGTGGGCTTTATTGTTATACAGATTGAGTTTGTTGTCTGCCTTGACATGCATTTGAATAGCGGCTTTTTCAAAGAGCCATTCCGGCTGTTTGAGCGTATGGGAACAGGCCGATGTGAACATGCAGATCGAGAGTAATCCAATGGAATTGAGCAACCTTTTCATCGATATCTCCTGTGTCGGATCGCGGCGGCTGAATACTGCTGTCTTACAGCAATGGACGTCTGCCATGGATGACGAGCTTCAGCACAAGGCGGCGCGATAATGGCAAACGAGGCGATCGAAATACAATAGAAAGCACAGCGCAACGAGCAGAGAAGAGGAGCAGAAAGTAAAAACGGCCGCGAAGTTCGAAGGGCAGGCAAGAATCCGGCGCTAAGATCTTGGTGGTGTCGCACAGCAATCAGTGTGCCAAAATAGGGCTTTCCTCGCCTCGTGCTTTAATATTTGCATTAGAATTATGAAAACGGCACCTTATCTCCTTGGGGCGTATTTATACGGCAACGGCGGTGGACTCTCCCATGGGTTGGGGAAGGCCGGTTGAGTAACGCACTACCTATAAAAATGGTAGTTTACTCCACATGGACCGTGTCGGCCGGGCTCTTCTTCTCCTCAAGCGCCGCATCGCCCGATTGAACCCAATGGTCGACCTGTTCGCGCTTGAACATCCAGCGGCGACCGACCTTGTGGGCCGGAAGCCCGATCTGATCGATCCATTTGTAGATGGTTTCATTGCTTACATTGAGATACTTGCAGATCTCATCGACGGTGAACCACTTGTCCTCCACAAGATTTATCCTCTTCGCCAGTAGTGAATCATGGCCATGGCGGCTCCATACGCAGAAGTAATTGGATTTCCCCACGCTCGACGAGCGCGGGGAACACTTCGCCATATGGAGCCATCCGCTCTTATCGCGAAAGGATCAGGTATCAAGTGCAATTGTAGAAGAAGAAGTTAAGCCTGATCGTTCGGAATCCGAACCTGCCGGAGAGGTTGGGAGTATGGCAGGATCTGAAGTTCCCGAAGCGGCCCCTTTGTTAACGAAATGACTCTTGGGTGTCAAGATAAATGTTTGCCGAATAGGGCCGAATAGTCCTATTGGCGCCACTTTAATGACTTTTAAGCACAGTACCGAAAGTGTTCAGAAAGGATGCGGAAGTAAGATGCGTACCAACGATGGGGGCATAGTAATTCACTCTTCTACGATCGCCACCGGGCGGGTCCAGCCGGCGGAGGCGTTTTTGATTTTGACGGGAAAGCAGGCCACTTTGAAGCCATGGGGTTTTGGAATGTGGTGCAGGCCGGCCAGCTTTTCCATGTGGCAGTAGCCGCGCTGGATGCCGGCGAAGTGGGCCTCCCAAATAATGGAGGGATCGCCGGTGCGCTGGAATTCCTGAGCCAGGAAGGGCAGGGGGCGATCCCAGGACCAGGCATCGATGCCCACGACCTTGATGCCGCGATCCAAGAGATACAAGGTGGATTCCCGGGTCATGCCGGGGCCTTTGATCAGATATTCGGGCTTGCCCCAGGCCGCGTCGGCGCCGGTGCGCACCAGGACGATATCCAAGGGTTTGAGCGTATAGCGGATGCGGGCCAACTCTGCTTGCACATCCTGGGCGCCAATGCGCTCGCCGTCTTGCTTGTGGCTGAAATCCAGCAGTACGCCGTCCTGGAAGCACCACTCAAGGGGCACTTGATCGATGGTCATGGCCGGCGCGCCGCCGTCCATGGTGGGGTGATAGTGGAAGGGGGCATCCAGATGGGTGCCCGAGTGGGTGGTCAGGCGCACGAATTCCACGGCCCAGCCCAGCCCCTTGGGCAGTTGTTCTTTTTTCAAGCCCGGGAAGAATTGGGTCATCTGTTCCGCCCCCATAAGATGATCCAGATAATCGATTTGCGGAATCATCATCTCCGGATCGCTGGGCAATCCGGCTTCAATGGCGATGGAGAGGTCGATGATCGTTCTTCCCATAGCATCCTCTTTCGGGTTGTATGGATCGATTACAATCGTCAAGCGATGGCCTCACTATCGCGAGGTATGGTTTAAATGTCAACACGCTATCGCTTACGTGTGTGGTCCGTTGAATTTTGAACCAAGCTTGCGAAGGAGCCTTGCAAGAGGCCTAACTGGTCTTAGTTTGGCGCGAATGCAATCCATGCGCAAACCAGGAGATCGCAAAGGAGGCGAATATGGCGAATCTGAATCCCGGAGACAAGGCACCGGACTTTACATTGCCGGACCAGAACGGCAAGGCGGTCAAGCTGGCCGATTTTAACGGTCGCAGGTTGTTCATTTACTTCTATCCCAAAGCCAGTACGTCGGGCTGAACGGCTCAGTCCCAGGCGGTGCGGGACGCACTGCCCGATCTGAGGCAAGTGGGCGTGGCGGCCTTAGGGATCAGCCCGGACATGCCGGAGCAGCAGAAGCAATTCGATGCAAAACACAATTTCGGCTTTCCCCTGCTTTCCGACCCGGACCACAAGGTTGCCATGGCCTACGATGTCTGGGGCCAAAAGAACTTGTACGGCAAGATAACGGAAGGCATCATTCGTTCGGCCTTTCTGATCGACGCCAATGGGTGCATCGAAAAAACCTGGTACAAAATCAGCCCGGCGGACACTGTACCCGAATTGATGCGGGCCCTGGCCGGGTAACCGGCCTCTAACGACACCCCGCTTCTGAGATGGATGCAAGCGCCGATACCGGCTGCCGCTTGCCTGTTTCCAAGGTTGCGCTCGACGTTGAATTGCCCTAATAATGAATCGCGAACATAACGAACAAAGGAAGTCGGTCGATGCCCAGATTAAAAAGAAGTTCGTTGTTTTTGAGATGGACCTTCGCGGTGATTGTCGCGTGGGCGATTCCCAAGGTCGGCCTTGCCGATACGCCCATGGAAACCCTGCGGCGCAGCGTGGTGCGCATTTACACCGTGGCCCAGACCCCCGATTACTCAGCCCCTTGGGATCCGGGCGGCTCCCAAGAAGGATGGGGCTCGGGGTTCATTATTTCCGGCCAGCGCATTTTGACAAATGCCCATGTCGTCAGCAATGCCCGTTTCATCACCCTGGAAAAAGAGAATGACGCCCGCCGCTACGAAGGCCGGGTGAAGTTCATCGCCCACGATTGCGATCTGGCCATGCTGGAGGTGGTAGACGCGGCGTTCTTCCAAGGAACCTCGGCCTTGAAGCTTGGAGACGTGCCGGCCTTGGATTCGGTGGTGACGGTGCTGGGCTATCCCATCGGCGGGGATCGGCTATCGGTGACCCGGGGTATCGTGTCGCGCATCGATTACCGCGGCTATGCTCATTCCGGAGTGGACAGCCACCTGGTGGTGCAGATCGACGCGGCCATAAATCCCGGCAATAGCGGCGGGCCGGTAATTCAGGATAACCAACTGGTCGGCGTGGCCTTCCAGGGCTTCAGCGGCATCGTGGCCCAAAATGTGGGTTACATGATCCCCACCCCGGTGGTGGCGCGTTTTCTCAAAGATGTATCCGACGGGCAATATGACTTCTATGTGGATGTGGGTTTTCAATACTTCCCCCTGATCAATGCCACCCACCGCCGGGCCTTGGGGCTGGCGCCGGGGGATTACGGCGTGATGGTGGGCGAAGTTTTCCGGGCCGGGGCGGCCCATGGGTATCTGCAAACCGGGGATGTGCTGCTGGCCATCGATAACCGGCCCATTTTCGCCGATGGCCGTGTGGCGCTGGACAACGACCGTTTGATGCTCAACGAAGTGGTCGAACGTAAATTCAAGGGCGATACGGTCGCGCTCAAGCTGTTGCGCCAGGGGCAGGAGCAGACGGTTCGCATGCCGCTCAGCACCCCCTGGCCTTATCTGATGCAAGCCAATCAATATGATGTGCGCCCGCGTTTCCTGGTCTTTGGCGGCCTGCTTTTTCAGCCGCTCAGCAGCGGCTTCTATGCGGCGCTGCAAACCAAGACGGTGCTGCTGCGCTATTACTACACCCAATTTTTAGAAGACGAGCTTTACTTGGAGCATCCCGAAGTGGTGGTGATCAGTAAGGTCTTTCCCGATCCCACCACCAGCTATCTGGATGGTTTCGTAAACAGCATCGTGGATCAGGTCAACGATGTCAAAATCCGCACCATGAACGATCTGGCCGCGGCCTTCGCCCGCCCGGCCGAATTTTACGTGATCCGCCTGGTGGACGATCCCCAGCCTCTGGTGCTGGAGGCTCGGGCCGCCAAAGAGGCCCGGGAGCGGATATTCCGGCAGTATGGCATTTCCCAGGAGGCCTATCTAAAGGATAGCTTCGTGCCTCCGGAGTGGGTGCAAGCGCAACCCAAAAAGTAAACATCGCGGACGAGCGTCCGCGCCAAACATTCGTGAGAAACCATGGCTAAACTTAAAACAGCGCGTCTCGTTCTGGCGGCAGCCATATTCTGCCTGGTAACCGCTTGCGGCAGTCTCCGGCCCGCCCTTCCCGAAAGTCCATTACCCGCTTCGGCGCAGCGCTCATTGATGCGGGTAACAGTCACCAGTCAGGCCTACATTTTCCATCGCCCCTGGCAACAACGGCGAACCGCAACCCAGACCGCCATTGGCGCCATCGTGGCCGGAGGCCGCATCCTGGTCACGGGCACCATGGTGGCCGATCAGCGCTATATCGAGTTGGAAACGCTCGATACCCAGGAAAAACAGGCCGCTCGGGTTGCTGTGGTGGACTATGAAGCCAATCTGGCCCTGCTCGAACCGATGGACAAGGCTTTCTTGGCCGGACGTAACGCTTTTGAACTGGCTCCGGACGCCTCCTTGGGAGAGATGCTGACGGTCTGGCAGGTCAAGCCCAACGGCGATGTGGTTTCCAGCGAAGGCCAGCTCACCTCGGTGGAGTTGGGCATCTTTTCGCTGGATCAGTTCTTTCTGACCTATCGCTTGAGCAGCTCCCTGCAGTATCGTTTCAACAATGTGACGTTGCCGGTGGTGCGCAAGGGTGCCCTGGCAGGTTTGGTATTACGACAGAATGCCACCGGGCAGACCATCGAGGTGATCTCAACGCCGGTCATCCGCCATTTTCTGACGGATGCCCAGGACGGTGCCTACGCCGGATTTCCCACTGCCGGCTTTCACTATGGCGCGACCACCGACCCGCAATTGCGCCGGTACACTGGTTTGCCCGACGGTCGGCATGGCATCTACGTCCAGAAGGTGATCAAGGGCGGACCGGCGGACAAATCCGGATTGCAGGCCGGGGATGTCATCGTGCAAATGGGAGACTATGCCATAACTAAAGAAGGGCAATTCGAAGATCCCTTATACGGCCGAAGCTCTTTGGTGCATCTGATCCGAACCCTTTACCACGTGGGTGACACCTTGAATGTTCAGGTGTATCGCCAGGGGCGGATGCTGCCCATCGAGGTCGTGCTGGACCATCGGAGTCCGGACCAATACCTGGTGCCGCCTTACCAATACGATCAGCCGCCCGCCTACCTGATTGTGGGCGGGCTGATCCTCCAGGAGCTTTCCATGCCGTACCTGCGGGAATACGGCAATGACTGGGCCTCCACTGCGCCCATCGATCTGCTCTACTATCAACAGAACCAAGACTACCTCAACGGCGATCAGCGCGAAAAGATCGTCATCATCTCGGATACCATTGCTACGCCCTATTCCATCGGATATGAAAACCTTTCCAACCTGGTGGTGACCCGGGTCAACGGCAAATCCATCGGCAAGCTGGCCGATGTGCGTCGCGCTCTGGCCACTCCGCTCAATGGCTTCCATGCTATCGAGCTGCAACAACATCCTAAGGTGATTTACCTGGATCCCAAGGAACTGCCCCTCATCCACCAGCTTATTTCCCAACGCTACCGGATTCCCATCCCGCCCCTGGCGCCCTGATCGTAAGCCAGGCGATCCGCAACTGACCGATACTCCGCCCCAAGGGTGTCGCGTCCTGTCTTTCTTGCCACCAGGCGGGATTGTCCCTCTGTCCGCCGAGCCGGCTTTGACTTTGCCCGAAAGCGTGCTTAAACATCCTTGTTAACGCTAACTGATCGAAAGGGTTGACGATTTCGACCGGGTGAAGGAAAAAGCGATGAAACCCCATTATATCCTATATATAGTGATAGGCGCGGGGCTGGGTTTGTTAGCGGCCGTTGCAGGCTATCAAGCCCTGGCCGATGCGCAGGCCACAGGTGAAAAAATGGAAAATAACTCTCGTGCTTTTGCGGCAGCCACCTTTGCGGGCGGCTGTTTTTGGTGCACCGAATCGGATTTCGAAAAATACGACGGCATTATTGAAGTGATTTCCGGATATACCGGCGGGCACAAAGAAGATCCAACCTATGAGGAGGTATCGGCCGGTAGCACCGGCCATGTGGAAGCGATCCAGATCCGCTACGATGAGTCGATTATCGGCTATGAACAGTTGCTGGATATTTTTTGGAAACACGTGGACCCCACCGATCCGGGGGGGCAGTTCGTGGATCGTGGCGCGCAATACCGTTCCGCTATTTTCTACCATGATGCGCGCCAGAAACAGTTGGCGGAAGTTTCCAAGCAGAATTTGTCCCAATCCAAACGCTTCGACAAGCCGGTGGTGACCGAAATACTTCCCCTCGGAAAATTCTATCCGGCCGAAACCTATCACCAGGACTACTACAAAAAAAATCCGCTGCGCTACAAATTTTATCGCAATAACTCCGGACGCGATCAATACCTGCGCAAGGTATGGCCCCAAGAACAAACCGCTTCGGCCCCGGCGGGGCAAATGGCCGCCGGCGGTTTCGTGAAACCCGACGATGCCCAGTTGCGCCGGCAGCTTTCACCCTTGCAGTACAAAGTGACCCAGCAGGAGGGCACCGAGCCCCCCTTCGATAACCCCTACTGGAATCTAAAGGATGAAGGCATTTATGTAGATGTCGTTTCAGGCGAGCCGCTCTTCAGTTCCACGGATAAATACGACTCGGGTACCGGCTGGCCCAGCTTTACCCGCCCGCTGGTCCCGGAGAACCTGGTGGAAAAGAGCGACCGCAGCCTCTTCATGGCGCGCACCGAAGTGCGCAGCAAAAAGGCCGATTCCCATCTGGGGCATGTCTTCAACGACGGCCCGGCGCCCACCGGCCTGCGCTACTGCATGAACTCGGCGGCCTTGCGTTTCGTGCCCAAGGAGCGATTAGAAGCCGAGGGCTATGGGCAGTTTTCGGATCTGTTTTCGGGCGATAAGGCCCGCAAGTCCAAAGCTGCTAAGCACGAAGCCACCAGATAAAAATGCAAAGGGCGCCATTTCTCCACAACCCTTGACAAAGCGGGCAGCCATGGGATAGTGCCAACCCACTGGCAAAAAAGCATATTCCTTAACTTGGGAGCGGCCCGCCGCGTTATTCGGGCACCAATTGTATCTCACTGTTAACTGAGGAGAAATGAGCATGGTGGATTTCAGATTGGATGGGAAGGTTGCGGTTGTAACCGGCGCCAGCCGCGGCATTGGCCAGGCCATTGCCGAAGCGTTGGCAGCTTACGGCGCCCACTGCATTCTGGTGAGCCGCAAGATCGAGTCCCTGCGGGAAGTGGAGGCAAAGATCAAGCAAAGCGGCGGCAAAGCCGAGTCCATCGCTTGTCATATGGGCCAGTTGGATAAGATTGACGCCCTTTTTAACCAGATCAAAAGCCGCCATGGGCGCTTGGACATCCTGGTCAACAACGCGGCCACCAATCCTCACTTCGGGGAAATGACCGGCATCGACGAAGGCGCCTGGAACAAGACCTTCGAAGTCAACGTCAAGGGGCCGTTCTTCCTGATTCAGAAGGCGGCGGGTCTGATGGCCGCCAGCGGCGGCGGTGCCATCGTGAACGTGGCCAGCGTCAACGGCGTGAAACCGGCGCCCATGCAAGGGGTCTATTCCATCACCAAGGCGGCCGTGATTTCCATGACCAAGGCCTATGCCAAGGAGTTGGCCCGCCACAAGATCCGGGTCAACGCACTGCTGCCGGGTCTGACCGAAACCAAATTTGCCGGGGCGCTTTTCACCAACGATGCGATCTACAAGTACGCCTTGCAGGGTATCCCGCTGAACCGCCATGCCCAGCCCGAGGAGATGGCCGGGGCCGTGCTCTACCTGGTCTCGGACGCCGCTTCGTTCACCACCGGAACTTATATCGTATGTGATGGCGGCAGTCTGGCATAGAGCAGGCTTTACCGGTTTAAGTGACGCGTTCCGCTATCGACTTAGACCAGAGATGGCCGGTGAGCCTTTCGGCTACCCGGCCATCTTTATTTTTGCCGAGATGGGAAGGGGTTCCCAGCGCAATGTGATTTTCGTTATTCCTTCTTGCCGTAGTTCGAGATCTCGTCCATGGTTTTCTTGGCGCATTCCGGACAGATACTATGGCTGAACTCCGCTTCCGAATGGCCTCGGATATAATGCTCGATTTGATTCCAATAGCCTTTATCGTCACGGATCTTTTTGCAGGAAGCGCAGATCGGCAAAAGGCCGCTGAGGGTTTTGACCTTCGACAGGGCATCTTTAAGCTCGCCGATCAACCGGTCTTTCTCCACTTGAGCCCGGATGCGCTCTTGCATTTCTCGGTGCATCTCCAGGTTGATTTTCTGAAGCGCATCGTGCTGCTCCTTCAGGCGCAGCTTGAGATGAGATACAAACCCGCCGAAAAAAGCGAACCATGTCAGCACGATACCGAAGATGGCAAACACCAGGAATTCATATTTGACGTGAAATGCCGCAGGGGCATGACTGTACTCCAGCATCAAGATGACGGCATAGATACTCAATACGCAAGCCACCAGCGTCAGGTACTGCCTGCGGTTCAAGCGCAGCATGCCGAAGCTGAAGGCCGGTATATAAAACATCAGCAGGATCGGGCGCACTTCCACAAGCGCAAGGGTCGGTAAGGCCCCCCACAATGCGGAGATAAAGATTTGCGCCCAGGTCAATGATGGATCTTTAAAGCGCAGGTTGGTGTCGGTCAGGAAAATAACGAAGAAGATGAAATTGATCAGAATCGCCGAGCCGACGATCACGATCCATTGGGGGCCGGTCAGATT
>JAKAFO010000108.1 GCA_021819735.1 Deltaproteobacteria bacterium
ACGGGGTGGTGGAAGACTCGGCTGCTGAACTGGCCGTGGCTGCCAAAAAGATCGATGCCGCCGCCCAACCGACGGCCATTGTGACCGGCTCGGGCAGCACCCTGGATTCGGCTTGCCAGGGCGCGGCCAAGCTCTACGCCCAGGTGTGGAAAGTGGACAACGCCGCCCTGGCTTACCCCAACGGCGAAGTGGTACGCAAACTGTTGGCCAAGATCGTTCCGGCCGGCAGCATCGTTCTGATTCCCCATGACACTTTCGGCATGGACATGGCCCCCGGCCTTTCCATTAAATTGGATGCGGCCTATGCGGCCGACATCGTGGGCCTCGACGGCCTGAGCGGTGCGACCCTCAAAGCCGTGCGCCAGGAGTTTGCCGGCATGGCCCATACCCATGTGACCATCGATACGGCCAAAGGCGCCGTGTTGACCCTGCGTCCGGGTTCTTTCCAGGCCGATGGCGGCAGCGCCTCGGGCACCGTCACCGATAAATCGGGCGACGCCGGCGACCTGGGCGCCAAACGCCGTTTCCTCCAGATCGTGGAAGCCGAAACCGGCGATGTGGACATCACCAAGGCCGACGTGCTGGTCTCCGTGGGCCGCGGCATCGAAGACGCCGAGAACATCAGCATCGCCCAGGAATTGGCCGAGGCCATGGGCGCTGTGGTGAGCTGCTCCCGGCCCATCGTGGATGCCAAGTGGCTGGAAAAATCCCGCCAGGTCGGCACCTCCGGCAAGACGGTCAAACCCAAAGTCTACATGGCCATGGGCATCAGCGGCTCGTTCCAGCACCTGGGCGGACTCAAGGGCTCGCCCTTCATCGTGGCCGTGAACAAGAACCCCAAGGCCCCCATCTTCCAGGTGGCCGATGTGGGCATCGTGGAAAACATCCTCGAGTTCATGCCCGCCCTGACGGAGAAGATCGGCGGTTAACCTCCGCACAAGATCTTCGTTCCTGCTTAAACTCCCGGCAGGCTGCGCTTCCCGCCGCAGCCTGCCGGTTTTTTTGTCGCTTGCGAATCCACCGTGCCTTACCGTAATATGAGCGCCCATGCGGCCACGGCTCAAAAAAACTCTGATTGCTTCCGGGGCGGCGGTGCTGCTGGTCATCGCCCTCCTGATCGCCGCTGCCGCTTATCTCAACACGGCGGCCATGCGGGAGCGTTTGCTTGCCGCGGTCAATGGCCATATCCGCGGCCGTCTGAGCCTGGCCGACCACCACATCTCCTTGCTCTCCGGAACCGTACGCCTGGCGGGGATCGTGTTGGCCGACGAAGCAGGGCGACCCATTATCGCCATCGAATCCCTCCGGGGGCGCATCTTCTGGCCGGCCCTGGCGCACCGCACCGTGCACGTCGCTTCGCTGACCGTTGCACAGAGCTTCCTGGATCTGCACCACGATGGCCAAGACCGGTTGAATCTGCTGCGGGTTTTGAATTTGAGCGAAACCGGCGGCGCCGATGCAGCGGTCGATGATCGCCCCATTTCCTTCCAGGTCTATCTGGAGGATGTGCAATGGCATCTGGAGCAGATCCGCTACGAGCGATCGGCCGCGGGACTGGCCATAGAAGGCCATGCCCTGGCCATCGGCGGCCAAGGGGATTCGGCACTCCCCAGCGGCGCGCTGGAACTCAAGGTGGGGCGCCTGCGGGTGCGGGCACCCGATGTGGACCAGGAACTCGAGAGCCTGACGCTGAGCGCGGCTTACAACCCCGGCCGCAAAACCCCCATCGACCTGGCACTGAGCGCCGGTCAATCGCGCCTGGCGCTCAAGGGCCGTATCGATCCGCATCAGGATTCCTACCAGATTGCGGCCGAGGCGCAATTCGACCTGCTCCTGGCGCAGATTCAGCCCTGGTTGCCCGCATCCCTGGAGCTCGGCGGACGGGCCGCCGGACGCCTGGATCTCGCGGGCCGCTGGACCGACCCGCAAGTCAGTCTGGATCTGAGCGTTGCGGACGGTGCCGCGGCCGGCATAACCATTAGCCGCTTGAATCTGAGTGCCCGCCTGATGCAGCGTCAGGTGACGCTGGCCGCTTGTCGGGCGCAAGGACCCTGGGGCGACGTCGAGCTCACCGGCGACCTGGACCTGCGGCCGCTCTTTCCCCAAAGCCTGGCCGATCCGGCCGGAGAGGCCGATGGGATAGCCTATCAGGCGGTGGTCGGGCTTCGCCAACTGATCCCCCAAAAGCTTGCCGCGCTTCAATTCCCCTTGGAAGGCGCTTGGCAAGGCCGCGTGGCGCTCAAGGGCAAAGGCTTCGATCCCGGCAAGCTCACGGCCGACGGGGAGGTCGATTTGAAGGTGGCCGCCCTGTGCGCCTTCGAAGGCACACCCGCCGCGGATGGCAATCTTGCCGGGGCAGCCCGCTGGCAGGCCGGGCACCTGATGGTGTCTCGGCTGGCGGCCGCCCTCGGTGACACCACGCTGCAGGCCACCGGCGAGTTGGATACCACCCGGCGCACCTTCTCGGCCGCGGCCGCTTTGGCATCCGGTCACCTGGCCACGCTCGGAGATTTCTTCGACATTTACCTGCCCCAGGGCCGCGCCGGCGCCAAGCTCACCGGTCAGGGGCCCTGGCAGCATCCCCAGGCCCACCTGGAGTTGCACGGCGAAGATCTTTCCATGGAAGGCTGGCGCTTCGGTCAATTGACGGCCAGCGCCGATCTGGGCGCCGATGGCATCCTCCAGGTGCCGCGCCTGACCGTGAAAAATCGCGAAGGCAGCGTCGAGGGCAATGGCCGCTTGCATCTCTTCGATGCGCAGGGCGATCCCATCGCCGACCCCGGCTTCACGCTGACTCTGGCGGGCCGAGGCCTGGATCTGGCCGATTTCTACGACGACCTGCCGGTCAACGCCGTGATCGCGGCCAAACTCCGAGGCGGCGGTACCTTCGAGCGCCCCACGGCGCGTCTGACCCTGGACGACAGCCCCGTGCGCTGGCAGAATCTCGATCTGCGCGCCAAGGGTGCCGCTGCCTGGGCCGACGGCGGCCTCACCATTTCTTCCCTGCAACTTTCCAAAGGCCGCTCGTCGGCCGAGTTCAACGGCCAGGCACGCTGGCAGGCAAAACCGGATGGCCCTTGGCGGGACGATCCGCTCCTGACCGCCGAGCTCAAGACCAAGGCCTTTTTCCTGGAGGATTTTCTTCCCAAGGGGCAGGGGGCGTTAGCCTTTTCGGCCGACATCGACGGTCCGGCTTCGCGCCTGAAAGGCGCCTTTCATCTGGATGGCACGGGCTTGCGCCTGGGTCGCCAGCGCTTGGCCTCCATCGCCTTGGCCGGCCGACTGGAAGATCAGACCCTGCATGTAGAGCGCCTGGCCCTCGCCGTCGTCCCCGGGCAGGAGTTGACCGGCAGCGGCTGGTATGCCTTCGACGAACGTTTCAATGCCACCTTGCGCGCAGCCGACCTGGAGTTGCGCCATCTGGTAGCGCTGCAGAAAGCCTATCCCGTCGACGGTCGCCTGAACCTTTCGGCCGATGCCCAGGGCAGCCTGGATCATCCCCAGGCCCAGGCCCGCGTGCTGATCCGCAAGCCCCTTATCAATGGTAAAGCCTGGGACGATTTCAGCATCGAAGCCCAACTGCGCGAAGCGCAGTTGACCCTGGCCGCCGATCTCACGTTTCGATTGAACGGCCAGGCCCGCACCGACACCGGCCGCTTCGAGCTTTCCGCCGATTTCAACCAAACCGATCTGGCACCCTATCTGGCCCTGGGGCTCGACGAGCATTGGGGCGGGCGGCTCTCTGGCAGCCTGCGGGCGGCCGGCAATTGGCATGCGCCCAAGGCGCTCAAGGCCGATTTGGCTTTGAAGGACACCCGTTTGAGCTACCAGAAGACCGACCTGATCGGCGTGGACCAGTTGGAGCTGCACATGGCCGACGGCGTCGTGCGGCTGCCCCAAACCCGGCTGACGTTGCTCAACGAGGGCTATCTGACCGCCGCGGCCACGGGCCACCTGGATAAAGAGTTGACGGCCACTGTCACGGGCCGTCTGCCGTTTGCGGCCCTGGCGCCGTTTACCGACAGCGTGGAGCGCGCCAGCGGCGAGCTGAAGATCGATCTGCGCGCCGAGGGACCCTGGAGCGCCGTCCAGTGGCAGGCCGATTTGGAGCCGGTGGAGATGAGCTGCATCTTTACCGATCTGGACCAAACCGTGCGCCACCTCAATGGCCGCATCCGTCTGAACCCGCAAATGCTCAGCGTGGATGGGCTCTCGGGGATGCTGGACGACGGCCGCTTTGCCCTCAACGGAACGGTGCAACTGGAAGCGTGGCAGCCCTCCCGCTTCGCCCTGACCTTGAACGCCCAATCTCTGCCGTTGCACTGGCCCGACACCATGGACCTCACCGTCGGGGCCGATCTGAACCTGAAAGGTGAGGCCCGTCAGGCCGTGCTGGACGGACAGGTGGTGTTGCTGGAAGGCTCCTATTATAAGGATGTGCGCTATGACTTGCTCTCCCTGCGCCTGGTCCAGCCCCAGCGCGCCGAGCAGTTGCCCGAGACGGCGCCGTCGCAGGAGTGGATGAAGGCCATCGGCCTGGATGTCACCGTCACCCACCGCTACCCCTTTCTGGTGGACAACAACCTGTGCCGCCTGGAGATCGTGCCGGATCTGAAAATCACAGGAACAGCCGCCAACCCCCTGCTCAACGGTCGTGCCTACGTGCGTTCGGGCGAGGTGCTTTTCCAGGGGCGCTCGTTCGAAGTCCAGCGCGGGGTGGTGGATTTCCTCAACCCCCAGCGCATCGAGCCGACCCTGGATATCATGGCCAGATCCCAGATCCGCCAGTGGCTGGTGACCCTGTCGCTGACCGGAACACCGGACAACCTGTTGCTGAAATTGAACTCCGATCCGGCCGAATCGGATGCCAACATCCTCTCGCTGATCCTGTTGGGCCGAACCAATACCGAATCGGCCGCCAACACCGGTGAGGGCGCCGGCAGCTCCAAACAGATGATGGCCTCGTTGATGGCCTCCACGCTCAGCGATGACATCAAGGATAAAACCGGAGTGGACATCTTCGAAATGGAAACCGGGCCGAAAGAAGATTCCGACAGCCAAGAGCGGGTCCAATTGACGGTGGGCAAGAACTTGACCCCCCGGCTGTCGATCAAGTATGAGCTGGAGTCCGACAATGTCGAGCGCGTCCAGCGCGCCGTCTCCGAGTATCGCGTGCTGGAGCACATCGTGGCCAGCGGTTTTCAGGATACGGCCGGCAACTATGGCGGCGAGTTGATCTTCAGGGTACAATTTCGATGAGGGGCCGAGATCTTTTGAGAACGTGCTTCAGCCACATGCCCATCGCCGGGCGGGTGCGCGCACCGCTCCTGGTCCTGCTGGCCTGGGCCTTGTCTTTTACCGCCGCCTGGGCCGAGGATGCCATGTGGGCCGGCCTGCCGACAACGGTGGCCGAGGTCCATGTAAAGGTAGAAGATCGGCATCCCAATGGCGTGCCGTGGGAGCGGTTGGCCCTTTCCCTGATGCGCCTGAAGCCGGGAGACCCGTTGACCACCGCGCGCATCGATGAGGCGCTCAAGGCCCTGGCCCAAATCGCCAGTGCCCGGGTGGAGAACCAGACGCGACCCCAGGGTATGGCGCTTTTCTTTACCATCCGCCCCTACAAACGCATCAAAACCATTGCCGTGAGCGGCGCCTATCCGCTGTTCGAAAAAGATGTGCTCAACGCCATGACCGTCGCGGCCGGAGACCTTTTTTTCGAAGCCAAGATGGCCGATCAGGAGCAGGCCGTGGCCCAACGTTATCGCACCGAAGGCTATCTCGATCCAAAGGTGCGGATCACCTGGACCGAGGACCCCCATGACGGCCACTACCATTTGCGCGTGACGCTCGACAAGGGCAAGTACTACCGCCTGGAGAAGGTGCGGCTGATCGGCAACCGGGCCATCTCCGACGCCCGCATCCTCCCGCGTTTGAAGACCTGGCGCACGACCTTCTTGAGTTGGGGTGGCGGCCGCTTCGAAAACGAAGAACTCAGGGAAGATTTACGCGAGCTCACCGATTACTACCGCAAGCAGGGTTATGCCGAGGTGGTCGTCACCGCCAAGGAGCATCGGGAAGCCGGCAGCAACAGCGTGATTTGCGATTTTATCGTCGAAGAAGGCCCCCACTACACGATCCGGCTGGTGGGCAACAAATACTTTTCGCGCTTTCGCCTGCGCAAGGAAATGGTGCTGTTCAAGGTGGGTAACCTCGGCAGCATCGGCCAGCGCCGAACGGTGCAGAACATCCGGCGCCGCTATTTGAAGGCCGGGTTCGCCGATGTCAAAGTACTTTCAAAGGAAACCTCCCGCGATGCGCAGGGGCTTGCCCAACGGGAGATCGCCATCGAGATCGAAGAAGGGCGGCGGCACATCGTTACCGCCTTGAATATTCAAGGCAACAAACATCTTGCGAGCGAAACGTTGCGCAAGCAGATGCTGACCCGGCCCTCCGGCCGGCTGCGCAGTGGGGCCTTCGTGGCCGAGACCTTGCGGGAAGACATCACGGCCGTGGCCGCCCTCTACCGTTCTCACGGCTTTTCGAACGTCCAGGTCGAGTCGGAAGTAAAAACGGCGGATGACGCCGGCGTGACCGTTACGCTCACCGTCGACGAGGGCGTTCGCACCCTGGTGGGCAGCATTTCCCGGCAGGGCGGCGACGGACTGCCCAAAGATCCGCTGGCGACCGAACTGGATCTGCAAGCGGGCGCTCCCTATACGCCCTTCAAACTCCAGAATGACGAAAACCGCATCAGCGCCTACTTGGCCCAAATGGGGTATCCGCATGCCGAGGTCAAGGCGGCCCAAACCCTTTCGCCGGACCAAACCCAAGTCGATATCGTGTATCGCATCACGCCCGGGCCCGCGGTGCGCATGGGCCAGGTTTTCTTCCTGGGCAATTTCAGAACCCGGGAGCGGTTCATGCGCCGCGAAGTGGATCTGGCGCCCGGCGATCCGTTTGTGCTCCAGGAGGTTTTGGAATCCCAGCGCAACTTGCGCGACTTGAATATCTTCGAATCGGTACAGGTGGTCCCCATCGGACTCCAGGAAAAAGAGTCCACGGTGGATCTGATGGTCGGCGCCGTGGAAAAAAAGCCCTACTACTTCGAACTAGGCGGCGGCTACCAGACCGACACCGGATTGTTCGGCCGCAGTAAAATCGGCGACCTGAACTTCCTGGGCACGGGCAAGGACACCTCCGTGAGCGGTCAGCTCAGCGAGGTGGGATACCGCTGGGATCTGGGCATGGGCGAACCGCGTTTCCTGGGCCTGCCGATTCAGGCCAAGGCCGGCCTCTACGGCGAGGTCAGCGAACCCTTCAACCAGGATTTCGGCACCGAAACCCAGGGTGCGAAGCTCAATTTTTTTCACGAGTGGAAGACCAACAACACCGTGGGCCTGGCGTCGCGCCTCGAACAGCGCCAACAATACGCCCTCGAAGAGAGCGCCACGGCAACCGAAGACCCCGATGCCTTCGAAAACCGCACCGTCTTCGTCGTCACGCCTTCGGTGCAGTATGACGGCCGGGACTCGTTCATTCGGCCCAAGCGCGGCCAGTTGGTCGGCTTTTCCGTGGATGTCTCCAAGGGTTTGGACGATACCCTGGACGATTTTCTCAGGTACCGTCTAGACCTGCGGGCTTATCAGGAAGTCGAGGAAAAGCTCACCCTGGCGGCCCGAGCCGCCGTGGGATATCTAAATCAGTACAGTGGCGAGGTCTCGCCCCAGGACCAACTCTTTTTCCTGGGCGGCACCAACAGCGTGCGCGGCTTCGACGAGAACCTGCTGCGTTTCGATGAGGGCGGCAGCCCGGTGGGCGGCCGCCTGGCCCTGCTCGGCAGCCTGGAGGCCCGCCTGGATCTGGGTTATGATTTTGAGCTGACCGCCTTCGTGGATACCGGCAGCGTGCGCGAAACCGAAGTGGCGGCCGGCGACGACGACTTTCGCTGGTCCGCCGGCCTGGGCCTGCAATACGTCACTCCCATCGGCCCCATCGGCGTCTTTTACGGCCACAAGCTCGACCGTCGCGAGGGCGAATCGGCCGGCCAGTTCCATCTATCCATCGGCTACGCTTTTTAAAGACATATAGGGGATTCAGGCTAAAGCTTTCGGTTCGATGACCGATATAGCTTTCGTCGGCTCAACGCCGGCATTATCTGTCGATAATGCCGGGCCCTAGAATTTTCAGAAATACGGCGGTGGAAAAGTGAAAATCAAGTGGCACACCCTTCAGGCAAAGCTGAATATGGCCATCATTTTGCTCACTTCGGTCATTCTATTCGGCTTCGGCGTATTCGATTATATCTCGCTCAAGTCCCGCATGACCTCGGAGCTGTCCGCCCTGACCGAGTCCGTGGGGCACCGTTTGGCCATCAACATCGTGGCTGCGCTGTGGGATCTCAATCCCGAGCTCGGGCAACTGGTGGTCGCCTCGGAAATGAAGGACCCTCGGGTTCACGCCGTATTTATCAAAGAGAATAAAGCCAAAGAGCCCTTTTTGTCGGTGCGTCGCGATGAAAAGAGTGGGGCGCCCGTCGTTTTCAAAAAGGAAGATATCGAGAAGGATGTCCTGTCCGCCGTTCGAACGGTCCAAAAAGAGAGCAAAGAGCTCGGGACTGTCGAAGTCTTTATTACCAAAAAATTCATGCAAAAAGAGCTTCGAGAGAGTCTGGTCTATCTTTTCCTGCGGGTATTTCTCTTGGATGCGATTCTGTTCGTCGGCATGTCCCTGGCAGTAAAAAGGCTTCTCGACCGGCCGATCAAGGCCATCGTGCAGCGGGTCGGTGATATCGCCAACGGCGAGGGCGATCTAACCATGCGGTTGGAAGTGCGCTCCAAGGACGAGATCGGCGAATTGGCAGGGTTGATCAATCAGTTCTTAGGAAGTCTGCAAAAAATGATCACCGACATTTCCAAAAATGCGGATGTGCTCAGCAACTCTTCGGGCGACTTGTCGGGTCTGTCGCACAAGATGTCCCAGGGCGCGGATGAAATGTCCGCCAAAGCCAACTCCGTGGCCGCTGCCAGCGAAGAGATGAGTGCCAATATCGATTCCGTGGCGGCCACCATGGAGCAGGCCTCGACCAACATCGGCATCATCGCCAGTTCGGCCCAGGAGATGACGGCGACCATCGGCGAAATCTCCAAAAACTCCGACAAGGCCCGCACGATCACGGAAGAGGCCGTAAAGCAGGCGCACCATACGTCGGTTAAGGTCGATGAACTCGGCGTGGCGGCCCAAGAGATCGGCAAGGTCACGGAAGCCATCACGGAAATTTCCGAGCAGACCAATCTGTTGGCCTTGAATGCCACCATCGAGGCGGCCCGGGCGGGCGATGCCGGCAAAGGGTTCGCGGTCGTCGCCAATGAGATCAAAGAGCTGGCCCGGCAGACGGCCGCAGCCACCCAGGAGATCAAGGCCAAGATATCGGCCATCCAGACCACGACCTCCGGCACGGTGACCGAGATCGGCCAAATTCAGAAAATTATCAAGGATGTGAACGATATCGTATCCACCATCGCCGCCGCGGTGGAAGAGCAGTCGGTGACTACCGAAGAGATCGCCAACAATGTATCGCAAGCCTCTCAAGGCATTCAATCGGTCAACGAAAATGTCAGCAGCAGCAATACGGTGTCCAAGGAGATCGCCGGCGAGATCGCCATGGTCAATCAATCCACCGCGGAAATATCCAACGGTACCTCCCAACTCAGCATGAGCGCCGAGGACTTGACCGGCTTGGCCGCCAAGCTCAAGGAGATGGTGGGTCGATTCAAGGTGTGAACGTGCGATACCGCACAGTTCCGGGCCCTAAGACCATTCTGGGCAGGACTGAATATCAAACCAAAGCGTATTTTATAAGGAGACAATAAATGAAAAAATCGTTACTTCTGCTCGCGCTTCTGACCCTTATCTGGGTGCCCGCCGTTTTCGGTGAAACGCTCCAACTGGCCGGCGTCGAAAACGTATCCCCCCTGATCTTTCAGGAAAACGGCCAAATGAAGGGCCTCGATTACGATATCTGGATGGAACTGTCCAAGCGCCTGGGTGTCCAAGCCAATATCCAACTTCTGCCCTTCAAACGGCTGTGGAGCGATCTGCAAACCGGCGAACTGGATGGGACGCTGCAGATCTATTTCAACGCGGATCGCGAAAACGAGATCATATACTCTAAAACTCCCATGCACTGGTCGGCGCACTATATCATCGTGCGCAAGGAAGATCTGCCCAAGTTCAAGACCGGTACCATCGAGGACTTGTACGGCAAGACCGTCGGTAAAAATGCGGGGTTTTTCGTGACCAAGGAATTCGAAGAAGCGGTCAAGGCGGGCAAGATCACCGTGGATGAGCAGGCCTCTTCCGAATTGAATCTGAAGAAATTGGCCGCGGGCCGCATCGACTGCTATGTCAGCAACCTGCATTCGGCCATATGGGCCGCCAAGCAACTGGGCATTCAGGATCAGATTACCCCGCTGGGCCAGCCGTTCGCCGAAAAGAAAGGCACCTTTTTCGCCATCAGCAAGAAAAGCAAAAACATCGCCGACAAAGAAGGGTTCATGGCCAAAGTCGACGCCGAACTTGCCAAAATGCACGCCGACGGAACGATCGATCGGATGTGGGAGAAATACTCCAGATAGTCCCTGAATTCGGAGCGGCAGGGCGGGGTCAACCCGCCCTGCGCTTCATTTCTGAGCGACGCACGCCTTCCATGCATCAGGATTGGAATCGCCATGATTGCCATTCCCCTGACCAAAAACTTCAGTTGGCGCAACCCCCCGCTGCTGACCATCGCCTTGATCCTGATCAATTGTTTTATCTTTATCGCTTTTCAACGCGACGACGACCGCCGCTGGGAAGAGGCTCTGGAATTCTACTTTGTGTCCGGCCTGGGCGACCTGGAGATCGACGCCTATAAAGGCTACGTCCAACAGGCGAGTGTGCCGTCGCCGGAAAACGATGCCGTCTTCGGCAAGCTTTCCGAAGACGAAAAACAGTATTACTACTATCGTGCCATCGTCGAGAACGCCGAATTCGGACGAAGACTGGCGGCCGGGGCCATCTGGCCGGAAACCGACCCCCGATTGGGAGAGTGGCGGCGATTGCGGTCCGAGTTCGAAAGCCGAATGGAGCGCGTGGTCGCTTACCGATACGGCTTCCGGCCGGCCTTCCCGCGCCTGGTGACTTGGTTTTCGAGCATGTTCCTGCACGGCGGTTGGGGGCATTTGATCGGCAATATGATTTTTCTGTGGCTGATCGGCGCCCTGATCGAATATGGGTGCCGCCATGTGGTTTTTCCGGTCATCTATCTTTTGGCCGGCGTCGGCGGCGATGTGCTTTTCTGGTTGTTGCACAGCGGCAGCACCTCGCCGTGCGTGGGGGCCTCGGGCGCCATCTCCGGCATCATGGGCGCTTTTGCCGTCTTTTACGGGCTCAAGCGCGTGGGCATATTCATCAACCTTGGTTTTTACTTCAATTATGTGAAGTTCCCAGCCATTTTGCTGCTGCCGTTATGGATGGGACACGAATTGTTCCAGCTCCGCTTCGACGAGATGAGCAACGTCGGTTATGCGGCCCATTTGGGCGGCTTGGGTTTCGGCGCCCTGTTGGCCTGGGGCGCCAGAACGATTCCCGGATGTCTGGACCAGGAGGCCTTCGCCGCCGCCGAGGAAGATAAAGTGGCGCCCCGGTTGGAACAGGCCTTGAAGCATATGGGCGCCTTGGAATTCGCCGAAGCGCGTTGGCTGCTGGAAGAGGTCCTGAAAGAAGCGCCCGAAAACATTACGGCATGGCAGCATCTTTTTACCATCGACCGCCAAAGCCCGGAAGCGCCCCAATTCCATCAGACCACCGCCAAACTGATGGATCTGCTTTGCGCCGATCCGGCGAGCGCCGACAAAGCCTGCGCGCTCTTCCAGGCCTATTCCCAAACTGCGAAACCGCCGCGGCTCTCCGCCGGCCACTACCTGCGCGTCAGTCAATGCTTTCTGGCCAGCGGCGACTTGGGCGCGGCCCGTCGCATCCTGGTCACCCTCGTCAAGAAAGCCAAGCATCTGGAGGGGCTGCCCATGGCGCTCTTCCGTCTGTCCCAGGGCTTCCAGCGCAGCAAGCTGAGCGGCGACTACCTGGAGTGCCTGCACCTGATTCGCGCCGAATTCCCCCTGTCGGACGTGGCGCGCGTGGCCGGAGAGCGTTTGAAAAAAGCGTGAGCGTGCGTCCGCCCGCGAATAAAAGGCCATCGTCGTCGAAAGTCATATCGAATATCCACAAGCTTGCTCAATCACAGGCTCGGCATTCATGACCACCAGTATGTGCGCTACCTATATGAATTAGGCTCCTACGTATCCGCAGTACTCGTATCTGCACTCGTTATTGAAGTGGTTAGCGAAGGCCTTCGAGCACGACGGACCGTTGAACTTCCTTGCCACTTTTTGGTTGGAGTGGCGGTTCACATCTGCACGGTATGAACAGTACGTTAGAACAACACACCCTCCACGTAGACGATCACGAAAAAGCTCATCAACGATATGGAGAGCCCGGATAGAACGATTAGGCGCTGGGTGGTTGTGGCGAGAATCGCCAGAAGCATGGGGACGAAAAAGAGCGCCGTGGTGTAACGTGCTCCTGAAATTAGCCACGTAGGCGAAAAGGATACCAGCAAAAAAAGCAGGCTAAAGACATTGGTGGAAGCCGGAATTCTTTTGATGACCGCGGCGAAGAGGAGCAGTAGTGCAACTACGAACACAGCCGGTTGCAGCACCATGATGGAAAAGCGGTAACCGGGGTCTGGGTAAGAGTCGGCTTGAAGAGCCATCTGCTTGATATTTTGTGCGAAAAAGCCGAAGGAGTTGTACCAGTGGGTTTTCTGAAACTCGAGAAATTGAAAAGAATTGCCAAAGACCAGATAGTTGATCAGGATATACACCGTGAATCCAGCTGGAACCAACAGCGCGGGACCGATTGTCTTTAAGCCAAGACAAAGGGCTGACGTCTGGACTCGCGGCTGCCGCCGCTGATGAACAATGGCCGCAATGGCCTCCATCAAATAAGGTACTAGCAGTAAAATCCCCTGGTTTTTGGTCAGGGCCGCAAAAAAGCCCGCGACTCCGGCCATCAACCACCGTCGCTCCCTTAAGCTATAAAAGCAGGTCAGAACCAGAGCCAGAAAAAGGCTTTCGGTTAACACAAGACCCATGAAAACACTGAAAGGGGAGACGATCAGAAATAGGACCGCTTTGGCAGCGGTGGAAGATGAAAACTGCGCATTAACCAATTTATAAAGAACGAAACAGGCCGTAATTAAAGAGAGTGACGAAACCAAAAGCGCGGCTTGGGAGTAATCGCGCAGGATAAACCAGAAGCATTTGATGAGCAAAGGATAGAGCGGATAGAAGGCAATCAGCACGGCTTGGTCATGAGGCGCGGTGACATACCCATTCTCTGCGATAAACAAGTAATGAGAAGCGTCCCATTTCAGCCAAATCGCATTAAAATTCAGGGTGTGTTCATCAGTAAAATACAGGGACCATATGCCGCCAAGAAGAAAAATAAGCAAACGTGAGCAAACGACCGCTAAAATAATTCCGGACACCACAATATAAACTTTCGGCCAATTGCGTGGCCGTATCCAATGTGTTAGGAAGAACCGATGCCAGGGGAAAGCGATGTTTAAAGTCACATCGCTATTACGAAGTTGGCCGATCCATTGAATCAGCAACAGTAGGGCAATGGCACTGGCCGCAATAATTGAGAAATAAGACAGGCAGACAGCGAACACAAAGAATCCCCCAGTTTGGCTCGATAAACGCTAATCAACCGTCGGCGGCGATCAAGCACATCTATTTTGGCCCTAAAATCAAGAGCTGAATACTCTATGGGTGGTTTTCCGGGCTTACCGATACGGTAGGCGCGGAAAACCCACTCCACTGCAAGCAAATAGATCTGTCATGGCCCTCGTGCCGAGCCCCTCTCAGGCATCGCGAGAGATGCAAGGCCATCAATGGCATAAACCAGATGAAGTGATTGCCATGAATTTCCTTAAAAGTGACTTCTATAAAAATTAGCAACAAGATGAATTCGGCGACCAGCGAATCGAAAATCAAGCCTTTCTTAAAATTACGGGCAACCGCAAATATCACCGCTAAAAGCTGCGCGAGCGAAAAGAGATAGTGTAACCGTTCGGGGGTTATTGAATACAGACTTGTGGAATCGAATTTTAGAGTCAGTCTGCATAGGAATACGTTGTTCAACAACGCCGCTGGATTCCATAAGAAAAAGGCAAGCATGGGCAACACTCCCCATACCCAACCATAGAAGAACTTAGGGCGGTAATCTCTGCGGATAAAAAATACGAACAAAAACAGGGCCGGCGAAAATTTAGCTGAAAAAGACAATCCGGCGAATAGACCGGCCAGTAAAAATTGTTCTCTCTTGGTATATAACAATGAAACGAGAATGAGCATCACCGGAAAAATGTCATTGGCGCCTTGAGTGAAATTCTCATACCAGAACCTGTTGGACAGGAAAAACAGAGTTAGTGTCCATCCACGGTTGTAACTACTTGTAACGCATAAAAAAAGCGCATTTTGCGCTGGCGTTTTGCTACTCGTTGTAGTATATCGGATAGCGCCAACCAACCGATAATTCAACAAAAGCAGA
>JAKAFO010000449.1 GCA_021819735.1 Deltaproteobacteria bacterium
CTGTCGGCGGCCCAACTGTCGGAGTTGCTCGATCTGACCCGGCGGCTGGGCATGGATGCCCTGGTGGAGATCCACAGCCCGGAGGATTACGCAGTGGCCAATGTGGTCGGCTGCCGGCTGATCGGCATCAACAACCGCAATCTGGCCAACTTCGACACCAACCTTACAACCGCCACGGGCCTGGCCGCCCTGATGGCGCCGAACGAAATCGCCGTGGCGGCCAGCGGCATCGGCCACCGCCAGGATATCGAGCGTACTTTGAAGGGCGGCATCTTCAATTTTCTGATCGGCGAGAGCCTGGTGCGCGCCCCGGACCGGGCGGCTTTTCTCAAGACCCTGATCCATGGCGGGCCCCAAAAAGCGACTTGACGAATGGTTGCATTCACGATTTAAACGGATTTCCCGAAGGAACGATCATCCATGGCTGACGAAAAACCCACCGTTCCCCAGATCAAGGTGTGCGGCCTGACCGTTCCCGAGGAGGCGGCGGAGTGCGCCGCCCTGGGCGCCGATGCCATCGGCCTGGTCTTTTTCCCGCCCAGTCCACGCCATGTGACCCTGGACCAGGCGGCCCGCATTGCGGCGGCCCTGCCGGCCCGGGTGCGCCGCGCCGGCGTCTTCGTGGACCCCGGGCGCGACCTCCTGGCCGAGACCGTCGCGGGCTGCGGCTTGCAGGTCGTCCAGTTGCACGGCCGGGAGGCGCCCGATTTGGCGATTTGGCTGCGCGAGCGCTTTCAGGTCACGGTGGTCAAGGCGCTCTTTGTGACCAAAGCACCGCCGCTGACGGCCGCCGACGATTACGATGTGGCGGCCTACCTGGTGGAGTGCGGCCAGGGACCGTTGCCCGGGGGAAATGCCCTGGCCTGGGATTGGGGCGCCGCCGCGGATTTCGCCCGCCGCCACCCGACCATATTGGCCGGCGGGCTGGATGCGGACAATGTGGGCCGCGCCATCGCCGCCGCGCTGCCCGATGCCGTGGATGCCAGTTCCGGTCTGGAGGCGGCGCCGGGCCGCAAGGATTTGAAGAAAGTCGAACGTTTCATCGCCGCCGTGCGCCGTACGGCCGATTTGTACCGGGAGCGGCAAAGGCCATTAAAGCCTGTATTTCGATTCTAATTGCGTGATTGAGCGGACGAAGCGTGCATCAAGGAGGCCCGTATGCTGACCGAAAACACCCTGGATATCCTGAAAGAGGCCATATTGCTGGAACGGCGGGGGCACGCGTTCTATCAGAAGATCGCGGATCATGCCCGCAACAACACGGTGCGCGAGTTCTTCCAGATCATGGCCGATGAAGAGCTGCGCCACATCAAGATTCTGGAAGATCAATTCAAAGGCTACCAGAAAAACGCGCGCTTCGACGACTTCGATACCCAAGCCATCAAGGAGCCCAGCATCGCCAGCCTGGTGATCTCCGATGACCTCAAGGCCAAGATCGCCGCGGCCGGCTTCGAAGCCGCGGCCATTTCGGCCGCCATGTTCATGGAAGAACAGGCCATTTCGCTCTATGGCGAGCGCGCCCGTCGCGGCGAAGATCCCCGGGAGCGCGCCCTGTACCGCTGGCTGGCCGACTGGGAGCACGGCCATCTGGTGTTTCTGGCCAAACTGGATCGGGAGATCAAGGCTGGCATCTGGGAAGACAACCGTTTCTGGCCGATGTAGACCATGGCCCGCCCCAAAACCAAATCCCTCTACCCCGAGTATCCCATCTTGGCCGTGGGCGCCGTGGTGATTCACCAAGGCCACGTGCTGCTGGTGCGCCGTTTAAGACCGCCGGGCCAGGGCCAATGGGCCATCCCGGGCGGCAAGGTGGACTTGGGCGAGACCCTGGCCCAGGCCGCCGAACGCGAAATCCTGGAAGAGACCGGTCTTGCCATCGCCGCCGGCGAACCGGTCTTTACCTTCGAAGTGGTGGAACGCGACGAGGAGGGCCGGGTAAGATTTCACTATGTGATTGTGGACCTGGCGGCCGAGTACCTGGGCGGCGATCTTCGGGCCGGCGACGATGCCGAAGAAGCCCGCTGGGTGGCGCCCGAAGAACTTGCGGCCCTGGGGGTCCACCCGCGCACCCGGGAACTGCTTCAGAGAAAATTCAATTTCGGAAAAGCGGTGGATTAAGATCTCGGCCACAATCCCCAGTGGGGCCGCGCACCGCGCCGCCAAATCAAAAAATCATTTATGTGTTCAGCTTGCCGGCCTTGAGCTCTTTGAGTCACTTGACTCCGTTGTCTTGCATGAAGTGGTTGAAGACGGCCAGGATCTTTTTCGATGGGCGCCGATTTCAGGATCAGCTTGAGCAATGAGCCGATGCCGGGGATTAAGCCGATCAGGGCAAAGAACAAGCCCAGCCAGACGTTGGACTCCTTAACGCGTTTGTCCAGGCGAGCATTTTGACGCCGGCCGCGATGTTCCGAACATCGCCCACCTGATCCACCACCGGGATGGCGGTGATTACCGCGTTGGTGATGATCTGGACTACGGTGGGGTCTTCGTTGAAATCGCCCTGGATCATGCCCCGGGTCCAGGTACCGCATCCTTGCTGGTTTGCCATGCGCCTTGCAAGCTTGCGGTCATGGCGGTTGGCACCGGGTAGGGGGCCGGATGACTGGGGCTGATGTAAGTAGGATTCGGGATGTCTGACAAATATATGTTGCAAATCCTCTTCATATGTCTATAACTGAAGAGGATTTGCATAAAGGAGCTTCCATGCGTCGACAGCAACAAATAGTGGAACTCGCCAGAACAAAAGGGATTATCCGGGCCGAGGACGTTGAGGCGATGGGTATTTCGCGAAACTACTTGTACCGAATGCACAAGGAGGGGCTTCTGGCGAAGAGCGCCGTGGGACTCTACACCCTTCCGGAAGCTCCTGTGACTGAGAACTCGTCTCTGGCGGAGGTTGCGAAAAGGCTGCCTCATGCAGTCGTATGCCTTATTTCCGCCCTGAGCTACCACGGGATCACCACCCAGATCCCTCATGAGATATGGCTGACCATCCCGAGAGGCTCTTGGCGGCCCGATGTCGAATACCCACCGCTTAACCTGACCTATGTTTCAGGACCGGCCTATTCGTTCGGTATTCAAGAGTATGTAATAAACGGAGTGGCGGTAAAAATTTACAGCCCCGCAAAGACGGTTGCCGATTGCTTCAAGTTTCGCGGCAAGGTCGGTCTCGATGTGGCCATCGAAGCACTCCGCGAGGCATGGCGTTCACGTAAAGTCACCATGGATGAGCTGGTGGAAGCCGCCGGAATCGACAGGGTGTCGAAAATCATGCGCCCATACCTGGAGGCGACGGTATGAACCAGAACAGGAAAAACGTTGCCCATTCAATTTTTCAGCGGCTTCTGAACCGCGCCAAAACCAACAGGGAAGACTTCAATCTTCTGCTCTCCCGTTACGGCATGGAACGATTCCTTTACCGGCTCAGCGTCTCGCCCCACAATG
>JAKAFO010000450.1 GCA_021819735.1 Deltaproteobacteria bacterium
ATCGCGGCCGGACGAACGGGCCGAAGGTCGAAACGCTGACCACTTGCGTCAGGCGTCGACCTTCGGCCTTCCTGTTTCAGAGGGTATCCGGATACTGGAACAATTTGTCTTCGTAATTCTTGAGCACCACCTTGTCGCCGTCGCGGCCCTGGCAGTAATCGGGCGTGATCGGGATCTTGCCGCCGCCGCCGGGGGCGTCGATGACATAGGTGGGAATGGCATAACCGCTGGTAAAGCCCCGCAGACCGCGGATGATATCCACGCCCTTTTGCACCGGGGTCCGGAAATGAGCCGATCCCGAAATCGGATCGCACTGATACAGATAATAGGGCCGCACCCGCATCTGAAGCAGATGATGCATCAGCGCGCGCATGGTCTCCACCGAATCGTTGATGTCGCGCAGCAGCACGGTTTGGGATCCCAGGGGAATACCCGCATCCGCCAGGCGTTGGCAGGCCCGGTAGGCTTCGGGCGTGCACTCGTCCGGATGGGTGAAGTGCAGGCTCATCCACAGGGGATGGTGGCGCCGCAGCATGCGCACCAACTGGGGCGTCACGCGCTGGGGCAGCACGGCCGGAATCTTGGTGCCGATGCGGATGATCTCCACATGCTTGATCTGCCGCAACTGGGTCAAGAGCCAATCCAGGCGGGCGTCGCTGAGGGTCAGCGGATCTCCGCCCGACAGCAGCACATCGCGGATGGTGGGCGTGCGGCGAATATACTCCAGGGCGTTTTCCAGGCGCCGGCGGTTGAAAAAGAGCCGGCCGTGGCCCACCACCCGGGAGCGGGTGCAGTAACGGCAATAGGTGGAACAAAAATCCAGGGTCAAAAACAGGACCCGGTCAGGATACCGGTGCACGAGACCGGGCACCGGGCTTTGATTCTCTTCTCCCAGGGGATCGTCGTCCTCCCCTTCCATCTTCACGAACTCGTCGATGACCGGCACCACCGTGCGCCGCAGGGGATAATCGGCGGCGTGCCCCACCAGCAGGCTCAAATAGTATGGCGTAATTCCCAGGGGCAACTTGGTTTGCAGGCACTCGGCCGCCATCTTCTCCTGGGGGGTCAGATGGAGAAAGCGTTCAAGCTGCTCCAACGTGCGCACACGGTTGGCGATCTGCCATTGCCAGTCGTTCCATTGGCGCTCGGTAATGTTGGGGTAATAACACTGCTTGAAACGGCGTCGAGGGGTTGGGGTGTCGAGGGGCAAGCTTTGAATCACCAGCTTGCGGTTTGACTTACTTTTGACGGACGGCTGTAAAGCGGCAGGACAGCAAGCCTGCTGGCTCGGAGGTTCGTCTTCTACCTCCGCGCCGATTTCCGTGGAACTCGCGGTCTTGACATCGGCTTTGGCAATCACTTGGCGACAAGGGTTGCGATGCATCGTTTTTTCTCTCTCCTTCTGAAGAAGATTCTGGTTCTGCCCGTTGTCTGTTTTCTGCCGGACCCAGCACCCGGGCCTTCTCCCAGGATACCGTTTCCGGTTCGTCTATACACCAATCGGCTTAAAAACGTCCATCCTTTTTAGTGCAGCGCATCGGCTGTTCCGTTCGTCGCGCCCTTTTTTGGATGGCTCCATAACAAAACGCATGCCACCTTATAATCGTCCCATAAATCAAAGACTTAAGTTTTTCTTTAATCACCCTATCGGAACCCGCCGTTCCGTTTTTCAACCGGCTTGGGCCGCGCTGATATCTCCCGGGGGTTCCACACAAAATGTAACAAACCGTATTTTTTCTACATATGAGTCGCAACCCCACCCTCGCGAAGCTGCGGAAGAGGAAATTTCAGTTCTTTTTTTCAACCCCAAAAAGGTATCCACACGTCTCTTCCTTTTATTTTTCTTCTCGGGCTGCCTCGGCCTGGGAAGATTTGTGGATATCGATGATCTTGGTTTTCTCGCTATACGCCATGGTTTCGTAATGGGTGATGCCCTGGAGCTTGGCGGTGATGGTGCGCATGCGGTCGATCTGCGCCAGGGCCCGCTCCATATAGGGAACGCCTTCCGGCGGCGGACCGGGCCGGGCGGCCAGAATTTCCAGAAAGCCGGACAAGGCCTGAAGCGGCTGATTGAACTCGTGGCACACCGCTCCGGCGGTCTCCAGAACCCCCTCCAATTTCTCCCGTTGCAGGCGGTCCCGGGCCGCCCTGTTCTTCTCGGTCAAATCGGAAAGCACAACGACGCATCCGCCCGCCTCGCCGCCCGGATTGCGGATGGGTGCCATGCTGAAGAGAAACTCGCGGCGGGCGCCATCGGCGCAACGCACCTGCTCTTCGAAGCTGTGATACCCTTCTTTTTGCGCCATGAGCATCTCCTGGCGCTGATAGGTCGCCGCAAGGTCCGGCGGAATCTGCTCGGGCATCTCCAGCGGACGCCGGCCGATAATCTGATCGCGGGTCAACCCCAGAATGCTCTTGGCGAAGACCTTGTTGCACCCCTGGAAAACGCCCTGGGCGTCCTGGAAGTAAATGGGGTTGGGGATGGTGTTGATCAGCGTGTCCAGAAGCTGCAAATAGCCGCGCAACCGCTCCTCGGTCGTCTCGCGATCGACTTCCTTTTGCAAATATTCGGCTTCCAGCCGCCCGATTTTGTCAGTGGCCTCGCCCAGGGCCTGTTGCGCCTGGCGCAAGGCCTGTGCGTTGCGCCGCAGGCGGAGGGTGGCCCATAGGGCCCCTGCCAAGAGGAGCAGCATAACGATCCAGGCGTAGAGAGGCATGCGCGCAATTCCTTATGAATCCTGGCCCCCCCGGCGGCGCGTGCGGCCGCCATGGTTGGCATCAGGATACCCCCGTGCGGGCTTTTGTCAAGCCCAGGCTGGCTTTCCAGGAAACTATTGCCTATTTGGGCCCATCTATATAATGATAGCGCCGGTTCAAACCGAGCCCAACCCCAACACCGCATACGCGCATTAAAGGAGCAGGCCATGCCGATCACAACCGTACGCTGGGTAACAGGCAAGCAATTCGTGGGCACCGACTCGCGCAATCAATCGGTGGTGCTTTCCGGCGACGACCCGGCCCGGGGCGTCAGCCCTTCCCAGATGCTGCTGGTCGGCCTGTCGGCCTGCACGGCGTACGATGTGCTGGACATCATGACCAAGAAGCGCCAGCCGCTGACCATGCTGGAAATCGTCGCCAACGGCGAACAGGACCCCAAACCGCCCTGGGCCTATCGGCGCATCCATCTCAAATACCGGGTCAGCGGCAACGGGTTGACACCCCAGGCCTTGACCCAGGCCATCCGCCTTTCCCAGGAGAAATTTTGTTCGGTGGCCGCCACGGTTCGCGGAGTGTCTGAAATCACGACTGAATTCGAGATTGTGCCCATGGCCGGGGAAACCATTCCGGAATAGACGCAAAGGAAGGGCATGTTTTTTGCTCAAGAATTTTCGGCTCAATTTATTGCGCCAAAGGACGATAAGTCGGTAAAGACCGGTTGTGCTT
>JAKAFO010000109.1 GCA_021819735.1 Deltaproteobacteria bacterium
CCCTGGTCGTAAAAAAGGCAGTTTCCCTGGTCGTCTTCCCGTATGCTGTGGCTGTCCCGGAACGGGTAAAGATAGGTCTCGACGAAGGGGCCGACCGGCAGGCCCAGGTGCGCGGCCATGGCGGCGATCTCCTCCGGTCCCACATAGATCGTGCCGGATTCGCCCGTGCAGCATTGGCCGCACTGTTGGCATTCGAAACGCAGACCGTGGTCGAAAAAGTAGGTGCGATCGGCAAACATGTAAAAACCGTAGCCTTTCGGAGTTCGTTTTACAAGCATTATAGATGCCTTATCTTGGTCCGACCGCGCGCGGTGCCTGGGAAAGAATGAATCCCATAACGATAATGATAAAGGTATGCGTATGAACATCCGGACCTGCGTTCATTGTGGCGCAAAAAATCGTATCCCCCCCGATAAAGAAGGAACCGCCAAATGTGGCCGCTGCCATCAGCCGCTTGCGCCCCAAAGCGAAGCCGAACCGGCTCAGGAGAAGCTGACCCTGCGCTGCGGGCAGTGCCGCGCAAAGAACCGCGTACCGGTGGCCAAGCTCAACCAGGGCCCCAAGTGCGGGCGCTGCGGCGCGGCCCTGGAACACAAAGATCTGCTCAGCGGCCGGACGGTGATGGTCACCGATGCCAACTTCGAAGCCGTTGTGATGCGCTCGCCTTTGCCGGTGCTGCTCTACGCCTGGGCCCCCTGGTGCAGCGTATGCAGCGGAACCGGTCCCATGGTCGAACAACTGGCCCAGACGGTCAAAGGCAAGGTCCGGGTGGCCAAGGTCAACATCGACGCCAACCCCAAATTGGCCCAGCAGTACAACATCCTGAGTGTTCCCGCCTTTTTCGTCTTCGATGGCGGCGAGCTGAAGCTGCACCTGCCGGGGGCCGTACCGGCGCATGAGTTGATGCTTAAGATGGCGCCGTTCGTCTGAGCGCACCTTGGCATCCCTTGTTCGATGGCATGCGGCGTGGACCGGTGGCCGCTTGCGCCGGTGAGCGAACCATGCCAGCGGAACCTTCTATCTAAAGTGCGCCCGGCGCCAGACCGATAATAGGTTCGGTGAATCTTGGGCCGGAGTGTTTCCGCATGACTGAAAAAGGTACAATCCTAGAGCTGGTCAAGCGCGTCAAAGCGCTGGAGACCGAGCAGGAGAAAACGCACAGGGCCCAAGTTGCGCTCAAGGAGAGCGAGGAGCGTTTTCGGCTCATATCCGAAACCATCCATTTCGGGGTCTTCGAGATCGACGACACCGGCAGTTGCCTTTACACCAATACCCGCTATCAGGAGATCTTCGGCATCAGCCTGGTGCAGAGCCTGACCACGCCCTGGCATGCCTTCGTGGCCGCCGAGGATCGGACCGCCATCGCCGGCCGCTGGCAAGCGGCCGTCAACGAGCTGAAGTCGTTCTCCGAAGATTGCCGCATCGGCGACAACCCCGGTAAATGCCGCTGGGTCCATGTGCATGCCTCGCCGGTCTTTTCCGATGCCGGGGCCCGTTACACCGGCACGGTGGAAGAGATCACGATCCGCAAGCAGAACGAAGAGGAGCTCAAAAAGGCCAAGGAGGCGGCCGAAATGGGCAGCCGCGCCAAGAGCCAGTTTCTGGCCAACATGAGCCATGAAATCCGCACGCCCATGAACGGCATCATCGGCTTTACCGACATGCTGCTGGAAACCGGGCTCGATGAAGTCCAGGCCGATTACACCAACACCATCAAGCGCAGCGGCGAAGCGTTGCTGCTGCTGATCAACGATATCCTCGACTTTTCCAAGATCGAGGCCGGCGAGATGGAGTTCGAGGCCATCGACTTCGATCCCGAACTGCTGGTTTACGACGTGTGCGAGCTGGTGCGGCCCAAGATCGGCACCAAACCCATCGAGCTGGTGTGCAACATCGACGACGATGTGCCGCCCCTGGTCAAGGGCGATCCGTTGCGCTACCGCCAGGTGATCACCAACCTGTTGGGCAATGCGCCCAAGTTCACCGAGCAAGGTGAAATCTGCGTGCACCTCTCGGTGGAGGCCCAGACCGAGCATGCGCTGCACCTGCATACCACGATCAGCGACACGGGCATCGGCATCCCCCAGGACAAGCTGGGAGCGGTCTTCGAGGCCTTTCAGCAGGCCGACAACTCGACCTCGCGCAAATACGGCGGCACCGGCCTGGGCCTGTCCATCTGCAAGACCCTGGCGAATATGATGGGCGGCGATACCTGGGCCGAAAGCGAAGTGGGCAAAGGCAGCGTCTTTCATTTTACGGCCTGCCTGCAAAAGACCAAGGCCCAGTTGCCGGCCCGGGTGGCGCCCGCCTCGCTGGCCGGCAAGCGCGTATTGGTGGCCGACGACCATGCCGGCACCCGCCAGATCCTGGAGCGCATGCTCGCGGCGGCCCAGATGCAGGTGGTCAGCCTCGATGGCGGGCGCCTGGTGACGCCGACCTTGATCCAGGCCCAGGCCCAGGGCGCACCCATCGATATCTGCCTGATCGATCTGGGCATGCCCGGCATGAATGGCTATCAGGTGGCCGAAAGTCTGCGGGGCGCCCTGGAACAGCCGCCCTACATGATCGCCCTCTCGTCGGCCCTGGAGCGCGATGCGGCCAGGTGCGAGGCGGCCG
The DNA here is from genome assembly GCA_021819735.1 of Deltaproteobacteria bacterium. Taxonomy (GTDB): domain Bacteria; phylum Desulfobacterota; class Desulfobacteria; order Desulfobacterales; family Desulfosarcinaceae; genus Desulfatitalea. Next base: position 2,617 of record JAKAFO010000109.1, read on the forward strand.
GTTTCGACGGCTTCCAGGCCAAGCCGGTGCGTCGACCGCGCCTGGTGCAGATGATGGGCCGGCTGCTGGGCGAAGGGGCCAAAGCCAAGCAGGACCCGGGCGAAAACGTCGGCCGCAAGATGCACACCCAGTATACGGTGCGCGAAGCCTTGAAGCATTCCGTGAGTATTCTGCTGGCCGAAGACAATCCGGTCAACCAGAAGCTGGCAACCCTCATGCTGGGCAAGGCCGGCTATCAGGTCGCGGTGGCCGTTAACGGCCGCGAGGCCGTGGAGAAGTATTCGGCCGCTCCCGAAAAGTACGACCTGATCTTCATGGATGTGCAGATGCCCGAGATGGACGGCCAGGAGGCTTCGCGCAAGTTGCGGGAACTGGGGCATGCGGATGTGCCCATCGTGGCCATGACCGCCAACGCCATGAAAGGCGACCGCGAGATGTGCCTCGCGGCCGGCATGAACGATTACGTGACCAAACCGATCAAACGCGAACAGGTTTTCGAAATGATCGCCAAATATGTCTTAAACAGGAGCGCCGCATGAACATCAAGGAGTTGTCGGAAAACCTCGGGTTGGAAGAAGACGAGTACCGCGAACTGATCGATCTTTTCATCGAGTCCGGGGGCGCCGACTTTCAAAAGATCTTGGCGGGCATGGCCGCCGGCGACGCCGACCAGGTCATGCGCGCCGCCCATACCATCAAGGGCGCCGCCGGCAACCTGGGGCTGGTCGATGTGAGCGCCGCGGCCAAGGTCATCGAAGCGCGGGCCATGAACAACCAGTTGAGCGAACTCGGCGCGGCGGTGCGGGCCTTGGAAGGCCTGATCAAACAGATCAAGGACGAGGCCGGCGCCTGATTCAGGCCCCATCCCCCTGGGGTGCGGCCGGCAAGAGAATCCGCACCCGAGTCCCTCGCCCAGGTTTGGAATCGATACCGATCCAGCCCCCATGATTTTTTACAATCCCATGGACCGCGGCCAAACCCAGGCCGCGGCCTATGAATTTGTCGGTGTAAAAAGGCTCGAAGATACGCGGCAACATCTGCTCATCGATGCCTCGTCCCGTATCTTCAACTTCCAGGCATAGGTAGCGGCCCGGCTCGAGATCGACGTATTGGTGGCATTGGGCGGCATCGATGGTTTCTGATTGCAGACGCAGATCGATGCGGCCGTCGCCCTCGATGGCTTCGGCGCTGTTGCGCACAATCTCTTCGACCACCATTCGCAGTTGAACGGGATCGGCCCAAATTTGGGGCAGTCCCGCAGGCACGTCGCAGGAGATCAGTATCTGCGGCTTGATCTGCGGTTTGATCGCCGGCACAATCTTTTGCAGAAATTGCGTCAGATCGATACGTTCGGAACGATAGCGGCCGCCCCGGGCATAGGCCAGCAAATACTTGATCAAGGCGGCGATGCGGTCGCAACTGTGCAGGATATCGGCCAGGTCGGCATCCGACACCGGCTTTTTGCGCATGTTCAACTTTAAAACTTCGACGCGGCCGACGATGCCCATCAACTTATTGTTGATCTCGTGGGCCATGCCGCCGGCCAATCCGGCCACGGTCTCCATCTTTTGGGCTTCCTGCAGGCGGCCTTGCAAACGTTTGAATTCGGTCACATCGGTGATGCTGGCTTGAATGCTCTTGAGCCGGCCGTCTTCGAAAATCGGGAACGAGTAGACGATCACATCCGCTTTCGATCCATCTTTGCGCCGGACGCTGTATTCGGTGCCGCCGACGGGCTGCCCTTGTAGAAGTTTATCCATCCTTTGGCGGGCGCGTTCCTGGTCGGATGTTTCCAGGAGCAGGTTCAGGCTGAGCCCTTGGCGCACATCTTCCGTGGTAAAGCCGAAAATCCGAAGGCCGGCCGGATTGATATAGGTCACGCGCTGGTCGGGCGTGATCTCGCAGATACCGGTGGGCAGCGTGTAGACAAGGTCGCGGTAGCGCCGACCGCTTTGGGCCAGCTCCCTGAAAAGCAAGGCATAAGGCTTTTGCAAGCCGGTTTCGATGATCGCCTTGTAGATCAGCCAGAACGCCCCCAGCTTGAAAAGGTGGCCCACCAGGTTGGAGATGCCGTAGACGCTGATATAAAAGGTGAACATCAGCTCCGACACGATGGTCAGGAGAATCGAAATCGCCAGTTGGCGAAAGACCACCTCGTCGTAGTACTTCCGTCGATGGGACAAGATCACCAGGCCGAAGACCAGGATGGCGGAAATGATGTACTCGCTGATCCGCTTGAAAGGGGTCAGCCCCACGCCGTCCACATAGCAGGTCGGGAAGATCGGCCATACGAATACGGTGGCGATCACCAGCATCAAAATCCCAACGTAGAAGCAGACGGTGCGGGCCATGGAGAGTTTGACGTTGACAAACAGCGGCGCCGCCGCAAAGCTGATGCCTTGAATAAAACGCGCGGCGATCCATAACTGCGTGGCGCTATCGGCACCGAAACGCGTAAAGATCCCCATCCCTTTGTAGCTTAGCGTATGCAGCAGATCGACGGCGCCGATGGTCAGGAAGGCGGCCCCCAGCAAGATGAGGCTGTTGTTGTGCAGGTTGGCCCGCGTATTCCAGGCGAACATGAAAATGGCAAAGGCGACGATGACGCTGAATATTTCCACGAGCACGTGGAACAGCAGGAAACTGTATAGGTTGGCGTAATAAAGGGCCGCCAGACCCAGCGCGGCGACCGCGATAGCCCCGGCGTTGGGTACCGAAAGGCCGATCTGCTTGAAAAGGAATTGGGCCCCCCATCCATTGCGGGCCGGCCGCGGCGTTGAAACCCCCGACGCAGGGGTTGCGGCGTCCTTGGTTTCAACAACGCTCATGCGGGTCAACCTCTTTCAACTGGAAGGGTTCATTGGGCAGGCACCGTCAAGGGGTATATGCGGACTTTCCTCACCCTATAGCACTCGGGGGCGGTGCGTCAAATTGTATCAAGCCGGTATCGATCATCGATAAAAGGCATTCGCAAACTTCGGCCGGCAATGGTAGGCTGAGGCCGATCACCGCGCAAACCTTGCTTGCAAAGGATTCTGATGTGTCTGCACTGCTCGATCTTGGCGACTGGATTCGCGCCACCCTGGCGCGTGGCCTGCATCTGGATGCCGGCCTGCTGGCGTGCCTGGAGAGCACCTTCGGCACGCCGGACCCCCAAGTGCTGCTGGCCGATATGGAGAGTGGCGAGGCGGCTTCGTTTTTGGAGCTGATTTTCTTTCCGGACCGGGCGATCAAATACGCCTATGAAGTCCGGTGGGGGCCGCACGCTTTTTCGGCCGCTTCGGCGCGGGACCTTGCAGACCTGCTGGTACGCGATCCTGTGGCGGCCACGCTGCACATCCCCGGCCGCAACGCGCCCTTGCGCCTGGAGGTGCCCGACTTTGCCCTGCGCTCCTTTGTGCAACGCTTGAACATCGCCTGGCAACCGCCCCGGGTGCTGTGGAGCGTGCTCGATAGGCACCTCGACGACCTCAATCGGCCGCTGGTGCGCGCCATCCTGCGTCATGTGCGCCTGCCTTGGCAGCCCCATCAGGTCGATCTGTTGGATCTCTTCTTATCCAAAACCGTGCCTGCGGCCGATGATTTCGAAAGCGACCTGACCTTCCTGTGCGGCCTGTTGGATGAGTACGCGCCGGATCAGGGCCCCTTCGACTTTCTGATGGCCAAGAAGCGTTTTTACTTCCAGGCGCTTTGCAAGGCCGAGGCCTTCGATCGGCGGCTGCGGGCCGGCAACATGGAAATCCTGATGCTCCAGGGCGCCCGGGCGGCCTACGGTGATGTCGCCCAGTGGCGTGCCTGGATGGGCCAGGTGGACCGCATCGGCACAACCCTGTTCGGCGGCACGCGCTATTTTCAAGAACCCCTGGCGGTTGACCTGCTTTTGGATGAATAGAACCGGCCCGGCCCCAAATTGTTTTGCAAAGCCTATTTACAAACCCGCGCTACTTCAATAAAAATGAGGGCCTGGAACACAGGTCGGATGTTTGCAAGGGAGGAAAGGTCATGGGGAGAGCAAGATCCCTGTTGGTAGGGTTGATCATTGGCGCCGCGTTTTGGGGAGCCGCGTTTTGGGCGACCCCGCTCTATTCGCAAACCGCGGCCCCGGGGCCGGTCACGCTGGACCAAATCCTCGACGGCATCGAGCGGCGCTATGACGGCAAAGGCTTCACGGCCTCCTTTTTTCAGGAGTCGATCCTCAAGGCCATGCAGATCACCGATACCGCCGAAGGCCGCCTGACGGTCAAGCGGCCGGGCAAGATGCGCTGGGAGTACACCATCCCCGAGGTCCAGAACATCATCACCGACGGCCGCACCATGTGGATCCACCGTCCGGCCGACAACCAGGTGATGGTGGGCAAGGCGCCCGAATACTTCGGCGGCGGCAAGGGGGCCGGCTTCTTGTCCGACATCCGGCAGGTGCGCAAGAGCTTCACCATCCAGATGCAGGCCGCCGACAACCCGGACTACTACCGCCTGAAACTGACGCCGGTCAAACCCACGGCCGAACTGGCCGACATCGTGATTTCGGCGGCCAAGGGCAGCTTTCAGATCGACCAGGTGGTGACCCATAATTCCTATGGCGACGAGACGCGCATCGTCTTGAGCAACTACCAGTTCAACCTCGATCCCAGCGATGCGCAATTTACCTTCTCCATCCCCAAAGGGACGGATGTGGTCAAGATGGACCAGTTTTAGCACGGAGCGAGCATGCGCGACGAACAGACCCAACAGATCGCCCAGCAGATCCAAACGATCAAGGCCCTGGCCAAGCAACGCAACGCCATCATCCTGGCCCACAACTACCAGCCGCCCGAAATCCAGGACCTGGCCGATCTGTGCGGCGACTCCCTGGAACTGAGCCGCAAGGCGGCCCAGACCGATGCCGAAGTGATCGTTTTTTGCGGCGTGCACTTCATGGCCGAAACCGCCTCGATCCTTAGCCCGCATAAAAAGGTGCTGCTGCCGCGCCTGGACGCCGGCTGCCTGATGGCCGACATGATCACCGCCGAGGCGCTCGCGCACAAGATCCAGAGCCTGCCGCCCATGCCGGTGGTCACCTATGTCAACTCCACGGCCGATGTCAAAGCGCTCTCCACGGTGTGCTGCACCTCGGCCAATGTGGTCCAGGTGGTCAACAGCCTTTCGGCCGACGAAATGCTGCTGACCCCGGATCGCAATCTGGCCATGTACGCCGCGTCGCGCACCGGCAAGAAGATCCACATCTGGGAAGGCTACTGCCCTACCCATGAATGGCTCACCCCCGAGGATGTGGCCAATGCGAGAGCCGCGCATCCCGGCGCCGTGTTCCTGGCCCACCCGGAGTGCCGCCCGGAGATCCTGCAATTGGCGGACGTCATCGCCAGCACCTCGGGCATGTTGCGCCACGTGGCCCAGGCCCGGGAGCGCGAATTCATCATCGGCACCGAACAGGGAATCATCCATCCCTTGCGTAAAGCCAACCCGGACAAGCACTTCTACCCGGCCTCCAAAAAGATGATCTGTAAGAACATGAAAAAGATCGCGCTGGACGACGTGCAGCGCTGCCTAGAGAACCTGAGCAACGAAGTCAAGGTGCCCGAGTCGATCCGCGTGCCGGCCCTCAAGGCCGTGGAACTGATGATCACCCTGAGGGTGTGAAGACTATAGCATTCCCACCGCGGAACGGAGAGGCCATGCCGCTGACAATGACATACAGCGATCATGAACTGGCGGCGCTGCTCGACGACCTGGAGTCGGACCTTGCCGAGCGTAAGCGAAGCTGGGGTGGCGATACGCCCGAAAAGAGTCGTCAGGCGGTGTGCGCCTTTGCCAACGATTTGCCGGACCACCGCAGGCCAGGTGTTTTGTTCGTGGGGGCTGAAGACAATGGGGCCCCATCCGGCCTGGTCGTCACCGATGAGCTGCTAAAAACGCTGGCCGACATGAAGAGCGACGGCAACATTCTGCCGCCGCCGACCCTTGTGGTGCAGAAACGAAGGGTGAAAGCGTCGGAGATGGCCGTTGTCATCGTACAGCCGGCGGACTCCCCTCCGGTGCGCTACAAGGGCCGCATCTGGATTAGGGTCGGTCCCCGCAGGGGGATCGCTACGGCCCAGGACGAGCGCATTCTCGTCGAAAAGCGCAAATACAACGACACCCCGTTCGATCTGCAGCCCATCGTTTCCGCGACGTTGGAAAACTTGAACCGCTTGCAGTTCGAACAGGAGTATCTGCCGGCAGCCTTTGCGCCGGAGGTCCTGGCCGCCAACGAACGCACCTATGCCCAGCGGCTGGCCGCCTGCCGGATGGTGGTCTCTGCCGACGAGCCCGTGCCGACGCTTTCCGGCATGCTGGTTTTGGGAACACGGCCTAGAGATTTCATCCCCGGCGCCTGCATCCAGTTTCTCAGAGTAGACGGCACCGAGTTTTCGGACCCCATCATCGACGCCGAAGAGATCGACGGGGCCATCGGGCAGATGATACGGCGCGTCGATGAGAAGATGGAATCCCACAACCGGGTCGGGGTGGACATCACCTCGGGAAGCGTCGAAAAGCGAACCCCGGATTACCCCCTGGCCGCGCTGCAACAACTGGTTCGAAACGCCGTGATGCACCGGACCTACGAAGGCACTCATGCGCCGGTGCGGTGCTACTGGTTCAATGACCGCATCGAAATCATCAGCCCGGGCGGCCCCTTCGGCGAAGTGACGGCCCAAAATTTTGGTCAACCCGGGATTACGGATTACCGCAACCGCAACCTTGCGGACGCCATGAGAGTCTATGGCCTTATCCAACGGTTTGGGGTGGGCATCCCCATCGCCCAGAGTGAATTACGCAAGAACGGAAACCCGCCCGCCCAATTCGAGGTCCAGCCTACGATCGTATTATGCACCGTAAGGAAAAAGCCATGACGACACCGGTCATCACCTTTTTCAACAACAAGGGGGGCGTAGGAAAGACCTCGCTGGTCTATCATCTTTCGTGGATGTTTGCAGAGCGACGGCAACGCATCATCGCGGTGGATCTAGACCCCCAGGCCAATCTCACGGCGGCATTCCTGGATGAAGAGCAGGTGGAGGCGCTTTGGGACCAAACGGATGAGCCCAATACCATCTTCAGGGCCATTAAACCATTGTCCGGGGTAGGCGATATCGTAGACGCGAAGCTTCAAAAGATCGCCACCGATCTTTACCTGCTTGCCGGCGATGTCGCCTTGTCGGCATTTGAAGAGACCTTGGCGGAAGCATGGCCCAACAGCATGGGTGATACCAATTTGCATCGTCCGTTCAGGATATTGACCGCGTTTTGGCAGGTGATGCAGGCCGCGGCCTCCAAAATGGAGGCGGATGCCCTTTTGGTGGATGTGGGACCCAATCTCGGGGCGATCAATCGATCGGCCCTCATCGCCACCGATTACGTCGTCATCCCTCTGGGCGCCGATCTTTTCTCCTTGCAAGGGTTGAAGAACCTGGGGCCAACCCTGCGCACTTGGCGCAATATGTGGAAAAAACGTCTGGATAATTGGCCGAATCCCGCCTTTGAACTCCCGGTCGGCCGGATGCTGCCGGTGGGGTATCTTTGCCAGCAGCACAGTGTCCGTTTGGACCGCCCGGTTCGAGCGTATGACAAGTGGGTCAACCGGATACCCGGCGTCTATCGGGAAAGTGTTCTTGGCGAGCCGGCCGAGGCGATGAAGCCGACGGACGACCCCCTTTGCCTGGCCACGCTCAAGCATTATCGCAGCCTGATCCCCATGGGACAAGAACATCGTAAGCCTATTTTTAAGCTGACCTCCGCCGATGGCGCTATCGGCAGCCACGCCAACGCCGCCCGGGAGGCCCATGACGATTTCAAACATTTGGCCGCCAAAATTAGCGAGAAGGCGCAATTGGACCCCTTGGGTCTGTATTAGGAAAGATGGACATATGCAGCATGCAACCCCTCAATTATCCGCCCGTTTGGCCGCGCTTCTGGTCTATAGCCGGCCCGTGCTTGTCTTCGGTGGCATGGTGTGCGCCGTGGCCGTCATGTGGCGCTGGGAGCCAATCCTCTACACGCTCGGGCTATGCCTTTTGCTGGTCTCCATGACCTTCGACCTGGTGGATGGCTGGTTCGCGGCCCGCTTCCGGCCCAATGCACCCCTGGCCCATCTGGCCGACCGGCTGATGGACAAGCTGGTCTATTCCATCATCTTCCCCGTGATCGCCGTGGGCACCATGTGGCGCCTGGTGGCTTCGAATTCGGACCCGACCCATGCCCAGTTGCTGCACGCCATATTCGTACTACTGTTATGCGTCACGGTACTTGTCAGGGATAATTTCGCGGCTTTCATGCGCGGATTCGCCGTGCGCCAGGGGGTGGAGCCCGAGTCGGTGGAGTTCAACCGGCTGCGCACCATCGTGGCCGCGCCGGTGAGCGCGCTGCTGTACGCCCACGCCTTTCACGTGCCCGAAAGCCCCTCATCGTGGATCTATTTCTGGACCACCTGGATGGGCACCCTGCCGCTGCGCTACCTGTTCTTCGTGGAGATCCTTTTTCTGGTGATCAACTTCGGATCGATCGCGGCCTATTGCCGCAAATACGGCACGGTCTGTCTGGACGAGTTGTGCTTCGGCGATCAACTGTTGCGGCGCCGGATTCTGTCGGTGCTGCCCAATGCCCTGACCGTCATGAACGCGGTGATGGGGCTCATCGCCGTTTTCTTCGCCTACCAGGGCCGGCTGCGCGAGTCCTACCTGATGGTCATCGGCGCCGCCACCTTCGACAAACTGGACGGCGCCGTGGCCCGGCGCCTGGGCCTGACCGAACCGCTGCCCGGCGCATCGCTCCAAAGAAAGCTCAACCTGGGCAACCTCATGGACGATTTCGCCGACGGCCTGAGCTTTTGCATCGTGCCGGGCTGGATCTTCTACATCGCCCTGGCGCATCTGACGCCGGCCGGTTTTGCGGCCGCCCTGCCGGTGGGCTGGATCGCCATCTTCTATTCGGTCATGGGGATCGGCCGCTTGACCTATTTCACCCTGGACAAGAATCCCATTCCCGGCTTTTTCAAGGGGCTGCCGTCGCCGGCGGCCGCCCTGCTGGTGCTGGCGCCCCTGGTGATCCTGGATCAAAGCGCCGATTACACGCCGGCCTGGCTCGCTTTCTGGAGCTGGTTCGCCGTGGGCACCATGCTCCTCGGGGCCGTCACCATGAACATCTATCCGGTGCATTTCATCCACATGGGTCGGGCCATGAGCCGCAACGCCTGGCTGGGCCGACTGGCGTTCTTCCTGATTGTCGGGGGTCTCTTTACGCCCTTCTTCGGATACATCTGCCTCATTTGCATGGTGATTTATCTGTTTTCGCCCCTGATGACCGGCAAGATCCGTCCGGAAGTAGCGGCCCAGGAAAGGCGCACCTAGGCCGATTTCAATCCTTGACAGCGGCAGTTCATACCCATTATAGGCGATGGCCGGAAGCTGGCCTCCCACCCAAGATCCCGGACCCGGCACCATATATCGAATAGGAGTGACGCTATGGAATCATGCCCCTGCGGCAGCGGCCAACCGTATAGTGAGTGTTGCCAACCCTTGATTCAGGGCACCCGCCCCGCACTCACGGCCGAGGCCTTGATGCGTTCGCGCTACAGCGCCCATGTGAAATCCGAAGTGGATTATATCTACGAGACGACCCACGTCTCCCAGCGCCGCCAGGTCAACAAGGAGAGCGTCGCCGCCTGGTGCAAGAATGCCGAGTGGCTGGGGTTCGAGCTGGTGGAGGCCCAGGACGGCGGGCCGGACGACGAGACGGGCACGGTGCAGTTTGTGGCCCGTTATCGGGAAAACGGCAAAGCCGTAGACCATTGCGAAGTGGCCGAATTCAAGCGCAGCGAGGGCCGCTGGTATTTCCTCGACGGCAAGGCACCCAAGACGGTGCAGTTCGTGCGCCAGGGGCCTAAGGTCGGCCGCAACGATCCCTGCTCCTGCGGCAGCGGCAAGAAGTATAAGAAGTGCTGCGGGGCTTGAACGCCCGCTTAACCGCTCCGGCCCTTATTTTTCATCCGCCATGGGCCACGGGAAAGATGCGCAGGGTGGCGCCGTCTTCCACCGAATCGTCGGGCCGGGCCACCCGGCCGGCCATGGCAACGACCACATCCTCTTCGGTGGCAATCCCCAGGCGCGTGGTAAGATCGTTGATGCAGGCTCCCCGGGCGAGTTCCAGGGTCAATCCCTTTTCGGGATCGTATCCGGGAACCCGCCAGGGCAGGGAGCCGTAAAGTTTGACGGTAACGTTGAGCATGCGCTAAAAATTATACAGCTTATCCAGATCCTCGTCGCTGACCGCGAAGACCTTGTTGTGCGGGGCCAGCGGCTCTTCCTTGAAAAAGCGTGGCAGCCGGTCATCCTTGCTGGTGAAACCCGCCTTCTGATTGAATCCCCGTTCGACCTTGAGCACGCGCATGCCCATGCCGGCGTAATCGGCGGCGGTAAAGGGCTTGCCGAGCTTGGCGCCGATCATCTTGAACATGGCCTCGTTGGCCGCCGGGGTGGCCATGCCCATGCCGGCCAGGATGCACATGCCGGTGCAGTCCATGGCCGCCATGCCGATCTGCACCTTGCGCGAGCCGTCCACCTGGCCTTCGGGCGCCAGGGGATCGAGCTTTTTGCCCAAATAGAGCCCGAGCATATTGCCGGCGGTGTGATCGGCCCCCATGGTGGAGGTGGCGTAGGTGACGCCATTGCCCTGCATGCCGCGCGGATCGTAGGCCGCGATGCTCTGGCCTTTGACCGTGGGCACGCGGTGGTGGTTGAAGTGCTTGCCCACCGCATCCGGGCCGTTGCCGATCAGGCGACCCATTTCCGTTCCCTGGGCCACCGCTTCAACCATCTCGATGGCGGCCTGGCGGTCGCTGAACGGCTTGTAACCGGCATCCATGGCCACGGCCACGGCCACGCCGGTGTTGATCGTGTCCAGGCCGATGTCGTCGCACAGGTAATCGAGGCGCGCGATGGTGTCCAGATCGTCGATGCCCAGCATGCCGCCCATGGACCAGAGGGTTTCGTATTCCAGCGAAGAGGTGACGTACTGACCCTTTTCATCCACGAAGACATTGGAGCACTGCACGATGCACTGGGCGCAGCCCATGTGCTGGGCCTGGCCGCCGCGCGCGGTGATGGTCTTGGCCAGGGCCTCGCCGTTGATCTTCTCCCAGCCGTCGAAGACCCCCTTGGTGGCGTTGTAGCTGGGGAAGGCGCCCAGGGCATTGACGGCGGCCATGGTCGAGGCCGTGCCGTAGCGCGGCAACACCTTGCTGGTGAACGGATTGTTGCGCAGCTCCTGAGCAAAGACCTTGGCCGACTCCTTGAAGGTTTCGGGATCGGCCAACTCGTCGGCGCTCTTGCCCTCGGTGCTCACCACCAGGGCCTTGAGTCCCTTGGCGCCCATCACCGCGCCCAAACCGCCGCGGCCCGCGGCCCGGCAGGGACGGTCGTCCACATCCGTGGTCTGGATGCTGGCCGAAAGCATTTGCGCCTCGCCGGCCGGGCCGATGCAGGCGATGGTATTTTTGGCCCCATGGGTCTCCAGCAGCTTGGCGCTCAGGGCGTAGGTGCGCATGCCCTTATACGCGGCGCCGTCCAGCAGGGCGGCCTTGCCCTGGGCATCCACCGTCAGTACGAAGAGTTTGCCCGCCGGGGCCCGGCCTTCCACCACGATGGCCGTAATGCCCAATTTTCCCAGGCAGGCCGCGATCTTGCCCCCCGAGTTGCTCTCTTTGATCGTTCCGGTGAGCGGGCTTTTGGCGCCGATGGAGATGCGGCTGGTATTGACCAGGGAGGTGCCGCTGAGCAGGCCCGGCGCGAAGACCAGTTTGTTTTCGGGGCCCAGGGCGTCACAGCGCGGCGGCACCTCGGCATCGATCAGGACAGCGGTCAGGCCCCGGCCGCCCATCCCGGCATAGGCGTCGGGAACGTTCTCCTCGCGGAT
>JAKAFO010000451.1 GCA_021819735.1 Deltaproteobacteria bacterium
GGCGATGGTGGGGTGGGTGTCGTTGAGCTGGATGGCCACCATCTCGGGCAGCTTGTCGAAGCTGTCGTGTTTCTTCTTGTACCGGCGCAGCACGTCTTCCAGCGAGGCGGCGACGAGGAAATACTGCTGGCAAAGGCGCAGGACCCGGCCGCGGAACTTTTCGTCGTTGGGATAGAGCACCTTGGAGATCACTTCGTCCCGGATTCTGGCCTCCACCGCGCCGATGTAGTCGCCGGTGTTGAAAAAGTCCAGGTTGAATTCGGTGTCCGATTTGGCGGCCCACAGCCGCATGTTGATGGCATTGCCGTTACGGAAACCGGGCACGAGCAGGTCGCAGGCCATGGCCAGGACCTTATCCGTATCCACCCAACTATAGCGCAACCGGCCCCGGTCGTCGGTCCAGGCGCGCACGCGACCGAAGAAATGGACCTCGTACAGAAAGCGGCCGCGGTCGTATTCCCAGGGATTGCCCCGCTGGGTCCAGTTGTCCGGGCGCTCCACCTGGGCCCCGTTTTCGATCACCTGGTGGAACATGCCGTAGTCGTAGCGCAGGCCGTAACCGTAGCCCGATACGCCTTGGGTGGCCATGGAATCCAGATAACAGGAGGCCAGGCGGCCCAGGCCGCCGTTGCCCAGGCCCGCGTCCCACTCCACCTCGGCCACATCATCGAGCGCGAGACCGAATTCGGCCAACGCCTGCGCTGCCACATCATAAATGCCGAGGCAGTGCAGGTTGTTCAAGAGGGACTTGCCGGGCAGGTACTCCATGGAGAGGTAATAGACCCGCTTGCTCTCCTTATCATAATAGGAGCGCTGGGTTTTGATCCACTGGTCGATCATGCGGTCGCGCACGGCCAGGGCCAGCCCATGGTAGTAATTGTATTCGCTGGGCCGGGCATAATCCAAGCCGAGGCTGGAGACGATATGCCGGACGATGTCGCGCTTCAATCCGGCCACGGTATTGGTGGCGTACAGGCCGGCGTCCCATTGGAATGTGTCGCTCGACAGGTCCAGGGGGGCCGAGGCCGACTCCTCGTTTGGGCGGGGCTTGTCCATGGTATCTCCCTCGGGTGGATGGTTTGGTCATGCCGGCTGTGGCGATGCGCCGCCGGCTGCGCACATGTTTGGGGCGACCCGGGTCGCAATGAACGTAGGTTTACCCTGTGGATGGCTTTTTGGCAAGCGCCGCGGCCGAGGGGCAAAGCCAACTGAACTCGATTTATTTCTTGACAGGAGTTCAGATCGTGGGCTAATGGTTTATCCATCAAATGATGGAATCAATTGCTGGGATGACCCCAAACCCTCGAAGAGGTCCAGCGTCCATGCCCACCGCCCTTGAAAAAGCCCGCCAGGCGCCCGATTCGATGAAGGCCCGCATTTTGTCGGCGGCCCGCAAGCTGTTCGGCGAATATGGCTACCACGGCGTCACCACCCGCATGATCGCCCAGGAGGTGGGCATCGACATCTCCACCCTCCATTACCACTGGGGTGAAAAACAGGATCTCTACGAAGCGGTCCTGACCGATCTGAGCGACGAGATCCACGCCAAGCTGATCGAGATCGAAGGCCTGGTCCACGGCAAGCCCCTGGAGGTGCGCCTGGAGGTGGCCATCGATGTGATGTGCGATCACCTCTTCGGCAATCCCGATTCGGCCCATCTCATGCTCTTCAGCCACTTTTCCAAGAACCGTATTACTTCCGAGTTGGATACCCATATCTCCCGGCATCTGGCCAACATCGCCGTGGCCATGGGGCTGGCCCAGGACAAGGCGCATGTGCCGCCCCAGGCCAACGCCCGGGTGCTGGCGGTGTGGAACTCGGTGATCAATTTCGCGGCCGGCGAAGATCTCTTCCGGCCCATTTTGGATTTGGACCGCCAGGCCTACCTGTCGGTGGTCAAGGAGACCTTGAAGTTCATCCTGCTGCCGGCCTTCACCCGGCAGGTGCCCCGGGAAAAATAAAGGAGGAAATATGGCCCTCAACCTCGATTCTGTGGGAGCAAAGCTCGGACCCCTCTCCAAAACCTACACCTGGAAGGATGTGGTGCTCTACGCCCTGGGGGTGGGCGCCGGCGAGGAGGATTTGCAGTACTGCTACGAGAAGAACTTGAAGGTCATTCCCAGTTTTTCCATCGCCTCGATCTTCAACATTCTGGCCCTGATCGGCATCAAGTCCAATGTCAACCTGGCCGGCGTGCTGCACGGCGAGCAGGAGCTGATCTTCCACCGGCCCCTGCCCACCGAGGGCACCCTGACCACCGAGGGCCGCATCACCGGCATCTACGACAAGGGGCCAGGCAAGGGGGCCACCATCGTGGGCGAGAGCGACACCGTGGACGCCCAGGGCCGCCGGCTTTTCACCAGCATCTGCACGGTCTTCGGCCGGTTGGACGGCGGCTTCGGCGGCCCCAACGCGCCCAAGAGCGAGGTGCAGTTCCCGGAGCGCGCGGCGGACATCGTGGTGGACGCCCGCCCCAGCGCCCACCAGCCGCTGCTCTACCGCTTATCGGGGGATTTCTTCAGCCTGCACGTGGACCCCGATTTCGCCAAGATGGCCGGTTTCGAAAAACCGATCATGCACGGCCTGTGCACCCACGGCTATGCCTGCCGCGCCTTGTGCGACCAGTTGATTCCCGGAGCCCCCGAAAAGGCCCGGCGCCTGGCCTGCCGCTTCAGCAAGCCGCTCTATCCCGGCGTGCCCATCCAGATCCTGATCTGGAAGATGGAAGCCGGCCGGGCCCTGTGGCGGGTGGTCAATGCCGAGACCGGTGCGGTGGTGATCGACAACGGGGTCTTCGAGTACGGCGATCCGCCCCAGCGCACGATCCGCTTCGACGAGCGCGTGGCCATCGTCACCGGCGCCGGCGGCGGCTTGGGCCGGGCCTATGCCCTGGAACTGGCCCGGCGCGGGGCCAAGGTGGTGGTCAATGACCTGGGCGGCGCCCGGGACGGAACCGGCCAAGGCACGGCCGCGCCGGCCGACCAGGTGGTGGCCGAAATCCAGGCGGCCGGCGGCCAGGCCGTGGCCAATTACGACTCGGTGGCCACCCCAGCGGGCGGCCAGGCCATCGTGGATTGCGCCTTGAAGCATTTCGGCCGCCTGGACATCTTGATCAACAACGCCGGTATCCTGCGCGACAAGAGCTTCGCCAAGATGGAACCCGACAACTGGCACGCCGTGATGGATGTGCATCTCAACGGCGCCTACCACGTCAGCCGCCCGGCCTTTACCGCCATGCGCGAGAACAAATACGGCCGCATCCTGATGACCACCTCGGCCGCCGGGCTCTACGGTAACTACGGCCAGACCAACTACGCGGCGGCCAAGATGGGCCTGGTGGGCTTGATGAACGTGCTCAAGCTGGAAGGCGAGAAGTACGGCATCAAGGTCAACACCCTGGCGCCCCTGGCCGCCTCGCGGCTCACCGAAGACATT
>JAKAFO010000110.1 GCA_021819735.1 Deltaproteobacteria bacterium
CCCATGTTGATCAGGACCTGGTTTTGTTGCACCTGAATGCCCTCGGTGGTGACCGATTCGCCGGCCAGCAAGGGAATCGCCGCCACCACTGGAACGCCCGTGGGGGTCAGGCGGCGCACCGTGGTGTCGCTACGCCAGGTCAGTCCCAGGCGCAGCACGCGCTCCACCTGAAGAAAGGGCGGCAACCCTTCCCGGGCGCTGGCCGCCGGAGCCGGCTGGGCGTCCGACGGCAGACGGATCAATTGAAGGCTGGAGCCCACGCTACCGTCTTCATGAATGCCTTCCAGGCGCCAGCCCCGCAGGGCATGCGTCGCCTTGTGCGGCTTGAGGGGCAGGGGGATCTGCACCACCCCCTCCTGGCCCACATTGCCCAGCAGCACCAGAGTATGCAACCCCTCGGGAATCAGGGCCCACATCTGGCCGCCACCGTCCCGGGTCAGGCCGGCGATGGGCGCGTTGTCCAGCATGATCTGCGCCGGGGTCCACGATTTGCGGTTGACCGGCAACGGCACAGCCACCCGGGCCGCACAATTGAGCTTGAGCAGCACCTGCAACTCATCGTCATTGGCGGTGATTTCCAGGCGCGCAACATCGGCACAGTGGGGCAGGCACTCCGGCTTTTCCAGGATGCGCTGGCGCAACTCCTCCAGCAGCTCGGACGGCGGGAAGCCCTCGGCGGACGATATCGCCGGCTGCCAGCCGGCGACGCCCATCAGGGCCGCCAGGGACAAAACGCCAACCCCCAGCCGCCGGCTGAAGCGCTGCCACCAGGGCCGCCACCAGGGGCTCCAGGCGAGCAGTACCCAGATCAAAGCCACCAACAGTCCCACGCGGGCCAGGGCCAGCATCAGATTGGCCCAGGGGGTCAGCAGATAAAGGCGCAGGGTCTGGGAGCGGGCCACCGGGCCACTCCAGGTAAGGGATACCGATTGCCACTGCCAGTCGGGCAGCCCCGGCCCGGTGGGGATCAGGGCATCGGGGTCCTGCTGCTCGAGCACGCGCTCCTTGGCAACCAGGCTGGCCGGCATGGGCGCCGGAGCAACGGATTTCATCCTGCTTCGGATGCCTTTATCTTCGAGGGAATCTTCCAGGCCTGCATCGCGCTCCGCCATTTCCTCCGGCTCAGGTTCGGCAGCTTGCTCGGTGGCGTAGCCCTGGAGCCGCGCCATCGCCGAATAGGAATCCGAAACCGGGGCCAGTTGGGGATACAGCCCCCAGCGGATCTGCTGCACCACGAACGGCACGGCCGTCACCAGCAGCACCACGGCGGCGCCGATGCCCCACAACTGCACCAGACGCTTGAACCAGCCGGCCGGCAACAGCGGCAGCAGCGCCAGCACGGCCAACAGGTGCAGCCACACCAGGCGCGGGGCACCGGGCTCGTGAAAGATCAGGGCCATGGCGATCAGGGCCACGCCGCCCCAGCGCCAGGTGCGCAGGCGGTAGACCGCCAGGGCGATGATCAGGACAAGGAAGAAATCGAGCAGCGACCAGCGCTGCAGCCAGGTATCGGAGACGTGATCCACGCCGCTGGCCGCCACCAGACGCCAGCCGGGCGGCAGGTGCAGTACGCCCGAGACCGCTTGGAAGTCGTGGTCCCAGCCCACGGCCGATAGCTCGCCGGCGCGCTGGGGCAGGCGGGCGTCGGCCTGCAAGTCGAGCTGACCGCGCCGCAATTCCACGCCCAGCTTGCGCTCGGGGCCTTGTTCGGTGATGACACGCTCCTCGCCGCCCACGGCCACGCGGCCCAGAACCAGGGGCGGATTCATGGCCAGGGACCACTGCCGGCGCACGCTGCCCCGGATCTGGTCGCGCACGGTAAAGCCGCCGCCGTCGAAATCAAGCCACCAGTTGCGTTGCAGGGAAAGCTGGTCCGGTCCCGGGTCCGGATCGCCCCGGCGGATCTCCTTGAGGGTCAGGCTCTCGTCGGCCTTGAGCAGATAGGCCGGCAATGACCGCCAGGCCTCGGGCATCTCGGTCTGGCTGGGTTCGACCGGCGCCGCATCCGCAATCTCCACCATGCGCAATTCGTGACGCGCCTGAAACGACCAGATCTCTTCGCCATAGGGACAGGAACCCGCCGGGATCTTGAACTGCGGGCCGGAGAGGCGCGCCAGCAAACGGACCTCCCAGCGCCCGGCCCGGGCCTGCAAGGTCAGGCGGCCGTCGGCGTCGATGCGCGCCGGCAGCGCGCTGTCCAGGGCCATGGGTGTGCCTCCGGCCGGAAGCACTTGCGCCAGCGCAATCTCCCGGGGTTTGCCCGACACCTCCAAGCGCAGCAGCGTGGTCACCTGCATGGGCACTGTATCGTCCAGCAGGCGGAACACCCGGACGTCGATCTTCTCCTCCCGGCTCTCCACCGCCGGTCCCGCTTGCAGCCACACGCGTCCCTGGGCATCGATCACAGGCGACGGCACCGGCCGGCCGTCAATGGCCAGGGAAAGCAACCCCAGGGAGGGCGGCACGGGCAGCATTTCGGGCATGCGCGCCCAGGAAAAGCGCCCCAGGATGCGATGTTCGCCCGAACTCAGGCGCACCGAGGGAACACCGTTGCGCGCCACCACGGCCGCCGACTGCCCATCGACCACCACGCCGTCGGGCCACACGGCCTCGCCGCCGGGCAAGCCGGCCCAGCCGTCGGCGAACATCAGCCAGCGCTGTTCGAAGGCGCCGTCCGTGGCCGTCACCTCCAGGCTGAGGCGCGAGGGCCACTGGCAACGAATCACGGCCCCGTCGTTATGCTGGCTGGGACACAGCGCCTCGCGCTGACCGTGCAGGGCCCACGCCTGCCAGCGCTCCAACTCGGGGGGGACTTCCCCCGGCCCCAGGGCGGCCATGGCTGAAATGGCCAGCGCGAACAATCCGATGGCGGGCAACACCGTGAAGCACAAGAAACGTTTCATGGCGGAAGCTTTCGTTCGTTGAGGTTTGATGGTCGCGTGGGAGGAATGGGATCGCGGCCGGCGCTCCCGGGCCTAACGTAGCGCCACTATAAAGGGTGCCGCGGGTGGTGTCAATCCGCGGGTCGGCGGCGGCGCGGCCCGCACGGACCGGCCCATCCGAGGCGAAAGCCGATCTTTTTCCCAAAGTCCGCGGACTCAGGGGGAGGGGTTCTCGCGGCCCAGCACCTGCCGGACCTTGGCGGCCAAATCGCCGAGGGAAAACGGCTTGCGCAGTATCTGAAACCCTTGGGCCAGGATGCCGCGATCGGCGATGACGCTGGCCATATAGCCGGTGATGAACAAGCACTTGATGCCCGGTCGCTTGGCCCGAATCCGTTGGGCCAACTCCCACCCGTTCATCCGCGGCATGATGATGTCGCTGATCAGGATATGAATCTTACCTTCATAGGTCTCGACCGATCGTGTGGCTTCTTCGGGCCCATTGGCCGCCAGCACCTTGTATCCCAGGGTAGTCAGCATGGTACGCACCAGATCCAGAATCGCCTCTTCGTCCTCGACCACCAGGGCGGTCTCTTGCCCCTGGTCGATGACCGGCGCGGCGGCGGGGGCTTGGCTCTCCATGGCCTGGCCGCCATAGCGGGGCAGATGGATATTGAACTCCGTGCCTTGGCCCGGCGCGCTGCGCAGGTTGATGAACCCGTTGTTTTGCTTGACGATACCATACACCGTGGCCAGTCCCAACCCGGTTCCCTTGCTGACATCCTTGGTCGTGAAGAACGGTTCGAAGATCTGCGCCTGGGTGGCCGCATCCATGCCGCTGCCGTTGTCGGATACCGTCAGACAGGCATATTCGCCGATGATGCAATCGGTCTGCCCGGCACAGTAAGCCGCGTCCCGCACGACATTGCGCGTGGCGATGGTCACCTTGCCCACGCCGCTGATGGCATCCCGGGCATTGATGCAGAGGTTGGCCAGGATTTGATCGATCTGGGACTGATCCATTTTGACCGGCCACAGTTTGGTGTCGGGCAGCCAGGTCAGATCGATGTCCTCGCCGATCAGCCGCCGCAGCATCTTGAGCATGCCCTCGATGGTTTCGTTCAGATCGAGCACCTTGGGCGCAATCGGCTGCTTGCGGGCGAAAGCGAGCAGTTGTTGGGTAAGGTTGGCCGATTTTTTGGCGGCGTTGGAAATTTGCTCCAGACTGGCATATACGGGATGGGCCGCATCCAACTGAAACATGGCCAGTTCGGAGTAGCCGAGGATCACCGAGAGCATGTTGTTGAAATCGTGGGCCGTACCGCCGGCCAGGCGCCCGATGGATTCCATCTTCTGGGCCTGGAGCAACTGGGACTGGAGCCGTTCGCGCTCGGTCTCGGCCCGCTTGCGGTCGGTGATGTCCAATGAAAAGCCGTTGATGAATTTGCGCGGGCCGTCCAGGAAAGCGTAGAGCGAAAACCATTTGGTCTGGCCGCCGATCAAGCGCAATTCGGCTTCGTACCCGTAACACTTCCCCTCTTTAACCAGCAGCGCCATGAACTCATCGAACTTCTCCAGATGGGCCCAGATCTTGCGGATATCGTCATAATGGGACAGGAAAGCTTCCTGGGTGTCGCATTCGAACTGCTTGTGCAGGCCGGGATTGGTGTAACGGAAGGTGCCCTCCAGCTCCCTCTGGAAAATGCCGATGGGCGCATTCTCGATGATATAGCGATACTTTGCCTCGCTTTGCACGAGGGCGGCCTCCATCGCCTGGCGGGCGCGCACCATGTGATTGGCGGCGCGGGCCAACTCTTGCAGCTCGGCAAAATCCATCTGATTTACATCGATCTCGACCGGTTCCTGAACGGCCTTGGCGAAGAAGCCGGAAAAGGCCTCCAGATTCTTGCGGGCCTTTCGAAAGATCTGGAACGCCACCAGGCCGACAAACACGATCAGCCCGGCCAGGACCGCCGCCATCTGTAGAAGATAGCGCACGATCTGTCGGTTTACTTCGCGCCGCTTATTTGCGAGCACGGTCTCGATCGGTTCCAGATAGATGCCGGTGCCGATGTACCAGCGCCATTCGGGGATGCCGACCACATAGCTGAGTTTGGGCGCTTGCCGCTGGTTCTCGAAATGGGGCATCTCATAGGTGAGATAGCCGCTGCCCTCTTGGGCGATGGCGATCATTTTTTGAACGATTTTATTGCCCTGGCGGTCGGCGACCGCCCACATGTTTTTGCCTTTTTCCGGTCCACAGAGCACCAGTCCGTCCCACTGCCCGGCGAAGACATACCCATCCTTGCCGATGCGAAACTGTTCGATAAAACCGATGACCTCTTGCTGAATGTCGCGCTCCACATCGTCGAGGTACTCCCCGGTCCCCAAGACCCAGTCAAAGGGAGCGAAGGCTTTCACGTAGGCGATTTTGGGGAAATGGCCCTCTCGTTCCGGTTTGGTCCAGGTGTATTCATAAAAGCCGTCCCCATCGGCTTTCACGATGCCCAGCATGTCCTTGACCACAAATTCTCCGCGTGCACCTTGCACGGGAAGCATGTCCTTGCCCTCCATCTCGGGCCGGTCGGCGAAAAGCGTTTCGACGCCTCGATAATTAAAAGCGAAATAGTACCCGCGCCCGTTGTTGAAGCGGATCGGCCGCAGCGCATCCTTGACCAGACGCTGTATTTCCGGCAGGCTGCGGGTCTCCTGGTACTCCTGGTAAAGATTCGAGGCAATCGCATGGGCCTCATGGACTCTGGCCTGGATGTCGTGGCGCAAGCGCGGCTCCAGCCGTGCCCGCTGGTAGTCGATGTAGGAGCGTATTTTGCCGACCTCGGTTTCCAAATGCTCTTTTTGAGACGCCAGGTAATTTTTTTCCATGGCGCTCGATTCGGCCCGGAACGCCTCGTACTCGCGCTTGATCCACAACAGCCCCAAAATGGAGATCGACAAAATGGCCGCCGCCAAGAGGGGAATCGTTATGTTCTGGCTGAGTTTCGGTTTTCCGCGGCGCTGGGGCATGGGCTTTTCCTCGGGAATTTCTAGGTGACATGGGGCAGCGTGAAAGCAATCGGGACGACTATCGCTGTTTGTTTGGGCGCCGGGCGCACCTGGAGAAGCGATGTCCGGGCGGTATTGCCAGGATTATCAAATGACATGAGCGCAGCTGTCAACACCGGTTTCGGCGGCCTGTCCGCCGACCTTCGCTGTGACCGGCTTCAAGCCGCCCGGGTCACCATCCGCCGCAACGCCGCATCCAGGGGCGTCGGGTCATATCCCAATCCATAGGCCCGGCGGCTGTCCAGGGAGCAATCCGGAGCCCGACCGTAAGGCAGGGCCACCGCCGCCCTGGAGACCGGCCGCAGCATGGTGGGTGCAAGACCCAGGGCGCCGGCCATCCGGCATCCCAGGTCATAGCGCGAGAGCCGGGTGCGGCCGCCCAGGTGCAATGGCCCGTGGACCTTTCCCACGAAAGCCAGCACCCCCCGGGCCGCACTGGCCGTATCCACGGGCGTGCGGAACTCATCCACGAAAAGCTCGATGGGCTGGTTGTGACGAATGGCCGCCAGCATGCGCAGCCCGAAATTGGATTGGGCATTGGGCGCCAGGCCGAAGAGCAGCGGCAGGCGGGCCACCAGGGCCCTGGGATGATGGGCCAGCACGGCGGCTTCGGCGCGGCCCTTCTGATCGCTATAGACACAGAAGGGCGCCGGCGGACTGTTTTCGTCGTATGGGGCGCACCGGCCGTCGAACACCAGGTCGGTGGAAGTAAAAACCAAATCGATCTCCCGGGCCGCGCACAGCTCGGCCAGGCGCGCCGGCACGGTGACATTGATCGTTTCGGTCCCCAACGGGTCGGCCTGGCACGCGCCCACCTGGGCTGCAGCCGCCGCATGGATCGCGGCCCGGGGCTGCAAGCGGTCTATCAGTTCAGGCAAGGCCGCCGGGTCGGCGAGGTCGGCCTGAATAGGCGTGATCCCGGGCAGGCGGGGCCGCTGGCGGCGGTAGACCGCGGCCACCGACCAATGTCGACGGGCCGCTGCGCACAAGGCGTGCCCGAGAAAACCGCTGGCGCCCGTGACTAGTAGTTTGGGTTTTTGCGCCACGTCCCACCTGCTTCCCTCAAGTTCGGATAAAGATTGCTTTCCAGGCGAGTTATGCTTTGACATTCCAAGCGCACTTTCCTATTGCTTTGGCGTCATGAACAATCGCCCCCCGGTCATCGCCTACTTCATCAGCTATCACGGCTTCGGCCACGCCAGCCGCGCCGCGGCGGTCATGGCGGCCCTGACCCAGCGGCTGCCCGGCGTGCGCCTGGAAATCTTCACCGACTGCCCGGCCTGGATCTTCTCCGATTCGCTGAGCGTGCCCTTCGGCTATCATCGGCTGCAAACGGACATCGGCATGGTGCAGCGCTCGCCCCTGGAAGAAGACCCCCCGGCCACCGTGCGCGCCCTTGATGCCTGGCTGCCCTGGGATGCGGCTCGGATTCAGGAGCTCGGCCAAACCGTGCGGCGCTTGCACTGCCGGCTGATCGTCTGCGACATCTCGGCCCTGGGGCTGGCCGTGGCCCGGCAGGCGCAGGTGCCCGGCGTGCTGGTGGAAAATTTCACCTGGGATTTCATCTACGCCGCTTATTTCCCGGCCGCCCCGGGCCTGCGGGCCCATGCCGAATACTTGCAGGGCATCTACCCCCAGGCGGACCTGCGCCTGCAAACCGAGCCCTTGTGCCGGCCGGCAACCGGCGCCACGCGCGTGCCGCCGATTGCCCGCACCCCGCGCACCGAACCCGGCGAGATCCGCCGGCGCTTGAAGATTCCCGAAGGCGCCCCCATGGTGCTGTTCTCCATGGGCGGGGTGCCGGATCGGTTCCAGTTCCTCTCCCGGCTGCCCGAACACATCGCCCCGTACATCGTCGTCCCCGGCGCGAACCGTGGGTCCAGCCCCCACCCCAAAGTGATCCTGCTGCCCACCCATTCGGATTACTTCCATCCCGATCTGCTGCACGCCGCGGACCTGCTCATCGGCAAGGCCGGCTACAGCACCCTGGCCGAGGCCTATCTCAGCGGCACGCCCTTCGGCTTCATCCCCCGGCCCCAATCGCCCGAATCGCCGGCCCTGGAGCAGTTCATCCGGACGCATCTCTCTTCGCATCCCATCAGCGCCGAGGACTATCGAGAAGGCCGCTGGCTATCGCTGCTGCCCGATCTGCTCAATCTTCCCCGCAGCCGACCACCCGAAGAAAACGGCGCCGACACGGTGGCGCGGTTGCTGATGGAAAACTACTTCGCCTAACATCAGGCATTCAGCCCCCATCTTCAATATTTCTGACGAATCGATTGCGAATGCTTCCGATCTTCTCGATCCAGCACTCCACCTCGTCTCCTTCCTGAATCACAATGGGCGGTGTACGGAAGATCCCTACGCCGGCCGGCGTGCCCGTGGAGATCACGTCGCCGGGGCAAAGCGTGATGTCTTCGCTGATGTTGGCAATCAGCGTGGGCAGATCGAAAATCAGATCGCGGGTGTGGCCCTCCTGCATGAGCCGACCGTTGAGCTTGGCCGTTAGGTGCAGGTTGTGCGGATCGCCGATCTCGTCCAGGGTCACCAGGGCCGGCCCCAGGGGCGCGAAGGTATCGAAGGATTTGCCGCGGAACCACTGGGAATCGGCGAACTGGGCCTGGCGGCCGGAGACATCGTTCATCACCGTCACGCCGGCCACGTGGGCCAGGGCCTTCTCTTTGGGAATGCGCTTGCCTGCCGTGCCGATCACCACCGCCAGTTCCACCTCCCAATCCACCTGACCCGAGCTTTGGGGCAACAGCACCGGATCGAAGGGACCGTTGAGGGTGTTGGGGCTTTTACAGAAGATCAGGGGGCTGGCCGGTGGCTCGAAACCGCCCTCCTTGGCGTGCTCGACATAGTTTTTCCCCAGGCAGATAATCTTGGACGGCCGCGTCAGGGGCGCCGCCCAGCGGGCTTGCAGCGGCCGGCCGACGGCCTGCAAGCCGGCCAAACGGGCAGGCCAGCCCTGTTCGAAAAATGAACCATCGATGTCGGGAATCTCGGGGAAAAGGTCGCGCAGGTCCACGACGCCGTCCGCCTGCCACAGACCCGGCCGCTCCTCACCCCTTGCCCCAAAGCGTATCAGCTTCATGCATCTTCTCCTGTCTTCTGAAGTTCAACCACGACTCAACTTTTTTTGCCACGAATACAAGGAGCTGTAAACAGCGCGATTCGGCCGACGGTGATCCGCCCGGGATTGGGAACCGGCGCCGGAGGTCTATCGAATTGATATAACCCCTTTAGGAAACGGATAATTTACTGTTATTTATAATGATAGCGTTCGAGCTTTTTTCTTGAATTTTAATGTCTGATATGAAATGAGTTCCTGGATTTGCTTCATTTATTCATGCGAAGGTCCAGTCATGACGCAACCTGCGGATATAAATCAAGATAATCTTCCGCCCGAAGAGCGCCAGGCGCCGCACATCGATCAGAGGATTAAAAATCTCAGCAATATTTTCAGCTTATTGGGTTCGGACCCGGATCAGAATATCCACATCATCGTTCAACAGGCCTGCCAGCTACTGGAAGGCAGCACGGCCATGTACAACCGGCGCGATGAGCGTAACGGCTCGCTGGAATGCTGGGCCGGATGCAATTTGCCGGCCGGCTATGCGGCCGCCGGAAGTTCCCAGGGACACGTCTGCAACGAAACCGTCTTTAAGACCGATCAGGAACCGGTGGCCATCGAGGACCTGGGTCAAACGCCCTATGCCCAGAGCGATCCCGCCATCCGGCGCCACGGATTCAAGTCTTATCTTGGCCATCCGGTGGTCTGCAAAGGCAAGACCGTCGGCTCCCTATGCATCCTGGATACCCGCCAGCGCGTCTTCAACGACGTGGATATCTATATCATCAGCACCCTGGCCCGCTCCCTGGCCCTGGAAGAAGAACGCAAACTGGCCGAGAAAGAGCAGTTGCGCCTTACCGCACGCTTGCAGCAGGCCCAGAAGATGGAATCCATCGCCACCCTGGCCGGCGGCATTGCCCATCAATTCAACAACGCCCTGGCGGTGATCCTGGGCAACATCGAGCTGATCCAGATGGACGGCCTGGTGGACCAGCGGCTGCTGCGCTTCATCGAACCCATCAACCAGGCCGGCCAGAAGATGGTGCACCTGACCAGCCAACTGCTGGCCTACGCCCGGGGCGGCAAGTTCCAGACCCAGGTGGTCTCGTCCCATCGCTTCGTCAAGGAGGCCCTGAGCCTGGTCAGCCACAGCCTCTCGTCGCACGTGGAGCTCAAGACCGATCTGGATGAAGCCACCGATCCCATCGAGGTGGACGGCACCCAGATCCAGATGCTGCTGGCCGCCATCCTGGCCAACGCCTCGGAAGCCATCGAGACCAAAGGCAGCGTCACCGTCAGCCTGCGCAATGCCACCGTGACGGCCGACGAACGCGCCAAATATCAGGGGCTCAAGCCCGGCCGGCACGTTCTGCTGCAAATCGCCGACACCGGCAAGGGCATGGACGAGCGTACCCGCACCCGCATCTTCGAGCCCTTTTTCACCACCAAATTCCAAGGCCGCGGCCTGGGCATGGCCGCTGTTTACGGCATCGTCAAGAAACATGGCGGTTTTGTCTACGTCGACTCCGAACTCGGCCGCGGTGCCGTCGTCTCCATCTTTCTGCCCGGCGCCCTGGTGGCCCGGGAAGAAGCCGAAAAGAGAATCGCGGCCCAGACCCAGCGCACCGGAACCGCGCTGATCGTGGAAGACGAGCACCTGGTGATGGAAGTCAACCGGGCCATCGTGGAAAAGCTGGGCTACCGCGTCCTGGAAGCCAAGTCCGGCCATGAAGCCCTGCATATCGCCCGTACCTACAAGGGGCCCATCGATTTTGCCCTGCTGGATGTCATTCTGCCCGACATGGGCGGCAACCAGATCTATCCCAAACTCATGGAGCTGCTGCCCACGCTCAAGGTGATCGTGTGCAGCGGCTTCACCCTGGACGGCCCGGCCCGGGAGATCCTCAACGCCGGTGCCCAGGCGTTTCTGCCCAAGCCCTTCTCCGTGGCCGTGCTCTCCAAATCCCTGGATGAGATCTTCAAGAAACCATGATGCCGTAAATCCGGAAGACGCCGTGCTTGCCGGTCCGCCCTACCGACTGTATCCATATTTTCGATAGGGGTACGGAAAAAGCGTGCCTGGGGCCGCGATGCGGCGCTATGCGGTTTTCGAAAAGAAAGAAGGGGAAACCAATAAATAAAAATGGCAGGCCAGGAGGGACTCGAACCCCCAGCACCCGGATTTGGAGTCCGGTGCTCTACCATTAGAGCTACTGGCCTGCAAAAATTAAGAACACCCCTTTAGCAGCTCCGGCTGCAATAATCAACCACCGGTTTTTGAAAAGGGCGGCAGAAATAAAAATGGATCAGCGCATGCAACGCCGATCCATTCATCAATCTTTGATTCGGGATCTTCTGGGGCAAGAACTTTCGATCAGGTTCAGGCGGCCTTCACCACTCGGCCGGCCTTGATGCAACTGGTACAAACCATCATTTTACGCCGACGCCCGTCCTTAATGGCGCGCACGCTCTGCAGATTGGGCTTGAACAAGCGTTTGGAAACATTGTGAGCGTGGCTCACGTTACAGCCCACCATGGATTTTTTGCCGCAGATCTCACATATTTGTGCCATTGGTTATCTCCACTTTCTATTCGGTCATCCCGCGCCAAGCGCCGGCAATCTCCAGAAACAAAACGGACCTATTACATCCTTTTTTCTGCGCTGTAAATAGATTTTTAATTGCCCGCCGTGGCGGTGGCAACCCTGGGCTCGACCGTCTCATAGGCCTGGCATTCGGCGATGTATTCCAAGGCCTTCTTGTGGTAGCCCACGTCCGGGTATTGATTGATGACCGCCCAAAAGCGATGCAGGGCTGCCTTGTAGTATTGGCGTTTATAGTAGTACTGGCCCACATAATATTCGTGGCCGGCCAGGCTTTGAATGCAGGCCACCAGGTTCGCGCCGGCTTTTTTGGCGTAGGGATCGTCCGGATGCTGGCGGATCAGGCGCTGAAAGGTTTCCATGGCCTTGCGGGCCGAGGTTTGATCCCGATCCACGGAATCGATCTGCTCGAAATGGCATAAGCCGATCTGGTAGATCACGTAGGGAATGGCTTCGTTGCGGGGGTGCAGCCGCTCGAACTCCTCGTAGGCCGTTACGGCTTCGGGATACTCCTCGAGCTGATAATGGGCGTCGGCAATCCGCAGTTCGGCCAGGATGGCGTATTTGCTGAACGGGTACCAATCCCTGAGCTGTTGGAACGCCTCCAGGGCATCCTTGTAGTGGCCGCGATCATAATCTTTCACGCCCTCTTCCACTAGCTGCTGGGCCGGCTTTTCGGGTTTATCTTTGCCGAACCAGGCGCAACCCGAGAGCGTCAGCAGAACCATGGCGGTGATTGTCAGTAAAGAATAACGGTGAGTCATCCCGATTCCCGTGGGTGCGTCCGACAATTGCAGGACGCTTATATTAAAGAATTCCTTTGAGCGAGTCTTCCAGTTTGGATTTGGCCACCATGCCGGTGATTTGATCCACAACCTTGCCCTGTTTGAAGAAAATCAAGGTCGGTATGGCTTTAATTCCGTATTTGCCGGGGGTGATTGGGTTATCATCCACATTGCACTTGGTGAACTTGATTTTATCACCGTAGGTTCCAGCCAGATCCTCGATGACCGGTCCAATGGCCTTACACGGACCGCACCAGGGTGCCCAGAAATCGACCACGGCAGGCTTATCGGCTTGCAAAATCTCCGCATCGAAACTGTTGTCGCTTACGTCCACAATCCCTTTAGCCATATCTGAATCGTCCTTTCTGCCGAACCGCCTTTGGCCCGGCGTTCCGAGTTGGTCCGAGAAAATAATATGAACGCCTCCGCTTGTCAACGGCGCTGTGGACATTCTATTTTATTGAAAACCCGTGGATTTTTTAGCAAAGCAGGGAAACGGGAACTCATCCGTTCCCGGTAAAGGTGTTGGCCCACTCGCAGGCCTGCCGATAGAATTCAGGCAGTTTGCTCTCCGGCAGGTTCAGGGCCGCGGCCACCCGAATCGCCTGGGGCCACTGGCCTTTTTCGTAAAATTCCACCAGCCCCAAGTATCCGAGCAACTCGCCCTTGCGCTGGACCAGGGCGATTTTGATCTTTTCGTCCAAGGGCAGGTCTTTCATTATTTTATCCATGGGCTGGTCGATGATGGCATCGATCAGGGAGAACATGCCCAGCGTGAACAGTTCGGAGGGGGTTGCGATGCGCGGGTTGAACTCACCCAGCAGTTCGCAGAACTTACCCCGGATGCAGGCCGCCCGCACCAATTCATCGGGCTTGTCCTTGGCCAATCCCGACATGGCCACCAGCGAGACGAAACGCCGGATTTCGGCTTCCCCCATGTAGACCAGGGCCTGCTGGATGGAGGCGATGCTCTGGGCCCTGGCAAAGAAAGCGGAGTTGATATACTTGAGCAGTTTGTACGAGAGACTGACATCCGGAGCGATCAGCCGCTCCAGATCGGTTATCTTGAAATCTTTTTTGTTGACCTCGGCCATGATTTTCAGCAGCACAAACTGGGAGCCGCTGATCTCTTTGCCTTTGATCACCTCCGGCTTGCAGAAGAAGTAGCCTTGGAAATAATCGAAGCCAAGCTCCTTGGCACGCTTGAACTCTTCGGGGGTTTCGACTTTTTCGGCCAGCAGGCGCAGACTGTCGCGCCGATTGATACGCTCCAGATAGGTCTTGATCTGGGCGATGGGGGTGAGCCTGAAATCGAACTTGATGATCTGCGCCATGTCGATCAGCGGCTGCAATTCCGGGAGGTAGACGAAGTCATCCAGGGCAAAGATGTATCCATTTTCGGTCATTTCGCGGCAGGCGGCGACCAGTTCCGGCGTGGGCTGCACGTTCTCCAGAATTTCGACCACGATTTCCTGCTTGGGCAAAAATAGGGGCACTTTCTTCAACAGTAGATTCTGGGTGAAGTTAATGAACGATTTCTTGCCCGAGGTCAGGGTCTCCATGCCGATGTTGAGATAGGAGTTATTTAGAACCGTGGAAGTGGCCGTGTCGCCGTCGACGGAAGCATCATACACCGCATTGGTGTTACGAAACAGCAATTCATAACCGTAGATCTGTTTGCGGCGATTGAAGATGGGCTGGCGGGCGACGTAAGAATCCATGGCGTTTTCGTTTCGAATGAACCTTCCAAATAATTTCGGGACCCAGATTAAGATATCGACCCGGAGGATAAAAACTTAAATCCAGGCCAAGCCTTTGACAGCCGGCCGCGGGTTTGATAGCCGTTGCCATAAATCGTGCACGGCTTGCGGCAATGTCCGCCGGAACCCCTTGGAAGGAGCCTGAAGATGAGATCCAAAACTCGTATCGGCGCATTGATATCCGGCGGCGGCACCAACTTGCAGGCCATCATCGATGCCTGTGAGGCCGGTACCATCGACGGCCGGATCGTTTTCGTGGGCGCGGACACCCCCGCGGCCAAGGGCCTTGCGCGGGCCAAGCGGCACAACATCCCCACATTTGTGGTGGACTATGGCGAAATCATCCGGCGTTGTAAGGA
>JAKAFO010000452.1 GCA_021819735.1 Deltaproteobacteria bacterium
GTCAATTGCCGCACCTTGCCCGGCGGTGAGGCGATCCAATTGATTCAGGCCGATCTGCACGCGCTGCCGGATCTGGAAAACCGGGTGATCGTCTGCAATCCGCCCTACGGCATCCGGCTGGAGGATTCGAACCTGGGGGCGTTTTATAAAGAATTGGGCAATTTCTTCAAACGGCGTTGCAAGGGTTCCGAAGCGTATATCTACTTCGGTAACCGCGAGATGTTGAAGCAGATCGGTCTGCGGCCGGCCTGGAAGCGGCCGATGCGCAATGCCGGACTGGATGGCCGGTTGGCCAAGTTCGAGATGTATTGAAAAGGAAAAAGCGAAAGCATGAGGAATACATGGCGTTAATGGGCATGCGGGATGTGCGCTGGGGGTTTGGCGGTCCGGCGCTGCTGGATGGCGTTTCGTTGCAGATCGAGCGGGGCGAGCGGGTCTGTCTGCTCGGTCGCAACGGCGTGGGCAAATCGAGCCTGCTGCGGTTGCTTAACCGCCAGATCGTGCCCGAAAGCGGCGAGGTGTGGTGCCAGCAGGGGGTCAAGGTGGCCGCTTTGGAACAGGAGGTGCCGACCGGCTGCGAAGGCACGATCTTCCAAGTGGTGGCCCAGGCCTTGGGCGCCGCGGGCGATAACCAGGAGTCGCGCAAGGCCGTCGAGAGCATTCTTTCGCGCACCGGGCTCGATCCGCAACAAGCTTTCGCCGATCTGTCGGCGGGCATGAAGCGGCGCACGCTCTTTGCCAGGGCCCTGGTTCAGGAGCCCGACCTGCTCTTGCTGGACGAGCCCACCAACCATCTGGATATCGAGGCCATCGTCTGGATGGAGCAGTTTATCCTGCGCCACGTCAAGACCGTGCTCTTCGTGACCCACGACCGCGCCTTTCTAAAACGCTTGGCCACGCGAATCATGGAGCTGGACCGCGGCCAACTCTACTCGTATGCCTGCGACTACGACACCTACCTGGAACGCCGGGCCGCCGACCTGGAGATCGAGGCCCAGCATCAGAAGCGCTTCGACAAGAAGCTCTCCCAGGAAGAGACCTGGATTCGCCAGGGCATCAAGGCGCGGCGCACGCGCAACGAGGGGCGCGTGCGGGCCCTGCAAAAGCTGCGGGCCGCGGCCCGGGAGCGGCGGGCCAAGATCGGCCAGGTGCGCATGCAACTGCAAGAGGCCGAGCGCACCGGCAAGCTGGTCATTCAGGCCAAGGATCTGACCCACGCCTTCGACGGCCGGCCCATCGTCCAAGACTTTACCACCACCATCCTGCGGGGCGAGAAGGTGGGCATCGTCGGCCCCAACGGCGTGGGCAAAACCACGCTGATCCATCTGCTGCTCGGCAAGCTCGTGCCCGACCAGGGAACGGTGCGCCACGGCACCCATGTGCAGGTGGCCTACTACGACCAACTGCGGGCGCAATTGGACGAAGAGAAGACCGTGGCCCAGAACGTGGCGCCGGACAACGACTACATCGTCTTCAACGGCCAGAAGCGGCACGTGATCAGTCACTTGCAGGATTTTCTCTTCTCGCCCGAGCGCTGCCGCACGCCGGTGCATGTGCTTTCGGGCGGCGAGCGCAACCGCCTGATGCTGGCCAAGCTCTTCACCCAGCCGGCCAATGTGCTGGTCCTGGACGAGCCGACCAACGACCTGGATGCCGAAACCCTGGAGCTGCTCGAAGAGCTGCTGCTGGATTTCGCGGGCACGCTCCTGCTGGTAAGCCACGACCGCGCTTTTTTGAACAACGTGGTCACCAGCACCCTGGTGTTCGAAGGCCAGGGCCGGGTGGTGGAGTATGCCGGCGGCTACGATGACTGGCTGCTGCAACGGCCCAAGCCGGCGGCGGCCGAGGGGACCGAAGAGAAGAAGGCGCGCACCCAGCGGCCGGCGGCCCCCAAACCCCAGCGGCTCACGTTTAACCAAGCCCAGGAACTCAAGGCGTTACCGGGGACCATCGAGGCTCTGGAACGAGAGCAGGCGGCGCTGCATGCCCGCATGGCCGACCCGGAGTACTACAAGCGCGGCAAAGCGGAGATCGTCGCCGACCAGCGGCGCCTGGAAGAGATCGAAGCCGCCGTGTCCATTGCTTACGCGCGCTGGGAGCAGTTGGAAGCCATCGGGAAGTAAAGCCAAGGAGGCGCGCCATGACCATCAGCCGGCACCTGCCCAAGCAACGGAGCAACCGCATCGTGCTGTTCGCCGACTTGCGGGACTCGACCGACATTCTGGTCAACTTCGACCAGAAGATCTATCAGAAGACCGATGGCAACTCCGAATCCGGTTACACCTACGGAAGATTCATCCAGGACGTGCATGAGCAGGCCTATAAAGAGCTCTACCTGGGCCATGAAAACACCTACGCCGAGGTTTACGGCGACGGCGTCATTGGCATTTTCCCCGAAGACAACGCTAAATATATTCTGGAGAACATCTATCGGCTGACCACCGCCATGCGGACCTACAACCAGGGCCGGCTGCCCGATGAAGTGCTGCGCCCCAAGATGGACATGGGCTTTGGCGTCACCACCGGCGAAGTGGGCTTTGTCTACTACCCTTTCGACGAACGCGATCACCCCGTGGGCCAGTGCATCCATGAGGTGGCCCGCATCGTCAGCGTCTGCCAGTTGTACGATGCGCGCATCCTGGTCTCCCACCGCTTCTTCAAGTTCGCCGAAGCCTTCATCGCTTCCGACCCGCGTTTTGCCTACCGCTTCATCGACCGGGCGATCCTCAAGGGCTTTCGCGAGCCGGTGACGCTCTTCGAACTGCTGATGGACAACGATCCACGTTTTTACATCAAGAAGCAATCCAGCCCGGCCTACGGCGAAGCCTACGCCAAGTATTGCGCCCGGGATTGGGCGGCGGCCCGGGAGATTTTCTGGGGTATTTTTCAACAACATGGTTTGGAGGCCGGTGCCGTCATGGCCAAGCGTTGCGACCTGCTGGCCGCCAGCCCGCCGGCCGGCGACTGGAACGGCATCTGGCGCATGAAGGATAAATAGGTAGTGTCCATCCAGGAATGGCTATTTTTGCCGATTTCGGCGTTGGGCGAAAATTTTAATCCTCGAAATATGTCCATATATTCCTGCGGTTAAAATTTTCGCCCGCCTTGAACTCGACAAAAATATCTCATCCCTGGATGGACACTAAATAGTGCCCACTATGTAAAAAGCTTTAGGGAGGCTGATTTGACGGAGATGCAGAACTATTGCTTGACGCGTATCAAGACCGAAGCGGCCACCGGCTATTTCGACTGCACGCCGGAAGCGGACTGGGACTTCGACACGGCCCTGGCCTGGAGCCGCAACTATCCCAACGACGAGTTCATGCGCAAGCACCTGCTGCGCCGCATGGCCGCCTGGAGCACCGAAGAACTGCAGCGCCGTTTGCGTGCAGCGGCGGGGCAGGATCTCTTTCTGAGAGCCCTGTTGTTCGAAG
>JAKAFO010000453.1 GCA_021819735.1 Deltaproteobacteria bacterium
GGCCAGGTCGACGGCCTCGTCCACCCGGCCTTCGCGCACCAGGCGCCAGCGGGTCTGCACCGGGATGCCGGTGGGGCAGGTGGCTTCGCAGGGTGCCTTGTACTTGTAGTTCTCCCAGACCGGCACGTAGCGGCGCAACTCTTCGTGGACCACCAGCGGGATCAGGCTGCGGTCCAGTTGGGTCAGGTCGCCCACCAGGCCGCCCCTGCCCAGGGTCTTGTCCCACACCTCTTTGTGGAAGTCCCCCATGGCGCGTTTGCTTTTGCTCACCCGCTCCTGGGGTGTGCGCGCCTTGAGGCACTGCCACTGCTCGCGCTTGGAGAGCAGGGTGAAGAATAGTTCGTGCTGGCGGATGTGCTGCAGGTAGTTGCGCAGCCCGCCGGTCAGCCATTGCCACTCCTCGTCGTCGATGGGCACCAGTTTGGCATCGGTCTGGCTGAAGCCGCGGTGGGGGCCGCGCACGAACACCTTGCCGCCCACCATGCCGACCAAGGGGCGATATCCCAGGATGTTTTCGGGATTCTGGGCATTATGCCCGCAGACCACCGCCACGCCGCCGGCCATGAATTCGCCGAAGTAATCGCCCACCGAGCCCATGACCCACAACTCCGGCGCTTCGAAGCGCGGATTGTGCTTGGTCATGGTCATGCCCCGGGCGCCGATGTTGCCGGCCACGTAAACTTTGCCCTGGGCCATGGCATTGGCCACGCCGTTGCCCGCGTTGCCGTGGACCACGATGGTGGCGCCGGCATTGAGCCAGCCCACGTCATCCGAGGCCGGCCCCAGGATATCGATCTGGGTGTTGGCAAACCCCATGGCGCCTACGCGCTGGCCGGTGGGGCCATTGATCCGCACATGTACTTTTTGATCGCCGCCCGCCCGCCAGAGCCGTCCGCCGATGCCGTGCTGGCCGTAGGCTTCGATCTCCAAACGCGTTTGCCCCTGGGCCACGGCGGCCTGGATCTTCTCTTCCAAGACGCGGGATTCGATGCGCACCCCGTTTTCGCGGCCGGCGATGTGTAGATATTCGTTGCTTTCCATATCGTATTCCTAGATTCGGATGAAAGTCGGTGTTCTTTCTATTAAACCACGTATTTGATGCTCAAGCGCTCCGCCGCGTGATAATCCCCGATCCCCAGTGCATCCGCCATGCCGATGGGCAAGGCCGTGGAGCGGCCCAGGGGCGCCACGATCTTTTTTAACTCGGTGTCGAAACTCAGGAAGAGATCCACCACCCGTTCGGCCACCATGTCCACA
The DNA here is from genome assembly GCA_021819735.1 of Deltaproteobacteria bacterium. GTDB lineage: Bacteria > Desulfobacterota > Desulfobacteria > Desulfobacterales > Desulfosarcinaceae > Desulfatitalea. The sequence continues at coordinate 1,258 of JAKAFO010000453.1, forward strand.
TCCAGGCGGCGGTAGAGGCGCGGGTCCTGGGAGGTGATGCCCTTGGGGCACTGGCCGATGTTGCAGATGTTGCAGCGGTCGCTCTCCGACCCCAGGCAGCCGGCCGCGGCTTGCATGACATATTTGCCGATCTGCACCCCGCTGGCGCCCAGCATGATCAGGGCCGCGGCGTTGGCCGCCAGGTTGCCGTTCTTGCCCACGCCGCCGCCGGCGAACAGGGGAATTTCGTTCTGCTTGCCCAGCTTGGCCAGGTTCAGGTAGGCGTCGCGGATGTTGGTGGCGATGGGATGGCCCATGTGGTCCATGGAGACGTTGTAGGCCGCGCCCGTGCCGCCGTCTTCGCCGTCGATGGCCAGCCCGGCGGCGTAGGGGTTGCGCGTCAGGTTGTTCAAGACGGCCATGGCCGTGGAAGTGCCCGAGATCTTGGGATAGACCGGCACGCGGAAGCCCCAGGCCATGGACATGGATTGGATCATCTTGGCCACGGACTCTTCGATGGAGTACTGGGTCTGGTGCGTAGGCGGGCTGGGCAGGCTCACCCCCGTGGGCACGCCGCGGATGGCGGCGATCAATTTATTGACCTTGTGCCACATGAGCAGGCCGCCGTCGCCCGGCTTGGCGCCCTGGCCGTACTTGATCTCGATGGCGCAGGGATCTTCCTTCATCTCGGGCAAGGCGTGGATGATCTCGTCCCAGCCGAAGTAGCCGCTGGCGATCTGCAAGATGGTGTACTTCAGGAAACGGCTGCGCAGCAGGCGCGGCGGGCAGCCGCCCTCGCCGGTGCACATGCGCACCGGCAGGCCCAGCTCTTCGTTCAGGTAGGCCACGCCGAGCTGCAAGCCCTCCCACATGTTGGGCGACAAGGCGCCGAACGACATGCTGCCGATCACCAACGGATAGATCTCGCGCACCGGTGGAATCCAGCCATGCTCCTTGAAGTGCTTGATGTTCTCTTCGGGCGGCAGCACGCGGCCCAGCAGGGTGCGCAGCTCGAACTCGTGGCGGCCGGCATCCAGGGCCGGGTCGGTGAGCATGGAGATGCGGATGAACTTGATCTGATCCAGCAGGCCGCCGGGCACGTTGCGCCGCCCGCCGCGGTTACGCGGCGAACCGCCGCGGTTGATGTGAAAACGCTGCTTGTCGGCCTCATCCGAGCGCATGGGAACGATGGCGTCGTTGGGGCACACCAGGTTGCACATGGCGCAACCCACGCAGGCATAGGCCGGGTCGGTCTTCTGGCGGATGCCGTGGTACACCTGATAGACATTGGACGGCGGCGTGGTCGAAGCCAGATCCGTATTCAGGGTGCGCTTGCGGAAAACGCCCAGTTCGATGGCGCTCACCGGGCACACCGAGGTGCAGCGGCCGCACAGCGTGCATTTGTCCTTGCTCCACGCGATCTGCCAGAGCAGATCCTTGACGCTCAGCGTGGAAGGGGTAATGGGGCGGTTTGGGAGCATATTTTTACCTCCTGGCGATCCGGACCGACGAGGGTCGTGTCCAGATGCATGGGCTGAAAGTCTTTGCTTTTGTCGCGATCCGGAATGGCGGCGTCCAGGCCGCAGATCTCCGAGGAGAAGGCCCAGCAGCCGGGCTTGCCGCCCACCACGCCGGGGCGCAGCTTCTTGCGGTCCTGGACCATGAACAGGCTGTGGTCGGGCAGACAGCCGATCACGCAGTTGGGACCGTCGATGGTCAACTGCCGGCAGGTTTGCTTCAACTGCTTGAGAAACGCACTGTTGGGATGGGCCTCCAGCGAATTGTCCTGCAGCGGCGTGATGATGTGCTTGTAGGCCTCGATGCCCAGGCCCAACTGGCGTAGCGTATAGTGCAGGATATGGGTGAACACTTCCGAATCGGACTGGTAGCCGGTGTAGCCCTTCACGCCGCGCGAGAGCAGGTACTCCCGAATCGGCACGAAGGCCGTGTTTTCGCCGTTGGTCATGGTGGCGTAGCCTTCGATGAAGAAGGGGTGGCAGGCGTACAGGTTGATGGCGTAGTTGGTGTTCTGGCGCCCCTGGGCCATGATCACCCGGGCATGCAGCTCCTTGCGGTCCAGGTTCAGGTGGCGCGCCACCTGCATGGGATCGCCGATCTCCTTGATCATGATCACGTCGGGCCAGAAGGAGAAGACGATCATGTCCTCTTCTTTTTCGCCCATGGCCCGCAACTGCAA
>JAKAFO010000454.1 GCA_021819735.1 Deltaproteobacteria bacterium
AGCGCCAGGCGGCCATCTTCAAGCGCTTTACCCAGGTGGACGAAAGCACCACGCGGCGCTATGGCGGGACCGGCCTGGGAACGGCCATCGCCTATCAATTGGTCGAGCTGATGGGCGGCCGGCTGACGGTGGACAGCCAGCCCGGCCAGGGCACCACCTTTGCATTCATGCTGGCCATGGGGTTAAGCCGGGGGGAAGGGGACCTGGTCTCCCTGGATGGAGAGGCCATCGGTGCCCTGGGCCACGCCGCGGCCAAGGCGCTGCCGGGTGCCATCCTGGTGGCCGAAGACACGCCCGTGAACCAGATGGTGATGCGTCAGCACCTGGAGGCCCAGGGCCACGAAGTGACCCTGGTGGGCAACGGCCAAGAGGCCGTCTCGGCCTGCCGCACCCGGCGTTTCGATCTGATCGTCATGGACGTGCAGATGCCTGAGATGGACGGCCTGGAAGCCACCCGCCGGATCAAGGAAAACCTGGGGCCGACCGGGCCTCCCATTGTGGCCCTGACGGCCAACACGGACAGCAAGACCCTGTCGGCGTGCGAGACGGCCGGCATGGACGCGGTGCTCACCAAGCCCATCCGGCGCCAACCGCTGTTGGACGCGGTGGCCTTGTGGCTGCACAGATCCAGGGATCGGCGCAGCCGTCTGGAGGCCGGCCTTATGGACCCGGCCCCTGCCCTGCCGCGCGGCCCGAGCTTGACCGTGGCGGCCGCGCCCCTGGATTGGGAATCGGCCCTGTATGAATTCGGCGAACCGGAGATCGTCCGGGAGGTGGTCGAGCAATTGATGCAAAGCATTCCGGGCTATTTCGAAGTGATCCATAACGCCTTGCAACAGGGCGATTTCGAGGAGATTCAGCGCCGCGCCCACGCCATCAAGGGCGGCGCGGCCACCGTGGAGGCCAAGCCACTTTCGGCCGTGGCCGCGGAGCTCGAAGAACAATGTAAACAAGCAGCGCCAAAGGAGGTGGTCGCCATCGTGGAACGGCTGACGGCGGCTTTCGAAACCTTCAAGCAATATGTGGACACCCTGCCATTCAACCGGTGACACCCAACAGCGATGGGCCCCACCAGCGGTGGGCCGCCCCGGGAGGTATGCATGAAGATTATGATCGTGGATGACGAGATGGCCGCCCTGACCAAGATGAAAGTGCTCCTGAGCGCTTTTGGCGAGTGTACGTTATGCACCGGCAGCCAGCAGGCGGTGCAGCTTTGCGCCAAGGCCATCGAGGGGGGCTATCCTTTCGAGTTGATCACCATCGACATTCATCTGGGCCAGGCCGACGGCAACGATTTGCTGGAACAGATCAATCAGCTTGAGGCCCGGCAGCGCGCCACGCCGGCCAAAAAACTGATCATCACCGCCTCCGGCACCAAGGAGAACCTGGTCAAGGCCTATCAGAAAGGCTGCGACGGATTCATCGTCAAGCCCGTGCAGCGCGACGCCCTGGAGCAGAAGATGTTGTCGTTGGGGTTCGTCAAGAAAGGTGCGGAGGTGCCCCCCGCGGCCGCCAAGTCCTAGCCGGGGTGACTCGCAAGTCCGGTATCGCCGAACATCGTGTGTCATCATAATAGCGGTTGACACCCATCGGCCCCATGGCCTAAATTCCGATCCATTCCGAGCGAGCGTTCGGCTTCGTTTCGAAAAGGAAAGGAAAAGCATATGTTGAATACCGAATTGTGCAAAATCTTAGGGATCAAGTATCCCATCATCCAGGCCGGCATGGGGCCCTTCAGCAACAACCAGTTGTGCATCGCCACGGCCAACGCGGGGGTGCTGGGGCTGCTCTCGACCAGCGGCATCACCAGCAAGCAGAATCAGCCGGCGATCTACAAGCACTTCGCCGAAACCGGCGGCGCCTCGCCCGACGATGCGCCGGAGGTGATCTTCCGGAAGATCTATCAGCAGACCTTCGAGCGCACCAGAGAGAGCGGCGGCATTTTCGGCGTCAACGTGATGGTGTCGGCCGAGCTTAAACCCACGGCCGAGATGATCATCAACACGGCCATCAAGATGCGCAAAGAGAATCCCGAAATGCACGAGCGGTTCAAGGTGATCTTCACTTCGGCCGGCGATCCCGTGGGCTGGGGCGACAAGATCAAGGGCGCCGGCTTCAAGTGGCTGCACGTGGTGCCGTCGGTCAAGGGCGCCGAGCGCTGCCGCAAGGCGGGTGTGGATATCATCGTGGCCTCGGGGCACGAGGGCGGCTTTCACACCTCCTGGGAGCCGGTGCACAGCATGATCCTGCTGCCCGCGGTGGTCGAGGCCATGGCGCCCCACGGCGTGCCGGTGGTGGGTGCCGGCGGCTTTTGCGACGGCAAGACCCTGGTGGCGGCCCTGGCCCTGGGCGCGGCCGGCATTCAGATGGGCACGCGCTTTCTGGCCACCAAGGAGAGCGATTTCGCCGATCTTTGGAAGCAGGGCATCGTCAAGGCCGGTGACCGCGGCACCCTGGTGGCGCGCGGCTTCGTGGGTCCGGCCCGCTGGATCAAGACTCCGGCCAGCCTCCAGCATCAGCAGAACACGCTGCAAAAGGCGCCGGGGGTATTCCTAGGCACGCCCGACGACGGCATGAGCCAGGGCGCCCAGGAGCTGATCGAGTTCGAACGGGACGGCATCGACGCGACCTTCGCGGGCGATGAAAGCAAGGCGCTGTATGCCGGCGGCGAGTGCGCCCAGCGCATCGACGACATGCCCCCGGTCAAAGAGCTGGTGGACCGCATCGTGGCCGAAGCCCGAGCGATCATCGGCGGGTTTCCCAAGCGTTATGTTTAACCGGCCATAAGAAGTAAAAGCAGAGGGGGCGTTCCCGTAGCGCGGTAACGCCCCCTCTTTTATTCTTTATACTTCGCTGCTTTTATTCGGCGTACTTCAGCGAACACAGAAAATGCGGTTGCTCGGTGTCGCAGTCGAAGTTGAGGTCACGCACGTCGAAGTGCTTTTCTTGCGGTTCTTCTTTCACCCAATTTTCAGGGGCATTCACTCGATTTGTCATAAGCCACCTCCAAGAAGCGTTGAATCGTTCTTCAATCAGTTGGGGAGAAGTTGTGCACCATATTTCGGATGTCAATGCCGGGGGTATCTCTGGCCGCCTTTCAAGCTTGCCTGGCCGGAGACAGTATTGTATGAACCAGCCTTGGCCATTTTTTAACGAGGCGCGAGGGAGATGACGGGAATGGAAGCGATCAAGACGTTTTTCAAGCAGGACAAATTCGCGGAGCATGTGGGCATCGAACTGCTGGCGGTTTCCGAGGGTTGCGCCCGGGCATCCCTGGAGATCAAGCCGCACCACTTGAATGCGGTGGGCATCGTGCACGGCGCGGCCATCTTTTCCCTGGCCGACCTGGTGTTTGCCATGGCCTCCAACTCCCACGGCACGGTGGCCGTGGCCGTCAACGCCAACATTTCGTTCATGAAGGCCGTTAGC
>JAKAFO010000455.1 GCA_021819735.1 Deltaproteobacteria bacterium
ACAGCCTGGGCCACGCCTTCGTACCGGCGCCGATCCATGCCGGCGGCCTGCGCTACCACGGCATGGCGCCCACCGTCAGCCAGTTGGTCAACGAAGGCTTGCTGGAAGCCAAAGCCGTTTCCCAAACCGAAGCCTTCGAGGCCGGCATCATGTGGGCGCGCACCGAGGGGGTCATCCCGGCGCCGGAGACCACCAGCGCCCTGGCCCAGGTGGTGCGAGAGGCCAAGCGCGCCAAGGAAGAGGGCAAGGAGAAGGTGATCGTCTTCACTTTCAGCGGCCACGGCCTGCTGGACCTGACCGGCTACGAGAAGTTCCTGGCCGGCCAGTTGACCAACTACGCCCTCAGCGACGACGAGATGGCCAAGTCCATGGCGGTGTTCAAGGATTTCCCCAAACCGCAAGCGGTAAAGAGCCGCTAATATTGTCGAGGCAACAAAACTCGGCGGCCACACTGGCCGCCGGGTAAATCTGATGACCATGGATACTCTGGAAAGACGCTGCCCCCGCCTGGGCAGCACAGTTCATTTCGGCTACTGCCGCGCCTGCGAAAGCGACCGCCAGCCGTGCTTCAAAGTGCTCGACTGCTGGTGGGAGCAGTTCGACGTGGCCGATTACTTCCGCCAGCGCCTCAGCCCCGAAGCCTTTCAACGCCTGGCCTGCCCGCCGCCGCCCAATAAAGTCGCCAGCCTGGTGGATTTGATCCGTCAGGCCCAGGAGCGATGCAAGGGGTAAAGCAGAGGCAACCGTCGGTCGCACCCGCCGATTACCTCGCGAAACCCTATTGCCTTGCCATGCATCGTTCAACTCACCTGGAATACATCTCCGGGTGCTCGTCTACTTTCCACCACAGATAACGTACAATGAAGGGTTCATTGGCGCGGATGCGCAGGGCCGTGAAAGACTGGATGCTCTCCGGAAAATCGGGGGGGGGAGAATTTACATCCTTGAAGGTTCCAAGCGCCATGGTCATGACGTGAGGATCACAGAAGGGGTAGAGATGGCCGTTGGGCCGAATACTGACCTCGACGCCGTTGTTCCCCACCAGGACCGCCTCGGGCCGGATGATGGCACCGTCGCTGAGACGCGTCAGGCAAAAGGCATCGATGACACATTCCGGAGTGTTACATTCCGGATTCAAAGGGTGGGTGTCCATTGTGGAAATATAAGGCGCCTTGTCCACAACTAGGTGCAGGCCCATAATTCCTTGCTGGTTAATTTTCAGCGGCTTGTCTAAGGTGATGGTCTGCCAGTGGGTGGTGATCTGGATCTCCTTTTTGATAACCTGGTCCTCGGAGAACTTTATGGCCCGGCCCGTGGGATAGGTGACAGGATAGCGGCCCTTGGCACCGGCAGCAGCTTCCGGTGCAGGGTCATCCGCCTGTCGGCCACTGCACCCAAAAGCCAAGAGAAACAAAACCGCCAGAACGGTTGCGGGTATTTTCGACGGCATGGTCTTCTCCTTTACTTCAGCCGACCCAGGCAGGTGAGCCGATCGGTTTTGAACAGCGTCTGAGGGCTCATGCAGTAGGCCGGTTTGTGGGTCAGGGGCGCACCGGCAATCTCATAGGCCCGGAAGACCAGTTCGCTGCACATGAAGCTGGCGTCTTCGTCTTGGGGGGAGGGCGCCATAACGTTGGGATCGTGTATATTTATGCTGGCGAGAACGATCAGCAGGCTCATTTTGAAGTACGGCATGACAGCGCCCACCCGAGCCGCGCTCTTATAGTCATAGGGTTTATTCATAAGCGCCTGGTGCGCGGCCCAGGCGCAGGCCTTTTTGCACTGCTCGGGCGAGGCCGTGCGGTGGCGGAAGACCACCGCATAGCTTGCCTGGGATAATTTTTTGGATAGCGTCGCCCTTGTGACGCCTTGCTCCGGCATGGCGTCCACCGCCGAATGATACCCTTTATATTCCCCCGTATAAAGAATCGCATGACTCACCGGTCCCAAGGTGGCCCCGCGCACGAATGCCGAGTTGGCCGTGTGGGCCCGCGTGGCGATGATGTCGCCGGCGAGCAAGTCTTGCATGGTGATTTGGGCAGCGGAAGCCTGCTCCAGTTCTTTGCATGGTGTGCTGGTTGCGCTCACGATGGTCTCCTTTTCATCTTTGGGTTCGCATGTCATCGAATCAGCGGTCCGGACGCGGGTCCGCACCGCCCTATACCGCGTCGCCCTTTTCCAAGGGAGAAGCGGAAAATCAAGGATCAGGTGGGCGCTCAAGAGTAAAGATTCGATGAAAGCCTGATCGTTCGTCGTTTCCTTCGGCCGGAGGGTTTTGCGGATGGCGGAACGAAGCCTTGCCGAAGATGATCGGTCATTATTATGCCGACTTCTATTCGTCAATCTCTATTTCGGGGGCGGCATCGCAAGCGCAAGAGCCCTATTCGATCACCGGTCAAAGTCCAATGACAAAGCTTCTCGGGTGATGAAAATCGGGCTTGGTGTCGGGGTGGGTTAAGGCCCAATAGTCGAGATGACCGTCCAGGGCGCGGATCACGGCGCTCAATCCGATGGCCAGCTTTTCGGAGCCGATGCCGAGAGCACTCAAATCCACTTCGGTGCCAAGGTCGATCTGATCCACGCAGGTCTTGACCGTAATGTTCGTTTTTGCGATGGCCGGCTCTTCGCGCATGCCTTGGCGGTAGGCGTCGAAGCGGTACAGATTCCAATGGCCGGCGGGCGAGAGGTTGAGTTCCCAATAGGCGCTCGAACCCGCCGGCTGGATAAAGCCCTCGAGGCAGGTCCCTTTCCAGAGTTCGTGGCGGCGCTGGGGCTCTACGGACGGCGGAAAAATGCACAGGTGGTGCAAAGGGCCGTGAAGCCGGTAGGTAAGGCAGAGCCGGCCGCTGTCCCGCCGGATGGTCCCCCCGAGGGTTATTCCGGTCTCGGAGGGTGCCGCAAAGGGGTGGAGTGTGAAATCGGCGGTTTTCATGGATCGCATCATAAAGCATGGGCCTCGAAACGGCAAATCTCTCCAGCGCGAGCGCGCGTACCGCCACGCGGGTCCGTCGGTCGTTGTTGCATGACCCGCGGGGGGGGGGGGGGCGGGAAACTCTGAGAGGCATTGCCGGGCGTCGTTTCGACTTACCTGGAGAAGATTTCCGGGTGTCGGTCCACATTCCAATACAGGTACCGGACCACGAAGGGCTCGGTGGCGCGGATGCGCAGGGCCGTGAACGCCTGGATACCCTCTGGAAAATCAGGAGGGAAGGAATTGACGTCCTTGAACATCCTGAGGTCCACGGTCATGACATGCGGGTCCCAATAAGGATAGAGATGACCGGTAGCTTGGACATTGACATCGGTCCCATCGTCGCCCACCAGGACCGCCTCGGGCCGGACGAGGACGCCGTCGCTGAGACGCCTCAGGCAAAAGGCATCGATGAAACACTCCGGCGTGTTGCATTCCGGGTTCAAGGG
>JAKAFO010000456.1 GCA_021819735.1 Deltaproteobacteria bacterium
CCTTGGTCCCCAGAATCGCGGCCTCGCGCGCGGCGGCGACCGTCCCGGATTGGTAGACGTCCGAGCCCAGATTGGCCCCTTGATTGATGCCGGAAAGCACCCAATCCGCATCGCCGGCGATCTCCTTCAGGGCCAGGCGGGTGCAATCGGCCGGCGACCCGTCAACGATGAAAAGGTTTCCCTCCGCGGCGTTTTCAACCCTCAAGGGCGTCTTCATCGTCACCAGGTGGCCCACGCCGGATTGGGCGGTCTTGGGTGCCACGACCACCACCCGGCCGAGCCCTTCAACCACGTCAGCCAGCGCCTTTATCCCCGGCGCGTCGTAACCGTCATCGTTGGTGAGAACAATTTTCACGAATGCCCTCCGATCTTGTTCTTCTCCGCCAGCTTCTCGATCCACATCCGCAAGAGAACTTGAAGATCTTCGGTTAAATCATGACCGGGATCGCTCGATGGCGCCAATTGGTCCAGGATCTCGAAGATGAAGGCATCGGCCCCGAACGCGTGCCAGTCCTGTTGCAGGTCGCTGTCGGGATGCGAGCCGTGTGCAAGCTGGAAACGGATGCGATTGAGCATGCCGGGAAGATCGGGGCTGGCGCCCACGACCGAGCGCCCGTTGATCGTGTTGCGCACGCGGTAAATGCCGGCGGGGCGCGGCGTCTCTTTGTACTTGCGTATCAAATCGCGGCGATCCAAGTCCTGCTCCTTTGCGGTGTCAGGGGGTGATACTATCCGGCGGACGGTCGAATGCTCCGCGCTTCATTTTCGCGCGTGCTGCTGGAAGGCCGCCTCCGCCAGCATGCGGGTGTGATCGCGCAGATCGACCGGCCAGGACGCCATCTGGGCGTTGAAACGTTCCGGGTCTCGAGCAAACAAAGCCCTGGCGGCCTCTTCGAATCCAGGCAAGTCCCCGCACATGGCGGACATGAATTTGTAGGTCGCCTCTTGGGAACGGCGGACCTTATCGCGGTTGCCGTTGACCCGCCGGGCTTCCTCGACGAGCTTGCGCAGCGCCACGGAGGCTCCCCCCGGTTGACTGCCCAGCCAATCCCAGTGTCGCGGCAGTAAAGTGACTTCGCGGGCGATGACGCCCAGCTTGGGGCGGCCGGGTCCGCGCGGTGAACTGCGGGTCGCATCCGAAACCGCGGCGGACACGCCCCCCGCATTGAATTCGGTCAGCCGCCGCAAAACATCTTCCACGGGGCCGCGAAAGTCCAATTCGATGGGTTCGCTGGTGGCGTCGTCGAAAATAAGGATCGATGCTGTTTTATCTCCATCGATGACCGCTTTGGCTCTCCTGGCAACTTCCCGGATATTTCCGGCGGCAATGCGGCGGTGGCCCTGGAAGGCGGTACAAGTATTCCGATCTGGTTCGTCCATCTCCCGATATCTCCCTTGATCATGAGTGTGGACGATATATACCCGGGTAAAAATAGGATGTCAATATTACCCGGGTAAAAAATGATGGGCGCATTTTTATTTGCTTGACCCGCAACGGATAAATGTTAGCATCGGCCTCACTTATTCGCCCACCTTGATTTAACTCTTGTTCCAGATCCGCTTAACTTCTTGCGAAAGGATCTGAAATGGAAAGAGTTACTCCCGAGCACAATCCCCTTCGGCTTCCCAATCCCCGCCATCCCATCAGGATCTGCCGCCACCCGCCATGAGAAAGGACGGGGCCGCAAGGCAGCGCCACGCTTCCATGGGGAGAGGAGATAGAGGCTTTCGGTTCCATAAAGCAAGGATAGAAGCTACATCGAACCCCAAAATCCCTTAACAGATTGGAGCTGCCATGAAAAAAACCGCTTCTATTTTATATAGTTTCGTTCTTCTGTCCTGGATGGTGATCGCTGGCGCCGAGTGCTATGGCTCGGATGCAAAAGGGGGTGACCCCTGGCAACACCACGGCAACCACCGGGATCGCCTCTGCGCCGATATTCGGTGGACTTCCTACGGCATCCCCCACATCGTGGGCAAAACGCTTGCGGATGCGTCGTTCGGCTCGGGCTACGCCTTCGCCAAAATGAATGCCTGCGTCCTGGCCGACCAAATGCTGATGGTCAGAAGCCAACGCTCCATGTATTACGGCCCGGACAAGGTGAGCTCGGGGGATGGAAAGAACCTGATGTCCGATCTGTTCTACAAAGCCATGGCCGTCCAGGATCTGGCACGGGCCAACTACCGCCGGCAAACCAAAGAAAACAGGGACATGTTGGACGCCTATATGGCCGGATACAACAAGTACCTGCGGGAAACCGGCGTGGCGGGTCTGCCGTGTGCGGACCAACCGGGAGCGGCCGACTGGGCGACGCCCGCTTCGGTCTATGACTTCATGGCCTACTTGGTGGACTTTACCTGGCTGGGCGGCCCCAAGCCGCTGATGCCCTATATCGTCTATGCCCAGCCGCCGGCCGAAGTGGCGGCCTCATCGCGCCTGAATGCTCCGGCAACGCGCGATTTTGAAATGTTGATGGCGGGGGCCGTGGCCGGTGCCAGCAACGGCTGGGCCATCGGACGCGACCGCACGGCCGGCAAGACCGGCATGCTGCTGGGCAACCCCCACTATCCCTGGGAGGGCGAACGCCGCTTTTTCGAGAGCCAGGTGACGGTGCCGGGAACCATCAATTATTATGGCGCCACCCTGCTGGGCATGCCCACGCCGGGCATCGGTTTCAATGAAAAGGTGGCCTGGACCCACACCGTCTGCACCTCGAAGCATTTTACTTTTTACCGGCTAGCGTTGAAGCCCGGCGATCCCACCACCTACATCTACGACGGCGAGGAACGCCCCATGACCCGGCGCCAGGTGACGGTCGAGGTGTTGCAACCCGATGGAACCCTGGCACCGGTGACCAGGACCTTTTACAGTTCCCATTTCGGTCCCATGGTGGAGATCCCCACGACCCCCCAGGCCGCCGGGTTGGACTGGACCACCACTTCGGCCTGGGCCATCCGCAGCGCCACGGACGAAGACCAGGGCATTGCGATGCGCTGGGCCATGGCCAAGGCCAGGAACATCGCCGAGCTGAAGAAGGCGATCGCCCGCTACCAATCGGTGAACTATTTGAACACCATCGCCGTGGACAGCGCCGGCAAAGCCTTTTATGCGGATACCGGCAACGTACCCAACGTGACCCGGGAGATGCTCGACGCCGGTTGCGCCTTGAACGGTCCGCAATATTTGGACGGTTCGCGCTCGGCCTGCGAGTGGGCGGACGATCCGGCGGCGGCCCAGACCGGCATCGTGCCGTTCAAAGACGCACCCCAACTGGCCAACACCACCTATGTGGCCAACTCGAACAACAGTTACTGGCTGGCCAACCCCGAAACACCGATCACCATGACCGCCCCCAACCAGCTTTGGGGAACCGAGAGGACGGATGTCGGGCTGCGACCGCGCATG
>JAKAFO010000457.1 GCA_021819735.1 Deltaproteobacteria bacterium
GATAAACTCGGAGTTGGGGATGATCACCGAGGCGTTGTCGAAGGTCTGCACCACCGTGGCGCGCACATTGATTTTTTTGACTTCGGCCCAGATCCCGTTGACCTCCACGAAGTCGCCCACCTGAATAGGTCTTTCGAAAAGCAGGATCAATCCGCTGATGAAGTTGTTGAAAATGGTCTGCAAGCCAAATCCGATACCGACGCTGAGCGCACCGAACACCACCGCCAGCGAGGTGGCGTTCACGCCGACGCTGGCCAGCGCCAGGAGCAGACCGATGCTCCACGCCAGATAGCTCAAAATGGTGATCACGGAGTCTTTCAGGCCGGGTTCGAGCGCCTTTTTCCCGAGCACCTTTTCGTCGAGCAGGGTCCGGCCGATATGCACGACGATATGGGTGAAGAACAGGATGACCACGGCGTGCACGATGCCCCGCAGGTTGAGATTGAGATTGCCGATGGTGTGCGTGTAATTCAGCAGATCGGTGACCCACGCGAACAGGGCCCCTTCCCGGTCCCAGGCCCAGACGATGCCCCTGAGGACCCCGATCAGACAGAGCGCCCGGCACAGTTGGATCAAGGGCCAACTCAAGCGATGGATGCCGCCATGCCGCTGAGGGTCATTGCCCAGGTCCTGTTGAACATACGGATCGCGTCGCCACTCTTCGATAGCATTCCAGCTCACATAGGCCCAGAACAGCAGCAGCGTCGATTTGATCCAGCCGCCCCACCAATGCCCAGCCAGCGTGCCGTAGCCGATCAGACTGATGAGCACGGCGCCGCCGCTGACCAGATAGCTCCAGGCGATCCATAGCTTCATTTTCCGGGGGTCGGGCGCGGCCTGCCCCTGGCGGGCGGCCTCGGCCATCACCTGTTTGGTCCGCTGCCAGAAAAAAACGGTCCAGCCCAGAAGCACGATCGTCAACCCATCGCGCAGCAACCAGGTCAGCACACTCTCCATGCCGGCCGCCCAGGTAAAGAGAATGCTCACCAGGGTGATGGCCCGCAAGAGCTTTAAAAACCGTTTGAGCTGAGTGATCACAAAGGCGCCGAGCGCCGTCGGCGACGCGCCGCTCTGCAGAAATTTGAGGTAGTCCAGTCCCCATCGGGTCAGCAGCAGCATCAGGAAGATTTTAAACAGGACGTTTCCCAGGCCGAGGTCCAACAGCGGCCAATCGTAGGCCCCGAACAGCAGGGTCAGGCCCAGGTAGAGCAAGGATCGCCGCAGCAGAAACAAAAACAGTCGGCGATAGTGCCATTGCGGGGTGTCATGATCGGTTTCGATGCGCTGCAGGGAACCCCGCAGGCGCGCTTGCAGCCCGAGGATGGCAACCAGCCAGAATAAAAAAACCACCCAGAGGTTGGTCGGGCTTCGCTTGGCCTGATCCCAGCGTAACAGCTCGGTGGAGTGGCCGAGCAGTGCGGCCATGCGGTCAATAAAATAGGTGCATGCTTCCGCGATGCCGTTATCGGAGATGTGCCGATAAGGATTGGTGGTCGTGAAGAGCAATTTCTTCTTACGGCTCTGGAACTCGGCCGACAATTTTTCATCGAGCGCCCCTTTCTCCTCGATCAAGGCCTTCATCCGCCCGGACAGGTCGTCATAGCTCTTCTGGTAGGCTTCTCCCAAAGCTTTCTTTTGGTCGAGGATCGCGATCAGCGTTTCGGCTTTGGCCGCCAGGGCCGCTTTTTGATCCTCGGCCAACTGCGACCGCACAAGGTCCTCGATTTGCTTGCGCGCCAAGGCGATGCGGTCGCCGGCGTTCAGAAACAGCATCGAGGCGGCAGTATAGCGTGCCTGCAACTTTTCGAGTTGCTCGCTCAGACGATCATAACCCAGGCGGTTGCTCCGAATGGCTTGTTCCAGACTTTCGAGGGGCGGTTGAGACATCAACAGCAATTGGTGATGCGATGCGCTCTTATGTTCCTGGGCACGCATCTCATTGAGCAACTGGCTCCGGGTGCTTTCCAGCCGGTCCAAACGGCCCTTGAGATCCGCAAGCTCCTCCTGGTGGCTGTTGGCAGCGTTTTCCAGTGCGTTTTGAAGTTCGAGGGCGGCCGTCGCGGCATGCGTAGCGGTTTCGGCCCCCAGCGCGCGAACCGCCGTGCAGAGGGTCAGCAGCAGGAGAGCGTACAGCACAAAGGGCCACATGGTCCCCGTGTGGCGATGCCGGCGCAATAGGTGCAAGGCTCTCGTTTTCATGATGCTTTTTAAACCTTCTTGGGCAAAATGGCTATATCGGTATCGACCATCCGAGTATGCCACGAGTGGCATTCTCGCGAAAGCGGGAATTTGGATCAGATTTTTCGGCTGTCGTAAGCCCAGTTCAGCAATGCCTGTCGCTGTTTGGCGCGGCAGCCCACGTCGCCTGGCCGGCAGTGTTTCAGGATTTGGGCGACGTGCCTGCGCATGGCCTTCCAGCGCTTGATCTGACGTTCGTCATCGGGGCATCTCCGGCCCATGTAATACCGGCAGTACCACTGGAACCAGCCCCTGGGATCTTCACGATAGATCCAGCCTTTGGCGCGCCAGACGGAAAGCGGCTGGGATGCATTGACCCCGAAGAAGTTCAATTGGGGATCATGGTAGGCGTGGCAGAGTTTGGCATTTATAAACCACTCGGCGGGAAACTCATCGCTGCAATCGGTCATGTATTTGCCGCCGAAGACGCCCATGGCCAGCATTTGCGACGGGGTCAATTGGGGTGCAAAGTCAGGATGATAGTTCTTCCCGGGCGGCTCGGCGCGGTGGTAGATATACGCCTTTTGCATCAGGTCGTTGACGATGATGGCTTTTGGCTTCATGGGTGTGTCTGTTTCAGCATTTGCTTTTCAGGCCCTGTTAGCTTGATCATGGATTTGACAGGTCTAAGTTGCAAACAGCCGGGCACGAAAAGTGAGCGGCGATTTTATGGTTTGTCGCGCTGCGCAGCCGCGTCGGCCTAAGCCGGCGGTTTGCTCCGTATGTTCCATGTCTATTTGATGTACAGCGTACGGTACCCTACCTTACCATCCTTATACTCATACACTCGGAACGATGCCTGACGGCCCCAAGCGCCAGAAATTGGCGCCGAAACATAAAGGGGGACTTTTCCATGCCAATGATGTTCGTCTCGATGAAAATGGCCGGCAATCACGGCCTTTACGTTATATGCATTCAGAACAGACTCCCATTTCTCCCGAATCTCCTTCTTCCACCCTGCGCGCATGGTGTTGTTGAAGAAGCCACTTACAGCGGGGGCGTGTTGAAAGACAATGACCGGCTTTTCGTTCGCCCGTGTAGATCCCCACAAACAAGGGAACCAAATCCGGCGAAATTTTCACATTAATTGACAAACGAGCGGGAATTATCGAATTAAATGGGCCTCCTGGTGGGAGGCCTATTTTTAAAAACAGGGTGCGCCG
>JAKAFO010000458.1 GCA_021819735.1 Deltaproteobacteria bacterium
CCGTGGAAGAAAAGGACGAGAGGCGTCACCCGGGAGGCATCATATTTTTTCGGGATATGAAGGAGATATTTTCGGCCGCCGCCGACCTTGAACTCATATTCGCCGGGGCCGAGCGTGAATTGGGAAGGTACCGGCTTTGCCTCCAACCAATCGGTTTTTGGTAACGAGACTTCCGCATTCGGCGGGTTATGATTGGCCGCACCCGCAAAAGTGCGATCATGGCCGCACTGAATCGTCACGAGGCAAAAAGCAAGACAGGCGCCGATGCGTGACAAGAGAAGGATGCGTCGCGATTTTATTGCGGCATCGGTCATCATTCGGGATTGTGCCTTATGGTGTAGGCCATATGCTCCCCCCTTTAGCGGAAAGCGTTTGGGGCGGCATGGCCCTCGTCGCCCCTACACACGTTTGCTATGTGTCGTATCGTTTTCTTTAAATATTTTCATGAGCTGTTCCTTGACTATTTTATCTGAGTATCTGTATTTCTACTTGTTTTTAGTGATTTCTGGCCGCGCACGGCCCAAGCCCGTGCACTCATCGAGATGGTTCCGCCTGGCGCGGACGGCAGGTGCGCCCGCAAGTTCTCCCGCAGGGCGCAGCGGTTCTCTTCCGACAGGGACATCGCGTAGGCCGGAGCAGGCCCCTGCCCACCGAGAAATGGGCCCCAGTAGTCCTCAAAGTCGAGGAACTCAGCCGTCAATTCGAGGGCGGTGGTGTCGACTCGGGTCAACCCGGCATCCTCGAATGCGCCTCGCAGGGCCGTGGGGTTGCACATAGGGAAGCGGACTCCCTCGTGGATTGCATCAACGGTCGGATCGATGGAAACTGCCGCGTCCCAGAAGTGCCTGATTACTTCCATCCCGTTGGCGTAGTCCCAGACGTACGCGGCAATAGTGCCACCACGCGCGGTGACTCGGGCCATCTCCGCGAGCGCAGCCGCGAGGGTTGGAACAAAGTTCAGCACCAAACCGGACACGACCATGTCGCATACCCCATCGGCTAGCGGCAGATCCGCGGCAGATCCGGTCAAGAGTTGAGCCCGGCTCCCGAGGTTTTGCGCCGCCAGTCTCAGGAAGCCCTCAGAGGGGTCAATGCCGACCAAGCCGTCGGGGGAGCATTGATCCAGGATTGCGGCGCACAGGGCGCCGGTGCCGCAGCCAACATCCGCCCACATCTTCCCGGCTGGTTGATCGAGCCAAGTGAGAAACAGCGGCGCCACCTTGCGGCTCCAGCGGCCGATGTACTGCTCGTAGGGGTTGCCCCGTTCCCAACTGTCCGAAACGGTTCGGGTGTTCATCGCGTGCTACCTCCAAAGATGCGATCTGCGATGCCTATCGGTGAGCCATGGGGCGGCATGGCCCTTGCCGCCCCCAACAGCGACAGGTTAGAATTCTTTGTATTGGACTTCCATCTCACCATCGTACTTCGGCGCATTAAACCCATTGATCCGAAAAAAGCACTTTGATGGGCGCTCCTTAAACGCCAATTCAATTCTAACGCTGCAAAGCAGCCGCGCGGCTTTTTGCGGCGGCTGAATTTGCCTTGTTATGCCTTTTTGACCATTGCAATGAGATTGCTGACCGTATTCCAGTTTCTGGCTGTTACCGGAACCCCAAGCGCTTGCTCGACTCTGGCTGCCAATTTAGAACGACCAATCCCTTCTGGGGCATACAGATAGAATATGTTTTTGTCGAGCTTAAATTCTTCGGAAATCGATTTTACGTTCGCCAGTTCGTCCAAGTTAGGCTTTGCCGGGGGAGATGCCAGAAAAAAGAAGTGTAAAGATTTTCCTTCCATCGACTTGAAAGGATTATTGTTAATGGCATCTTCCAATTCTCTAACTTCTACCAGCAGCACTTTCGGTTTGAATCCGTGACTTTTCAGAATTTTCGAGCTTATCTCTTCCGCAATCTTTTTTGTTATGTTTCCTTTTAACTGGAATACTGCATTACCGCTCTGTATGTAGGTTTTGACTTTTTCACAGCCAAGGCCTTCAAGAATCCCGACAAGATCTTTCATCGGCAGGATATTTTTGCCACCGACATTTATGCCTCGAAATAGCGCTACATATGTACTCACTTCGACTCCTTACATGACATAACATGGATAGCCGACCAAATAGTCGCCTTGTTTTACGACCGATGTCGCTTGTGCAGATTTCTATGCAAGGGCTGAAGGCAAGTTAGTCCAAGGGGCGGTTGCGTGTCAATGTCGTTGCGGCCGAGGCGGGTAAGGCCAAGCAATGGGCTGCGGTCGGGAGTCGGAAGGTCCAACCTGTTGCAGGAAACTCTCGATGGCTGCCAGAGATGCCTGGGGCTGGGCTTGGAGTATGAAATGCGGGCCTTCGATGCGAGCTACATGGAGATTCGGGAGCGTCTGGTGGAAATCCAGCAGTGCTTTGGCCGGTACGGTGCGGTCGCCGGTGGCTTGAATATAGAGGCAGGGCAGGGTCAGGCGCGGAAGCCACGGCCGGACGTCGAGGCGGCGGATGAGGTCGAGGCGGTGGGCCAGCACTTTGGGGGATACTTTGGGGCGAATTTGGCGCCACAGATCGGCCAGTAGCGTGACGGAGGCGGGGCCGCCGGCGACGATGTGTTTGAAGAGAAGGTGGGGAAACGGGAGGCGCAGCAGCGTTGCCAGGGGCAGAAACCTGGAGAGGGTCAAAAGGCGTGGCCGCGGTGCGCGGGCGAAGGTGGTGCAAAGAATCAGGCATTGGGCGCGCAGCCGTCCGGAGGCCAGCAAGGCCACGGCGACGGGGCCGGAAAAGGATTCGGCCAGCACGATAGGATGCTGGTCGGAGGTAATCTGATCGGTGGCCCATTGCACGGTCTGCGCGAAATTCAGGCAGCGGTGGGCCGGGTAGGTGACGACCTGCACGCGGAGGTTCGGCGGCAGAAAGGGGCGCAGAGGCTCGAAGGAGAGGCCCGTGCCGTCCAGGCCCGGCAGGAAGACGAGCTTCTGGCCCGCGAAGCAATTCAAGCTGCTCCTATGTGGCGCTATAGCCGCCATCCACGTTGAAGACCGCGCCGGTGGCGAATCGGGCGCGCTCGGAGGCCAGGAAGGCGACGAAGTGGGCGATGTCCTCGGGGTCGCCGGGCGGCGGGTCCTTGGGGATGAATTCGCTCCAGCGCTCGGCGTCGTTGAATTTCTTCTGGGCCAGGCTGCGCAAGAGTTTTTCCAGGCGTTCGGTCTTGATCAGGCCGGGGTTGACGGCCACCACCCGGATGCCATCGCGCAGGCTGCGTCCGCCCAGGGCCTTGGTGAAGGCCATCAGGGCCGCGTTGCCGGCGCCGCCGGCGATGTAGTCGGCCTGGGGCCGGGCCCCGGCCGCGCCGATGACGTTGACGATCACGCCTTTATGCCGGGTGCGCATTTGGGCGTAGACGGCCCGGCACAGGTTG
>JAKAFO010000111.1 GCA_021819735.1 Deltaproteobacteria bacterium
CAAACGCATGCTCCAGCCCATGCTCCAACTCCCTCACGTTGCCGGGCCAAGCGTAGTTCATGAATCGGTTCAGCACCTCAGTGGATAGGCCTTCGATTTCCTTTTTAAAACGCTCACGGAACAATCGACAAAAATGCTGACCCAGCAATGGTATATCTTCGAGCCGGTCACGCAGGGCGGGCAGGAAAATATCCATGACCTTGAGGCGATAGTAGAGATCTTCCCGGAACTCGCCGTTTTTCACCTTCTCCCTCAAATCCCTGTTCGTGGAGGTGATGACGCGCACATCCACCTTTCGAGAGGTGGATTCACCGACCCTTTCAAACTCTTTTTCCTGGAGCACACGCAGCAGTTTCAATTGGATAATTGGCGATATGTCGCCGATCTCATCCAGCAAAATGGTGCCGCCGTCGGCCGCCTGAAAGCGGCCCTGGCGGTCCTTGATGGCGCCGGTGAAGGCCCCCTTGACATGGCCGAAAAGTTCGCTTTCAAGAAGACTCTCAGTCAACGCGGAGCAGTTGACCTTTATAAAGGGCCGATGGGCCCTGGCACCGGCATAGTGCAGCGCTCTGGCTACCAACTCCTTGCCCGTGCCGCTTTCTCCGGTAATCAACACGGTGGTCTCCAGGTTGGCCAGATTATCCAGCAGATCATATAGCGCCTGCATCTGCTTGCTCTTGCCGATGAGATTCTGAAACTGGTAACGGCCCCGCAGCTCCTTTTCGAGGCCCAGCAACTCGGTGATGTCCCGCATGACCAGCACCGCGCCCATGGATCGCCCCTCTTCGTCCATCAGCGGAGAGGTGTTGACGACCACCACCTGCTGGGGTCGGTCGTGCCGGTCGCACCCGATCTGGCACTCTTTGGCGCTGGTCTCGCCCGACAGCGCTGCTTGCAGAACGCCCCGGCATGCTTGGCCGCATAGCCCTTGGATTTGCTCCAGACGCTTGCCGACGATGGTGCCGACGGGCACACCGCAGATGGCTTCCACGGCGCGGTTGGCATTGATCACACGGCCGTCCGCATCGAACGCGACAATCCCCTCTTTCACACTCGCGAAGATCGCTTCCAGGCGGCTTCGATGCTTGGCCAACTCCTGCTCGGTCCTTTTGCGCTCGGAAATATCCCGCCAGAAGCCACGGAATCCCACCACCTTACCATTCACCTTCTTCAGGGTGACGGAACCTTCGACAAACATTTTGATCCCATCCTTGCGGATGATCTCATAAACTCGACCCTCTCTGGGGAGACCAATTTTGCAGACCCCTTCGTACTCGTGGCGCACCCTGGAGACCGTTTTCCGATCCACGAAAGCTTGGTATGAAAGGTTCATCAGTTCATCTTTGGTACGCGAGCACATGGCCACCAAAGCTTCGTTGAAACGGATGAGATT
This sequence comes from Deltaproteobacteria bacterium, assembly GCA_021819735.1. Classification (GTDB taxonomy): domain Bacteria; phylum Desulfobacterota; class Desulfobacteria; order Desulfobacterales; family Desulfosarcinaceae; genus Desulfatitalea. Next base: position 1,394 of record JAKAFO010000111.1, read on the forward strand.
GCCCTCCAGATTGAATTCAGCGTATCCATCAGGCAAACCGTCAATGAGTTGCTGATACTGATTTTGAGCTTCCCGGAGGGCCGCCGCGGTCTCTGCTCGATCCACACATTCGGGATTTGCCGGATTCGCTGGAATGGTCGTTTGGTTGTCAGCCACTGAAGGCCTCCTGCGCCCCGGGTCAAACATCGCCTGGTGCGGCAAATTCAAGCTTACCTTCATTATTCCTGTCAATACCAAAATCCTTTTGCGCAGACGGCCCGGTGATTGACTGTAAAAATCCCTTCGGGGGCGACTAAGGCCTTGCGGGGCAGGCTTGAAAAACGGCGCCAGCGTGTGCACAATGGCGCCGTTAATTGGAAAGGTCAATCCGATATATGCGCCGGCAAAACTTAATTGCATCCGCCGCTACTGCTGCTACTGCTGCCGCCGTCGGGGCCCAAATCCACCCACGTGTTCACCGTCTTGCCCAACCCGCTGTTGAGTGTGGTGCGTTGCGACGTGTCGCCCTTGAGGTAGTACTTCATCCAGGCGACGACATCCTGGCTGATGGAGCTATGATTGGTCCCCATGGTGGCCCAGGACATATGATCCGCGGTGGTATACTGGAAGTAGCCCTTGCTGATGCCCGTGGGCAGCAGATTGTATTCGTTGGCGGTCATCACCACGGTAGCCAGGGTGTCCAGGGCGCCGGCCTGGATCAAGGTGGCGGACCGGATGCCGCTGAGGCTGAGGAACTCCTCCTGCCAGGGGGCCATGCCGATGGTGGATTTCAACTGCGAACCCAGGGTACTCGAAGCCCAGAGCGCACCGCCGCCGCCTTTGGAGTGGCCGCAGGTCTGCAATTTGGTGGTGTCGATCCGGCCGCGCAGCACGCCGCTGGTATTCAATTCCCGCAGCTTGGCGATGCCGGCGCGGTGTGCATCGCGCCAGCCGCTGACCATGCCCATGGGATTGAGCGGCGTCATGGCCAGGACCACAAAACCGTTGCCGGCCACATCCCGGGCAAGCCATGAAACCTGCTCGTCGGTACCCATGAAACCGCTGGTCATGGTGGTGGCGGGCAAAGCCCCGGAACCGCTGCAGGGGTAGTAAAGTTCGGAGGCGCCCGCGCCGCTCACGGAGGTGGTGCTGGTGCAAACGCCGGTGGAGCCGCCATCGCAGCCGAAGACGGAGACCAGCGCCATCATCAACGATAAAACCAAAAGCAGAGCTGAATTTCTTTTCATACCATCCTCCCCTTAAATTTTGTGTCGATTAGTGATCGAATCGTGCGAAAGTACTTCAGGCCCGATATGGATATGCCTTCACCTCCTTTCCCCGTCTTGTCCCGCGATGTAAGGGTTTGGCCCGGCCGCGCTTCCGGACCGCTCGCCCGCCTTGCATGCCGGGAGCGATGGTGCTCCGGCAAACCATGGCAGGCGTACAGCCTAAAAGTCATCGAATGGATAATTGGACAGCGATGGCGCTTGGATGGGGGCATCGAACCAAACGCATTCGTTGCAAGAATAGCAACAAGAATGCCAGATGCAGTCAATGTGAAACTATCCGTAATTACGATTATAAATCCTATTAGACAAAACGGCGCGCTGCCGCATGTCGCGGAATGGGGCGTCGCAAGGTGGGACATGCAACACTTTTCAGGTTGAACCCCTGGGCGCAAACCCGTCTTGGAGGGTGGTTTGTTAGGACCGGGAAAGATGCTTACTGCTCATCCAGCAAATTGTATTGCTGAATCTTGCGGTGGATCGTGCGGCGGTGAATCCCAAGGATTTGCGCCGCCTTGGTCTTGTTCCAGCGGGCCTTTTCCAAGGCGTTTATCACTTCTTGGACCGAATGGGATTTTTGGGTGGACGCAGGGGGGGCGGAAGGGTGCGCGATCCCGCCGTGCTCCTTGATTTCGGCAGGCAAATGCTCGAATCGTAGGGCCTGACCGCCGCAAAGCACGAACGCATGCTCCAGCGCATGCTCCAACTCCCTCACGTTGCCGGGCCATGCGTAATTCATGAACCGGCTCATCATCTCGCTGGATACACCATCGATTTTCTTCTTATAGCGGGCCCGAAGCAGTTGGCAGAAATGGTCCACCAGCAGGGGAAGATCGTCGAGCCGATCGCGCAGGGCGGGCAAGGTGATCTCCATGACCTTCAGCCGGTAGTAGAGATCTTCCCGAAACTCGCCGTTCTTCACTTTCTCTCTCAAATCCTTGTTGGTCGAAGTAATGACGCGCACATCCACTTTTAGGGTTGTGGATTCGCCGACGCGCTCGAACTCTTTTTCCTGCAGCACGCGCAGCAGCTTGAGCTGGATCAGGGGAGAAATATCGCCGATTTCGTCCAGCAAAATCGTGCCGCCGTCGGCCATCTCGAAGCGGCCTTGGCGGTCTTTGATCGCGCCGGTAAAGGCACCTTTGACGTGGCCGAAAAGCTCGCTTTCCAGAAGATTCTCCGTCAGGGCCGAACAATTGACTTTCACAAAGGGCTTGTGGCTTCGCTCGCCGGCATAGTGCAGGGCCTTGGCCACCAGCTCTTTGCCCGTCCCGCTTTCCCCGGTGATGAGCACGGTGGTTTCGAGGTTGGCCAGATTTTCCAGCAGCTCATAAATCTCCTGCATTTGCTTGCTCTTGCCGATCAGGTTCTGGAACTTGTAGCGCTCCCTGAGTTCTTCTTCCAGGCCCAGCAGTTCGGTGATATCCCTGATCACGAATACCGCGCCCATGGATCGGCCGTTGGCATCGATGAGCGGAGAACTGTTGAGCACAACGACCTGCCGCGGCCGATCATAGCGATTGCACCTGATCTCGCACTCCTTGATGGTCGTTTCGTGGGACAAGGTATCTTGCAAAGCGCTATGGCACGCTCGGCCGCATAACGTTTCTATTTCCGCGAAAGGTTTACCGATAACACCGGCGGCGGATAGGCCGCAGATCGTTTCAACGGCGGCATTGGCATCGGTCACCCGGCCTTGGGCGTTCACCGCCAGGATGCCCTCTTTGACACTCCCGAAGATGGCCTCCAGACGGCCGCGGTGATTGGCCAGATCCGCTTCGGTCTTTTTGCGCGCGGTAATATCGCGCCAGATCCCTCGGAATCCGACCGCCTGGCCGTTCACTTTTTTAAGAGAGATGAAGCCTTCGAGGGTTATTTTTTGCCCATTTTTGTGAATGACTTCATTCACAAAATTTCTTTTAGGGACACCGGTTCGATAGACCTCGTTGTAAGCTTTCCTGACTCTGTCAACCGTTTCGGGAGCCATGTATTCTCTATACGATAAATTCATCAGCTCATCTTTGTCCCTGCCGCCCATCTCAACGACCACCTGGTTGAACGCCGTGAGATTCCCCTTGAGGTCGTACTCCGCGTAGCCTTCGGGCAACTCGTCAATGAGCTGCTGATACTGATTTTGGACCTCCTTGAGGTCCGATTCGATTTTATCGCGATCCCCATATTCCTTAATCTGCGGATTGAATTTATAAAGTATCTTTTTACTTGGAATCATCGTTATTCCTTCATTTGCAGACCGAGTTGGATCTGTTTCCGAGATGGACAACCGACCGCATACCAAAACCGGCGAAGGGCATGGCCTCGGGTTGGATTGCGATTCCCCCGCAATCTTAAACCAATATCCATTTTTGAGATAATTGCGGCGGCCTTCCCCTCGTAAGGAAAAAGCAAATCGACTCAACATCAGCCTAATTCATCTAAAACGAGCTTACTTTGACCATCGCATATTATCAATTAGTAAAAACACCATAAGTGGCTTGGAAAACCCCTCACCGGAAAAGCCCCTCGGCCGTCTCAAGGGGTATGCCCACAACATCGAGACCTTGCAAGGTGCGGGCAGAGGCATTGACACCCAATCACAAACAAGCCTAAGTTTCATGTGGACGCTGCAATGAGGAGGCCTGCCCGTACCGCAAGTGACCGTTTCGCCATGAAAGATATCAATGACCAAGGACTCTAAAGACAACGCATCACCCCCATCGAAAGCGGCTGCCGTTTCGCCGGCCAAGGCCGACGGGCCCGAAGCGACCTTGCCCGACCTCGCCATCGTGGGTCCGGGCAAGACCGTTATCGTTAAAAAAGGACCACCGCTGGACGCCGAGATCGAAGAACTGCGAAGGGAGCGGCAGGCGTTGGAAGAGACGGCGGCGCGCTATCGCGCCATCCTCGATGCATCGCCGGATCCCATCTGCCTGACGCGTCTGGAAGACGGCAAATATATTTTTGTCAACACCGCCTTCTACGAGCGCACCGGGTTTACCACCGAACAGATCGCCAAATATACCTCGATCGAGCTGAACGTCTACACCGGCCCCGGGGAACGCAACCGCTTGATCAGCCGCCTGAAGCGCGACGGCCGCGTGGAGAATATGGAGATGACGATACGCGCCAAGAACGGCGCCATCGTCAGCGATCTGTGGTCCTTGCGGATCATCGACTACGAGGGAGAGCCCCATCTGCTGCTCATTTCCAGAAATTACAGCCAACTCCGAGCCGCCCAGCAGGCCCTTATGGAGAGCGAGGCGAGCTATCGCAGCATTTTGGAGGCGACGCCATATGCCATCGTCGTCACGCGCCTGGCCGACTCGCACTACGTGCAGGTCAACGAAGCCTTCTGCCGTCTCACCGGTTATCGCCGCGACGAGACCCTTGACCGCACGCCCGACGAGTTGAAGATCTATGTGGACCCGACCGCGCGCAAACGCATGCTTGAAAGGTTTAAGCGCGACGGTCGCGTGGACAGCATGGAAATTCAATTTCGGGCCAAAGACGGCAGCCTGTTGGAGAATCTCTTTTCCGCCACACCGATTACCTACAAGGGCGAGGCCTGCCTGTTGGCCATCACCGTGGACATCAGCGAACTCAAGGCGGTTCAGCGGGCATTGAAGGCGAGTGAAGAGAAGTACCGCAATATCCTCATGAACATGGAGGAGGGGTACTGGGAGATGGACTTGAGGGGCACGTACACCTTCGTCAACGAAGCCGAATGCAGGCTCCATCGACGCACGGAAGCACAGATCGTCGGCCAACGCAGCCGCAGCTTTTATTCTGCTGACACCAACGCGAGAATATCCGCCCTATTTAACCGCGTTTATAAGACCGGCATCCCCGCCCCCATGCTAGACCTTGAGATCAATAGAGGCGACGGGTCCATCGCTGCCATCGAATCCTCGGCATCCCTGCTCAAGGATGCCACGGGCAAGCCCGTGGGCTTTTTCGGGATCACCCGCGATATTTCAGAAAAACGAAAAGTGGAAAAAGAGCTGGAGCAGCACCGCAAACACCTCGAGCAGATGGTCCAGGAGCGCACCCAGGCCCTGGAGGAGGCCCAGGGCGAGCTGGTCAAACGGGAGAAATTGTCGACCCTCGGGCAGCTCACGGCCACCGTGAGCCATGAACTGCGCAACCCCCTGGGCGTAATCCGATCTTCCAACTTCTACCTGCAGCGTAAAATCGAAACCCGGGACGAGAAAATCGAAAAACATTTCAAACGCATCGAAGAGCAGGTGGCCCTGTGCGACAACATCGTCAACGATTTGCTTGAGTACACCCAGGGACGGAGCGTATCGGTTGCAAAGGGACCGCTCCGCCCGTGGCTCAAAAAACTCATCGAACAGATCGAAGAGACGCGATCGATGACCATCGAAAGCCGGTTGCCCGATGATCTGCCGGCCATCACCCACGACCCGGAGAAGCTGCGCCGGGTGTTCATCAACCTGATCGAAAACGCCCTGCACGCGATCAAGGACCGCGACGAACGAAATCGAGAGGCCCGCCGGGAGGGATATCGACCGCGGATCAGCGTGACGGCGCGCCGCGAAGCCGACCAACTGATTGTAGCGGTAGCCGACAACGGCGTGGGCATGGATGAGAAGACCCTCCGCAGGGCCTTCGAACCCCTCTTCACCACCCGGGCCCGGGGCACCGGCATCGGCCTTGCCATCGTCCAGAAGATTGTCGGCGAACACGGAGGCAGCGTCTCCCTGCAATCCGAACCGGACAGAGGCACGACTGCCACCATCACCCTACCCTGCCGATAAAATCAGCGACCGCCGCCGATACCATACGGGCAAACTTTTTTCGGCCAACGGGCGGTCGGGCATTGCGATCGAAACTTTTGAAATCATTTCCGGGCGCTTGATCATCGGGGCGAAAATGCGCTATGGGCTCCTACGGTTTTGTTCACCCCATGCTGAGAAAGGCTTAGATCATGAGTACACCCGACAATGGAAATGACGCCCTTCGACCCGAGCTTGCCGAACTGATCCAGCGTACTGCCTTAGGGCTTGACGAGAACCGGCCGGAGGCGGTCGCCCGCCGCGAACAGAGCCATCAGCGCACCGCGCGCGCCAATGTGCAAGACCTTTTCGATCCCGACAGTTTCATCGAGTATGGAGCCCTGGCGGTTGCCGCCCAGCGCTTCCGGCGCAGCGAAGCGGAACTGCGCGCCAAGACCCCGGCCGACGGCCTCATTGCGGGCATCGGGTCCGTAAACGGCAGCCTTTTTGAAGAGGAGAATGCCCGCTGCATGGTGCTGGCCTACGACTACACCGTACTGGCCGGCACCCAGGGCCACTTCAGCCATAAAAAAATGGACCGCATGCTGAGGCTGGCCCATGAGCTGAAAATTCCTCTGGTGCTCTTCGCCGAAGGCGGCGGCGGCCGGCCCGGGGATGTGGATGCGGCCGGCGTGGCCATCGCAGGCCTGGACTTGTCGACCTTTGCCTTGTTCGGCGCATACAACGGCAAGGCCCCGCTGGTGGGGATCGTCTCCGGGCGCTGTTTTGCCGGCAACGCGGCCCTCCTGGGGTGTTGCGATATCATCATTGCCGCCCGGGATTCCAATATCGGCATGGGCGGACCGGTCATGATCGAAGGCGGCGGCATGGGCGTCTTCCGGCCCGAAGAGGTGGGCCCCATCGATGTGCAGATCAACAATGGCGTGGTCGATATCGCCGTCGCGGACGAAGCCGAAGCGGTGGCCGTGGCCAAAAAATATATCTCCTATTTTCAGGGCGACCTCAAGGCGTGGCAGGCGCCCGATCCCAAACCGCTGCGCGACATCATTCCGGAAAACCGCCGCCGCACCTATGACATGAAACGGGTCATCACGGGCATCGCCGATGTGGGCTCGTTCCTACAACTGCGCCCCGATTACGGCATGGGCATCATCACCGGCTTCATGCGCATCGAAGGCCGGCCCTTCGGCGTGATCGCCAACAATTGCATGCACATGGCCGGCGCCATCGAAGCCGAGGATGCCGACAATGCGGCCCGTCTGATGCAACTGTGTAACGTTCACGGCCTGCCCATCGTCAGCTTGATCGACACCCCCGGGTTCATGGTCGGCCCGGAGATCGAGACCCGCGCCCAAGTGCGCCATGTCTGCCGCATGTTCGTCATCGGCTCCCATTTGTCGGTGCCCTATTTCTCCATCGTAACCCGCCGGGGCTATGGCCTCGGCGCCATGGCCATGGCCAAGGGCGGCTTTCACGAATCGGCCTTTATCGCTTCCTGGCCCACCGGCGAGTTCGGCGGCATGGGCCTGGAAGGCGCCGTCAAGGCCGGCTTTAAACGCGAGCTGGACGCCGAAAAAGACCCGGCGGCCAAAGAGGCACTCTTCAACAAACTGCTGGGCCAGCTCTACGAGCGCGGCAAAGCCGTCAATATGGCCGCCTACCTGGAGATCGACGCGGTCATCGATCCCATGGAGACGCGCAACTGGATCATAAAGGGACTCCTGTCGTCGCCCAAGCGAACCGCCAGGGAATCCTATAGTCCCTATATCGATCCGGTTTAACAGGGTATTTTCGCGAAGCGGAAGCGATCCTGACCTAGTATCAAGGGGCCGGCGGCAGCCACCCAATGCTCCGTCAAGCCGTCCTGGCCCCTTACATAGCATTTATCCCTTCACCCACCCCTCTCCTCCAAAGCCATTTCTCGCCCTGAGCTGAAGACAAACCCAGATATACAAATTCCGTTAATGTTTCAGCACCCGATGGCGATAACATGCACAGGCCCTTCCACGAAAGGCTGGACGGCATCCGATCCGGCGATGGTGCTCTGCAAAAATTGGGTTGTCCTGCTCGGGATTATAAGAAGTGCCCATTCTCTGTTGGCACCCTTTCATCCCGCGAAGACTCGATAACACGACATCGGATATGGGCTAACCGAATATTTGGAGGGAATGCAATGAAAGCAAGCAAACTGTTTTTTCTGGTGATCAGCCTGATGGTGATGGCGTTTCTGGTGGCCGGGTCTGCCGCAGCCGCCGATTTGTCAGGGAAAAAGGTGGTGGTGGTTTCAGGCTGTGCAAAGGCCATAAACCAAGAGGTTCTTTTCCATCTGATTCATGGTGGCATCAACGAAGGCTTTAAAACGGTGGGGATCACGCCCGTCTACCAGTGGGCGGAAATGACCTATCTACACGACGATGCCGCCAAAACCAAAGCGGGCGATGTGGCCATTGCCAACGCCCGGGCCGAGAAACCGGACCTGATCCTTACCGTGGACGATGATGCCCTTAAATATGTAGGCGCCAGGATTGACGATATCCCCGTCGTGTTTGCCTGGATTTTCGGAGCGCCGAACCTGTTGGGTATGCCTAAGGACAATGTCACCGGCATCATTCGTGCCTCCTATGCCGTGGACAACTGGCGCTTGGCTAAAAAGCTCTTCCCCAATGTCAAAACCGTGGGGCTGCTCAGCAAATACAGCCTGCCCATGGAAGGCGTCAAAAAGGTCCTCGAGGGACGGGCGCCCTTTCTGGAAAAGGATTGCGGGATCACTTACAAGGACACGATCATGTGCGAAACCTTTGAGGATTGGGAAAAAGCGGTAAAGACCTTTCCTTATGACTTTATCTATCTGGCCGACACCAGCCGCATCACCAAAGGCGGCAAGGAGATGGATCGCAGGGAATTGTGTAAATGGACCGTGGACAATGCCAAGGTGCCGGTGATCGCCGCCGTGGAATCGGATGTTGAGGGTGGGGGCCTGCTGGCCGTGGTTACCTCGGAACACACCACAGGTAAAATGGCCGCCGAAACCGGCATCGACATCCTCAATGGCGCGGTCCCCAGCCAGGTATACAAACAGTCCAAAAAAGGCAAGCTGGTGATCAACGTCAAAACCGCCCAGAAGTACAAGCTGGAGATCCCTTACGATATTTTATCCACCGCGGAACGGTTGATCGAATAGCACGGCACACCCCCTGCAACTCGTCGAAAAAGCAAGAGCGCCCCATCGGATTGAACAACGATGAGGCGCTCTTGCTTTTTTAATCGTCACGCCTTTTCCAAGGCTGTTTCGATTTCCCGAAGAACCACCCCGGCCGAATCGTGCATTGTTACCAATCGGGGGGAAACGTTCGGCCTCATTTAAGCATTACGCTTTCCGGCAGCCGCCGGGAAAGAATATCCACGGTCTGCGCCACGATCTCTTCCAGTACGGTTTTCGCCGGTTTGATTTCATGGATAATGCCGGATACCTGGCCGGCCAGGCCACCCACGTAATCGTCTTTCTTGGCTTCGATGAACGCCGCCAGCAGCGCGGATGACACCATTACCTGGGTTGGAAACGGCAGAGGCGCCAATCCCGATTCGGCCCACAGGTCATGGTATTTGTTGTAACTGGCCCGCAGGGTTTTGCCGGTATAGGCCGTGCTGACACGGGTATCTTCGTCGGTGGAAGAGATGATGCGTTGTTTGTTGACCGGCAGTGCGCCGCCCTCATTGGTGGCCAGAAAGCGCGTGCCGATCCAAACCCCGATGCACCCCATGGCCAGAGAGGCCGCAACCCCGCGACCATCGCCGATTCCGCCGGCCGCCAGCACGGGGACCGGCGCCGCGGCATCGATGGCCGCCGGCAAAAGCGCCATGGTGCCGATACGGCCGGTGTGGCCGCCACCTTCATGGCCCTGGGCCACCAGCAGGTCAATCCCCGATTGGGCCATGCGTTTGGCATTTTTCGAGTTGCCGGTAATGCCCAGCACCTTCATGCCTCTTTGGTGGGCATCGGCCACCATGAATCCAGGATTGCCGAGCCCGGCGCAAAACAGGGGCACGCGCTCCTCAAGGCAGACCTGCACCGACTCCTTGGGGCGCATGGTGGTGGTGTTCATGCGGACCATCACCTCTACATCGGGCAGACCCATTTCCGCTTTGATTTTGTTGATCCAATCCGCATGGGATTTCGGGATGCTTTTCAATACTTCACTCAGCGGCAGTTGATCGATGTCACGACTGCCCATACCCCCGCCCAGATCGATCTTCTGGGGCAGCAGCAGGTCGACGCCAAAGGGCTTGTCGGTCTGGGACTTGATCTGCCGAATGGCATCGCGCAGTTCATCGACCGTGAAGCCGCTGCCGCCCAATACGCCCATGCCGCCGGCTTCGGAGACCGCCACGACCAGTTCCACCGGAGCCCCGGTCTTTTCTCCAATCAGGGTAGGCCCCATGCCGGCACTCAAAATGGGATATTCGATGCCGAGCATGTCGCACAGTTTGGTTTTCAATACGGGTTTTGCCATCTTGTCCTCCTCTTGGCCGCATCACCGGCCCTTAAAATTCGGTGCCCGTTTTTCCAGGAACGCCTTGGCGCCTTCCTTGAAATCGTCGGTGAACAGCAATGCCTTACTGGCGGCCTGCTCGATCTGCATGACGCCCTCGCGCAGGTTGGTTTCCAATCCCAGGCGCACGGCCTTCATGATTTCGCGCTGGGCCACGGGCGCGCCATTGGCCAGTTTTTTGGCCAGCTTCTTGGCCGTGGGCAGCACTTCGGCCGCGGGCACCACTTTGTTCAACAGCCCCAGGGCCAGGGCTTCCTTGGCCGGCATGAAATCGCCGGTCAGCATCAATTCGAGGGCCTTGGTTTTGCCGATGAAGCGGGGCAGCCGTTGGGTGCCGCCCCAGCCCGGATTGAGGCCCAGCTTGACTTCGGGCAGGCCCAGGCTCGCTTCTTCGGCCATGATGCGCAGGTGGCAGACACAGGCCAGTTCCAGGCCGCCGCCGTAGGCGCTGCCCTGCATGGCAGCAATAATGACTTTAGGATAATTTTCGATTTTGAAATAGATCTCGTTGCCGTTGTATTCGGGGACTTTGCCGGCCTGGTAGCCGGCGAATTCGGTGATGTCGGCGCCCGCGGAAAACAGCTTGGGGCCCGTGCCGGTGATGATGATGACGCGCACGTTGTCGTCATGCTCGCATTTAGCCAGCAGGTCGTTCAGGTCTCTTAAAACGCCCTGTCCCATGGAGTTGGCCGGTGGGTGGTTGATGGCGGCCACGACCACCATGCCGTCTTGTTCCACATTCAGTTTTTCGTAATTGAACGCCATTTCAATTCTCCTTAATGATTTTTACTCGTTCATGGCATATTCGCCATCGAGCGGGGCGACGTATTTTTCCCAAACGCGCTCATACTGGGCCGTATCCCCCTGGGCTTTGATCAGCATGATCTCCTTGCAATAGACCCGCTGCTCGTCTTTGGTGTTGTGCATGCCGTAAATCTGCAGCGCGAAACGGGAGAAATCACGCACCATGAAATCGAACATCTGGTTGACGATGTCGCCGTCGATGCCGCTCAAGGCGCACTGTTCCAGGATCAGTTGACCGTAGACCACCACCGAGAACATCTCGCCCAACGGCAGCGAAAACGATGAATCCATATCCTGGCTTTTGTCCGGCCCGGCTTTTTCCAGCAGTTCCTTGAAATGGTCGATCTGCTGCATGAAGGCATTGACGTTGGGAAGCGCGGCAAAGGCTTTAAATACGGGCCGGTAATCGTGGAACGACACCTTGCCGAGACCGCCGGTCGGCCCCTGGTTGAAAATGAACAGATCGTCTTTTTCGGCAAAATCGGGTTTCACTTCTTCATAGGGTTGCGGATTGAAGAAATAGTTCTTCATGAATTTACGGATCAACTGAACATTGACATGCACGGTGCCTTCGAGCTTGGACGGCCCCCGCACTTCGCTGGTGGCCGTAAAGAAATAGGTGTCCTTTTCGAATCCTTTGGCGGCAATGACATCCCACAAAAGGTTGATCACCTCTTCGGACTGAAGCGTCACTTTCATTTTACTGGTGGGATTGTAGAGCATATAGCGCCGGTCGTCTTGAGAGGCCTTGCGGAAGTAATCAGTGGATCTGCGTTGATAGAGCTTCATGCCCATCAAGCGCAGCCAGGCCTCCATGAAATTGCGGCGCACATGGGGCATGTCGGTTACCCGCCGACCGTAAAGGATACGGTTGCTGGCATGGGTGATGGCTTCATAGAAGCTGTGCTCGGACATGCCGATGGAGCATGGGCCGATATTGAACTTGCCGATATTGACGGTATTGAGCGCGCAATCCCAGGCATGCGGGCCCCTGGAAAGAATATCCTCTTGGGCGATCGGATAGTCGTGCAGGGCGAAATTGGAGACATACTGCTGATGGGAGATCACATTCTTCTTCAGTTCATAGGCTTTGTGCTTATAGTTGGTCACGAAGAAGACATAGTCGTCCGTGCCGTCCTTGACTTTGCCGAAGGTAGAGACCATTTCGGCTTCGTTACCGTTGCCGATGTAGTATTTTTCGCCGTTAGCGACCCAGGTGCCGTCGCCTTTGGGCGTCAGCGCGGTTTCGGTGGAGTAGATATCGGCGCCCTTCGCCCGCTCGGAGAGACCGAAGGCGAAGATCGCGCCTTTTTTAAGCAGGGTTGCGGCCTTCTGCTTGGCCGTTTCGTTGGCGCTCATCCAGATCGGCCCCAGGCCCAGAATGCTGACCTGAAAGCAATACCAATAGCCGGAACCGTAAAAGGCCAACAGCTCGCTGTACTCGTTGTTGCGGGCCGTATCCCAGCGGCAATCCGGATCGCCGCCGGCGTAAGCCTTGGGGGTCAGCAGCTTGGCGAAGATCTGTTCGCGGCCGACAAACTCGACGAAAT
>JAKAFO010000459.1 GCA_021819735.1 Deltaproteobacteria bacterium
GGCGGCCCTGGTCAAAACCGTCATCGAAAGCAAGCTTCCCCTGCTCACGGCCAAACAGATGAACATGCGCGCCGATATCGCCCCCGATCTGGAGCTCCAGGGCGACCCTTTCCTGTTGCATCAAGCCCTGGCCAACCTGGTGCAAAACGCCATCGACTTCACCCCGGACCAGGGCAATATAATGGTAAACGCCGAGGAAACCGTTGACGATCAAATCGCCATCGTCGTTGACGACGACGGCGCCCCCATCCCCGACTATGCCCTGGCCAAGATCTTCGACAAATTCTTTTCCCTGCAACGCCCCGACAGCGGCCGCAAAAGCACCGGCCTGGGCCTCAACCTGGTCAAGGAGGTGGCCGAATTGCACCAGGGGCGTATCAAGATCGAGAACATCCTTCCCCGGGGTGTCCGCGCAACGCTGACCCTTTCCAAGGGAGTGCCGATTACATAGTCGCCGTCGATGACCTCAAAAACTAGCACCTTTTATTCTCAATGAGATAGGAATTACCCTCATTTCATTTCCATAAAAACCTACCCCGCGCCCGCCGCGAAGCCCACTTTTGATCGTTCTTTTTCAGGTCGCTAATAATTTCATATATCAGTATTTATTGTTTTTTTTAATAAACTCACGCCCGGTTTCAACCCAACTTGGTTCTAATCGGCATAGCTATTGCTCAAAGCAGGTCAAACAGGTTGAATTCGGCTTCACTGGAAAGCCAGCCTGCGAGCGAACGGATACACCAATAGAATTCACGTTGATTGAACTGGACATTGATTACCCGGAGGTAAAAATGAAGAAGTTACTCTTGTTAGCTTTATCGACCCTGATTCTTGTGTTGCCTGCGACGGCATTGGCTGTACCAACCAATCTTGGCGACATCTTAGGATGGGAAGGTACAGATGCTTACAAAGATACTGGCGCCGAATATGTCATGTTAACGGACACTGACGGTACCAAAGATGATGTTACTGCCTTCTTGTTGTTAGAGCTCGCTGGCTATGACGGGCAAAACACGCTTGGCATCTACGGCTTCACAACTGATGGCGACAACGTGATATTGGGCAACACTCTTGAGGTATTCAAGGGCACCGACAGTGCTATCAAAAGCGTAACCCTGCAATTTAACTTGCTTGACGGCACAGTGACCAAGAGCTCTACTAATGAGAGTGCTAAAATAGGTACCTCATTTGGTTTCTATATTACTACCCCGGAAGGAGCTGATACCACATACTATACCCATCAAGTATTAAACAAAGATGGTTTTGATCATTTCTTGCTTTTTGACACTTCCGATAACAGCGTAGATGATCTGTGGGGTTCCGATGTGGTTCTGGCCATTGAAGATTTATTTGGTGGTGGAGACAGAGATTACAACGACATGGTGGCCGGGGTCAGTGATGTCTCTCCCGCCCCCGTTCCCGAACCAGCCACTATGCTGCTGCTGGGCACGGGTCTGATCGGCCTGGCCGGCATGGGCCGCAAAAAGCTTTCGAAGAAAGACCCGACCGCTTAGGACAGTTCCGAAAATCTTCAGAACATTGCGAAAGGAGCCGATTCCCCACGGAAGGCTCCTTTCTTCTTTTTAAACCCCGGCACCGCCTGGCCCACCGTCTGCGACGACTCGCTTCGGAGGCGGCATCCCTGAGCAGCCCCCATGCATTGAAATTACGCCAAACGGCATTATATACATCAACCAACCGCCGAGCATGGATGCGGCGGCTGGGGTTCGGTCCGAAAGCGCTGACGAAGGAGAGCCATGAACATCATTGAAGCGCACGATGTGCTCAAGCGTTACGGCACTTTTACCGCCGTCAATGGCATCAGCTTCCAGGTGCAGAGCGGGGAGTTCCTCGGCCTGCTCGGCCCCAACGGCGCGGGCAAGACCTCGGCCATCCGCATGATGTATGGCTTTTCGCCAGTCACCAGCGGCCGGATGATGGTTTTCGGGATGGACATCGCCACCGAGTGGCGCGCCATCCGCACACGCCTGGGCGTCTGCCAACAGGAGAACACCCTCGATCCGGACCTGACCGTGGAACAGAACCTGCTGATCTACGCCCGCTATTTCAATATCAATGGGGACAGAGCGCGCCGGCGTGCCGAGGAGCTGCTCGAGTTCTTCGCCCTCACCGGCAAACGCGACGCCAAGGTGGTGGCCCTTTCCGGCGGCCTGGCGCGCCGCCTGCAACTGGCCCGGGCACTGATGGCCGAGCCCGATCTGCTGATCCTGGATGAACCCACCACCGGGCTGGACCCCCAATCCCGGCACCAGGTGTGGGGCCGCCTGGCGGAATTGAAGAAGCGCGGCCTGACCATGCTGCTGACCACCCATTACATGGACGAGGCCGAGAGCCTGTGCGACCGGTTGCTGATCATGGACCACGGCCGGATCATCGCCCAGGGGCGGCCCCGGGAGCTGATCGCCGAACATGCGGCCGAGAGCGTCATCGAGATCGAAACCCCCGGCCAGGAGCTGCGCGACTACCTCCGCCGGCACCCCGTGAAGCACGATGACCTGGGCGAGCGGGTGATCATCTATGCCGAGACCGACGGAGAGCTCGATAAAGAGGTCCGCGAGCGCTTTTGCATGGCCTCCTGCCTCTTTCGCGCCGGAAATCTGGAGGATGTATTCCTGCGCCTGACCGGAAGGGAGCTGCGCGAATGAACCGATTCCAACCCAGCGCGATATCCTTGCGCTTCCGCCATGTCTGGTTGCGGAACCTGGTGACCTACCGCCGCATCTGGCGCATCAATTTCCTGGTGCCGCTGCTGGAGCCTGGATTCTATATCCTGGCCTTCGGCCTGGGGTTCTCCGGATTGATCGAGGGGGTGGACTATGCCGGCCGGCGCCTGGCGTACACCACCTTCATGGCCCCGGCCCTGGTGGCCACGGCCTGCATGTGGAACGCCTTCTTCGAAACCACCTACACCTCGTTCGTGCGCATGTTCTATCAAAAGACCTTCGACGGCATGCTGGCCACGCCCTTGAGCGTCGAAGAGATCATCGTGGCCGAAATCGTCTGGGCCGCCTCCAAGGCCGCGGCAGCCGTGGCCGTCATGCTGGCGGTGCTGATACCGTTGGGCTACGCGAGTTTTCCGGGCGCGCTGTGGTGCATTCCCCTGGCGTTTCTGGGCGGCCTGGCCTTTGCCGCCATCGGCATGTTCTTTACCGGCGTGATCCCGTCCATCGACATGTTCAACCTGCCGATCTTCCTGTTCATCACGCCGATGTTTCTCTTCTCGGGCACCTTCTTTCCGGTCTCGGGCGTGTCAAAATGGGCCGAGATGCTCTCGCTCGTCTTCCCGCTCTACCACCTGGTGGAGCTGACCCGCTGGTTCTGCATCGGACTCACTGAGTCCAATCCGCTCTACAATCTGGCCTACC
>JAKAFO010000112.1 GCA_021819735.1 Deltaproteobacteria bacterium
AGTGGTTGCCGATGGTGTGCCCGGCGGCCAGGATGGCCTGGATCAGCTCGGGATGGGCCGCGGCCCGGCGGCCGGTGACGAAGAAGGTGGCCGGCGCGTGGTGGGCGGCCAGGCGTTCGAGCAGCAGCGGCGTGGTGATTGGGTCGGGTCCGTCGTCGAAGGTCAGGGCCACGATGGGTTGGCCGCTGCGGCCGCGGCTGACGACCGGCAGGAAGAAACCGAAGCGGTACATGAAGGGGGCGGCGAGCAACAGGAGCAGGAAGAGGGCGAGGGGCACCAGGGATAGGGCCGGGTCGATGAAGAGCAGGAGCAATGCGATGCCCAGCGTGGTGAGTCCGATTTTTAGTCCCTTGCTCATAGGTTCTCGATCCATCCCCAAAAAGACCGTGGTTTCGATGCGCATCATGAGATCGACGGCTTTGGCTGCACCATCTCAAATTTCGGGTCCTTGTTGAAGACCCTTTTTGCCACCGGCGTTGTCGGCCGAGGTTCGATGTACTTTGATACCCGGATATGTTAGAGCTGTCCACCGTTTCAACCGCCACGACCTTGAGGATGCCGCCGCCATGTTGCCCGCGCCCGCTCACCGCCAAATCATTCTTTTTGGCCGCTATCCGGTGCCTGGGGCAACCAAGACCCGATTGATTCCAATTTTGGGAGCCCTGGGCGCGGCCGATCTGCAGCGGCAGTTGACCGAACGCGCCGTGGCCGGCCTTGCAGGCAACCGCACGGCGCCGCTCTCGTTTGCATTTGCCGGCGGCACCCGGGATCAGGTGCATCGCTGGCTGGCAAGGTTCAAGATCCGGCTGGTGCCGCAACCGGAGGGCGATCTGGGGCAACGCATGCGGCGGATGCTGGATCGCGCCTTGGACCAGGGGGCCGGTCAGGTGGTTCTGGTGGGCACCGATGTGCCGGGGCTAACCGCCCGGCATGCCCGCATGGCTTTCGAAGCTTTGGCCGGCCACGACCTGGTCTTGGGCCCCAGCACGGACGGCGGCTACTACCTGGTGGGCTGCCGGCGGCCGGTGGATATCTTCGATGCCATCCCTTGGGGCACGCCGGAGGTGTTGGCCAAGAGCCTGGCCGCGGCCCAAAAGCAGGGGCTTTCCACGGCGCTGCTGCCCGAGCTGTACGATATCGACACCGACGCCGATCTGAAGCAGTGGCAACCCCGGGGACAATGGCGGCGGCCCTATTTGTCGGTGGTGATTCCGGCCTTGAATGAAGCCCGTGGCATCGCGGAGACCATCTCCCGAATGCAGGCCAAAGGCACCGAAATCATCGTGGCCGACGGCGGCAGCCGGGACGGCACCCCGGCGCTGGCCCGGCGTGCCGGGGCTGCGGTGGTCGAGACGCCTCGGGGCCGAGCCATTCAACAAAACCGGGGCGCGGGGGCGGCCACGGGCCGGGTGCTGCTCTTTCTGCATGCCGATACCCGGCTGCCGGACGATTTCGGGCCTCAGATCTTCGAGCTGCTCATGGACCCGGAGCTGGCCCTGGGCGCCTTTCGCTTCGCCACCGACTGGGCGCATCCGGCCATGCGCTGGATCGAGCGCACCGCCAATTGGCGCTCGTCTTACTTACGAATGCCCTACGGCGATCAGGCTTTCTTCATGCGCAGGGAGCTGTTCGACCGGGCGGGCGGTTTTCCGCCGCTGCCGATTGCCGAAGATCTGTTCCTGGCCCGGCGCATGGCCCGCCTGGGACGCCTCGCCCTGGCCCCGGGCGCGGCGGTCACCTCGGCCCGCCGCTGGCGCAGCCGCGGCATCTTGCGCACGACCTTGATCAATTGCCTGATTGCCGGCGGCTGTTTGCTGGGCGTCGATCCGTGCCGCTTGGCGCCGCTCTATAAAAAAGGGGGCCCGTTCGGATGAAAAAAACATCCCCATTCCTGACCGCCGTGGTGGCCAACGCCGCCGGCGAAATCTTCGATCTGGCCGGCTATGCCGCCGTGGGCGCCGACGGGCCTTTGCGGGCGCCGCTGGCGCCGGACCAGACCGCGCCTCTGCCCCATGGCAGCGAGTTGATGTTTCTGCCCGACCGGGTGCCGGTGGTCTACGATCTCGGCCGCAACCGCCTCCAGACCCTGCCGGAAAACCCGCATGTGCCGGGCGAAGCCATCTTCCCGGTGGCGGCCTTCAATTCGCCGGGTTACATGCTCACCCACACCTGCGCCTATGAAGAGCGGCCCAAGGCCGGTTTCCTGCCGCTTTTCTCCTACGGCGCCGTGGGCTGGCAGCGGGGCAAGTTCCGCTCAGCGGTCCTCCAGGTGGATGCCGAGCCGCGCCAGGACCTGCGCCAAATGCCCCTGGACAAAATCAAGGCCGGCGTCAAGCAGATGCGGCGGCGCCTGCCCGACAACCGCCTGCGCGCCCACCTGGAAAAGTGCGCCCTGACCTACGGCTGTCCGGCGGGCAAAAATTTTTTCCTGGGCCGCTACGAGGCGCCCCTGCCCGCCTCCCCGGCCTGCAACGCCCGCTGCCTGGGATGCATCTCCCTGCAAAGCGAAGGGGTCATGCCCTGCAGCCAGGAGCGCATCGCCTTCACCCCTTCGCCCGAGGAGATCGCCGGGGTGGCGCTGGCCCATATTCAACGCGTGCCCGACGGCGTGGTCAGTTTCGGCCAGGGATGCGAGGGCGACCCCGTGCTGGTGGCCGACACCCTGTGCGACGCTATCCGCTTGATCCGCACCCAGACCCGCCAAGGTACCATCAACATGAACACCAACGGCAGCCTGCCCGACAAGATGGCCGCCTTGATCGAGGCCGGCCTGGACAGCGTGCGCATCAGCCTCAACAGCGTACGCCAACCCTGTTACGAAGCGTATTACCGTCCCAAAGGGTATGCCTGGCAGGATGTGATGGCCACCATCGAGCTGGCCCTGGGGCGAGGAGCCCACGTGGCCATCAATTATCTCAACTGCCCGGGGTTCAGCGATGCCCCCGAAGAGCGCGACGCCCTGCTGGCCTTTCTGCAAGCCCACCCCATCCAGATGATCCAGTGGCGCAATCTGAATTTCGATCCGTTGCGCTATCTTGGGATCATGAACCGGGTCGCTCCCCTTGGCCGGCCCCTGGGGGTACAGGCCCTGTTCGAGGAGGTTTGCCGCACCTTCCCAAGGCTGCATCACGGCTATTTCAATCCCCCCCGGGAAAAGTTTTAGGCCGCTTCCGGTTTGTGGCCTGAAACTGTTGTATCGGCCTTTCTTTTAAGGTATAGGACGGCCACTAGCTCTTCCGCCTCATGCGCACGTAGACAATTTCCTGCGATCCATCGTCCTTCAAACCAAATCTCCGGACCTCACCGATGCGACCCGCCATCGGCGTCCGGGTTGTGTTACATATTGTGCCATGGTATGAGTGAAGTGTTCGGAACTACTTATGAATCACCTCGAGTTAAGTTCAGGCAGGGCCATCGCGGCGGCCGCACCAGCCATGCGATGGAGATGGAACAGGCTGCCGGGATAGCTCCCTCCACATCCCCCGTTTAGCAGAAAGCCTGTCATAACGGTGAAAGATGCTTTGGAATCAGGGCTCGAATCTGAACACATGGAGGCAAGAAATGAAAACCAAGGGTACAGTGATGCTGATGCTTCTCGCTTGGGGGATGATCATCGGCGCGGCGCCGGCCTGGGCCAAGGAGACGGCCTACAACTATCTGATTGCCTATTCCTATAAGGACAAAGTGGTCTATCACTCGACCATTTTCACCAATAAAGTCAAAGGCGAGAGTTCCAGCGAAGAAGAGTATGCCATTGATACGGCCTCCATTCTCAAATTGGAATCGGCCTTTCAAAAGCATCTGGCCCAGAGTTTGAAGGTCAACAGCCCGGATCTGACCGTCAGCGCGCGCATGGCCTACAAGAGCGAAGAGATTGCCAAGAAGCGCATGGACAACGAAATCGGCGATTTCCGCTTCAAGGGCTTCGCAATCAAGGACGCGGGGTTCAAGTACTCGGACTGATGCCCTGAACGGCTTGTCATCGACCCCTGCTCCGTCCCTGGCCGGAGCAGGGGTTTTTTATTCCAAAGCTTTCGCGACGATCTCGAACAGATCCCGGAAATCGCACCCGGCCTCGCGCCGGGGGTCCTTGGGTTCGCCGGCGGCATAGACCGGTCCGAAATAGTGATGCAGGGCGATGCCCGCCCGGCGGCAATAGTCGCCCAGGGAGGCTTTGACCATGCAACCGATCAGGCGCGCCCCCACCCGGGCGCCCCACTGGAAGTGGGGCCCATCACCGCCACTGTCGCCCATGAGGACGATCTTTTCCGGCGGGATCTTAAAATGGGCGGCGGCCGCGGCCGTATTGCGGGCCTTGTCGGCGATCTCCAGCAGCGGGTAAAACGGGCCCGCGCCCGGCCCCTCCGCGTATGCAATCAGGGGATGCGCCGACAGGGCCGCTGGGGGCGGCAAAAGACGCAACGCCACGGCGCGCTGAAAGTAGCCGCGCAGGCCGGTGGTGTTGATCATGAACAGGATGCCCTGTTCGCGGCACATCGCCATCAACTCGGCCACCCCCCGGTAGGTCGCGAAGGCGCTCCGCAGATAAGCGTCCATGCGCTCCAGGCCGATGGGTTCGGGCAGTAAGCGCGCCACTTCGTCGATGGCGCTGCCCAGGGGGATCGCATTGGCGGTGTATTGCCGGAAGATCGCCTCCACCTTGGGCCCCAGTTCGGGAAAATGGAAACCGATGACGTCGAACGGCCCGCACGGGGCCAGGCATTCGTTCCAGTCGGATGAAACCAGGGCCGCATAGGGTGTGTTCATTGTTACCTCCCATGGTCCTCTTAGCTGCGCGCGACAGTCTCTTTCAGTAACCCCTGAGCGGGCTTTAGACAAGCCCCAAGCGGATAATTATGCTTGCTTTTTCGGTGGGGTTGCATTAGCGTCGCTTGCAAAAATGACTGAGTTTTCAGGATGTGTTTGGTGCCGGCTGGTCCGGCACGTTGTTTGTGGTGACTTTAAAGAGGAACCCATGGACGAAAAGGACTCTGGTGGTAGTTGCGAAACGCAACCCCCTAGTCGTAGCAAAATCTATCGCTCAAGCACCGTTCGGTCCCGACACGGGAACGCCCTCCCCATGCGCACGCCCTCACGAACCATCTAAGGCGCCGCCCTGAGCGTCCCGCCCGGGCCAACGGCCCTGGCCCATACGTTCAGGAGGCGCAACATGGCCTACGCCCTCGACATCAATCATGTGCTGGAATTCGCCGACGCCCAGGAGCGCCTCGAAGAGATCGAGACCCTGCGCAGTCTGCATCCGGCCGATATCGCCGAAACCCTGGAAGACTGCGCGGCCAAGCCTTCCCAGATGGTCAAGCTGCTCTCCCTGATCGGCAACCATAAGGCCGTGGAAGCGTTTGCCATGCTCTCCATCGAGACCCAGCAAGAGTGCCTGGAAGCCTCCAATGCCCAGACCATGCTGCGCTTCGTGGAACACATGGAACCCGATGACCGCGTGGACCTGCTCAAGACCGTGGATGACGATGTGCGCGAGGCCATCATGCCGCTCATCGCCCAGGCCGAACGCAACGAAATCCGCAACTTGTGGCATTACGAAGAGGGCACGGCCGGCGCGGTGATGACCACCGAGTACGCCATGCTGCCCCAGCACCTGACCGTGGCCACGGCCCTGGAAAAGCTGCGCCTGCAAGCGCCCAACAAAGAGACCATCTATTATATATACATCACGGATGCCGAGCGGCATCTGATCGGCACCATCTCCTTGCGCGAACTGATCATGTCCAAGCCCAGCGCCGGGTTGGACGCCATCATGGAGACGCATGTCATCAGCGTGCCCCACGACCTGGAGGTCGCGGAGGTGGCGGCCGTCATCTCCAAGTACGACCTGCTGGCCGTGCCGGTGGTGGACAAGGAGAACCGCCTGGTGGGCATCGTCACCGTAGACGACGTCCTGGACATCATCGAGGCCGAGAGCACCGAAGACTTTCAGCGCATTTCGGCGGTGATGCCCTTCGACGAGGAGTACTTCAAGCGGCCGTTGCACCGGCTCTTCTGGAGCCGCTTCATCTGGCTGGCGATCCTGCTCTTCACCTCGCTGATCTCCACCACCATCATGGAGTTCAACGCCGGCCTGATCGACCAGATGGTGGCCCTGGCCTTTTTCATCCCCATGGTCATGGGCACCTGCGGCAACGCCGGCACCCAGTCGGCCACCATGGTGGTGCGCAGCATGGCCCTGGGCGAGATCGAACTGAGCGATTTCGGCCGCCTGTTCCGCCGCGAGCTGATGATGGGCCTCTGCCTGGGCCTGGCCCTGGGCCTGATGGCCTACTTCCGCGTCTTTATCCAGGACAAGAACGTCATGCTGGGCTGCATCGTGGCCGCGGCCCTGCTGGCCACCCTGATGAGCGCCAATCTGATCGGCGCCCTGATGCCCCTGGTGCTCAAAAAAATCAATCTGGACCCGGCCTTGACCGCCGGCCCTTTCATCGCCACCATCATCGATGCCCTGGGCATCGCCATCTATTTCGAGATCGCCTTTGTCTTGATGAGGATCTTTTGACCGTGCAGTGGATCGAAGCCAAAGTGACCTTTGCCGCCGCCGACGAACGTCTGGCCGTCGAGCTGATCTCCGACATCTTCCAGAACCTGGGAACCAGCGGCGTGGTGGTGGACGACCCCCACCTTACACCGGTGGAGGGCTGGGGTTCGGATGCCGTGCCCCGGCCCCTGCAACCGGCGGTGACCGGCTACCTGCCGGCCGATGGGCGCCTGGAGAACCGGCGGGCGGAACTGGAACGCGCCCTGGCCGACCTGGCCCGCCACCAGGGGCTGCGCTTCACCATCGCCTACCAGGCCCTGGATGAACAGGATTGGGCCGAAGCCTGGAAAGCCTTTTTCCATCCCCAGCCGATCACGGCGCGCCTGGTGGTCAAGCCCACCTGGCGCGAGTACACGCCGACACCCGGCCAGCAGGTGATCGAGATCGATCCGGGCATGGCCTTCGGCACCGGCACCCACCCCACCACGGCCATGTGCGTCCAACTCCTGGAAAACCACCTGAAAGCGGGCGATTCGGTGCTGGACGTGGGCACCGGCTCGGGCATCCTGCTCATCGCCGCGGCCAAGCTGGGGGCCGGCCGCTTGAGCGGTGTGGATTCGGACCCCATCGCCGTCTCCATCGCCCGGGAGAATCTGGATCTGAACGCCATCCCCAAAGCAGACGCCGAGCTGCGTTGCGGCCATCTGGTGGATACGGTGGCCCACCGCTTCGATGTGGTGGTGGCCAACATCCTGGCCGACGTGATCATCGACCTGCTGGACCAGGTGCCGGCCGTTCTCGCCCCCGGCGGCCGCTTCATCTGCTCGGGCATCGTCCAGGACCGGCGGGCGGAGGTGCTGCGCAAGATGGCGGCCTGCGGTTTGCACCTCGTCGAAAGTATGGAGCAGGACGAATGGGTGGCACTGGCGAGCAAATTATGATGTTAGCGGCCGTGCCGGCCATCGTGCGCATCCTGCTGGTCTTTACCCTGGTGCTGCTGGCCATCAAACGCAAATGGTCCCTGGGCAGCGCCCTGCTCGGCGGCGCCCTGCTGCTGGGCCTGGCCTTTGCCATGGCGCCCGGCGCCCTGCTGCTGGCGGCCGGCGGTGCCTTGATGCATCCCAAGACGGTCAGCCTGGCGGCCGTGGTGGCCCTGATCCTGGTGTTCAGCCACACCCTGGAAAAAGCCGGGCAAATGCAACGCTTGCTCGACGGCTTCCGGGGGCTGATCCGCCGGCCCCGGATCAACCTGGTCGTCTTTCCGGCCCTCATCGGATTGCTGCCCATGCCGGGCGGCGCCATCTTTTCCGCGCCCATGGTCAAGAGCCTGGGCGCCGAGCACCGCCTGAGCCCGGCCCAGTTGAGCTACATCAACTACTGGTTCCGCCACATCTGGGAGTATTGGTGGCCGCTCTACCCGGGCGTTCTGCTCACCACCACCCTGGCGGGCGTGGACTTGTGGCGCCTGGTGCTCTGCACGGCGCCGCTGACCCTCGTGGCCCTGGGTGCCGGCTATTGGCCCTTGCGCGGCGCGGTGGACGCCGCCGACGCCCCCGTCGGCGCGCAGCGCAAAAGCCCCTGGCCTTTTCTCAGGGAAGCCGCGCCCATCGGCGCCGCCATCGTGCTGGCCTTGACCCTGGGCATGGCCTTCTCGGTTCTCCTGCCCCCCATGCTGCACCCCATCGCCAAAGAGCTGGGGCTGTTGGCCGCGCTGCTGCTGGCCATCGTCTGGGTGTGGCGCCGCAACCGCATGGGCTGGCGCGTGCGCTGGGCGATCCTCAAGGACCCGGGCCTGGCGCGGATGGTCTACATGGTGGCCGCCATCCTCGTCTTCCAGGGCATTTTGGATAAGAGCCACGCCGTGGAACGGGTCAGCCAGGAGATGCTGCGCTGGCACATCCCCCTGCTGCCCATCGCCATGCTCCTGCCCTTCCTGGTGGGCGGCGTGGTGGGCATCACCATCGCCTTCGTGGGCACCACCTTTCCGATCCTGATCTCGCTGGTCAACACCATGGGCCAGGAAGCCTTGATGTTGCCCTACCTCATGATAGCCCTGGCCAGCGGTTTTGCGGGGGTGCTGCTTTCGCCGCTGCACCTGTGTTTCCTGCTCTCCAACGAATACTTCAAAACCGAGTTGGTGGCGGTCTACCGCTTCATGCGCGTACCCCTGGGCGCCCTGCTGGCCGCGGCCCTGGGCTATTTCTGGATATTGCGCTCCTGGATCGGGTGACGTAAAGTAGGGGCAAACGCCACAATGCCGGAGATAAGCCGAAGGAGATCGCCATGGAAACATTCAACGTCACCCTCTTCAAACCCTATCCCTTCACCCAGGGGCAGAAAATCCGCATCGAAGGCGGCAAACGCAGGGGAGATTGGGAAGTCGTCGGCATCAGCGACGCCAAGGTTCAACTGCGCTGCCCGATCTCGGGCCGGCAGTTCGAGTGGGACCGCTTTTGCTACCTCGTCAAGGAACTGGACAACGAAGCGTGGCCAGAGGAATAGAAGATGTATAGCGAGAAAGAACGCGTCTCCACGGGGCTTCCGGCGCTGGACCAGCGCCTGGACGGTCTGTTCATCGGCGACAATGTCATCTGGTACGACGAGGCCGGCAGCCTGGCCTTTCCCTTTACGCTCAACTTCATCCGCCAATCCCAGGAGCGCAACAAGCCGCTGATCTACGTCACCTTCGACCGCTCGCCGAAGAGTCTCCTGGAAGAGCTCGGCCCCCTGGCCCAAAGCCCCCATATGACCTTTCTGGATTGCTTCACCCACGGCAAGGGGGACGGCTCGGCGGTCTTCTCCAAGTTCTACGAGATGAACGGCGCCCAGTGGCCCTACCAGATCGTCAAGGTCAACGAGCCGGCCAAGCCGGACCGCGTGGCCGAGGCCATTTACGGCATCCACCAGAAGCTCAAGGGCGATGTGCGCTTCGTCTTCGAAAGCCTGACGGGCATGCAGGATCTGTGGGAAGGCGAAGAGAGCATTTTGAAGTTCTACTCGCGCACCTGCCCGCGGCTCTACGAGCTGGAGACCATCGCCTACTGGATCATCGAAAAGGGGGCGCACAGCCAACGGCTCAAGGCCCATATCAACCAGATCGCCCAGGTGGCCATCGATCTGGGCATCCGCCGGGGCAAGAGCGCCTTGACGGTCCTCAAGGCCCACAACCGCCATCCCGGCTCGTTGGACAAGCCCGAATACTTCTGGGTCGACGGCATGAAGGTGGGCTTCGACGCCGATCTGCCCATCTCCGAGAAGATCGACCTGGGCGGCCGGCTCAAGGCCCTGCGGGCCAAGCAAGGCGTTTCCCAGAAAGAGCTGGCCACCCTGGTGGGCGTCACGCCCAGCACCATCTCCCAGGTCGAAAGCAATCAGATCTATCCGTCGCTGCCGGCCCTGATCAAGATCGCCCAGGTGATGCGCGTGGACGTGGCCTATTTCTTCCACGCCAACGGCAAGAGCGAAAAGCCCGCGGTCTTCTCCGGCGAAGGCAAGCTGGTGCACTTCCCCCAACTGGGCAAGGGCGGCATCGAGGGCCGTCAACTGCTGCCCCTAGATTTGGGCGCCGGCATCGAGCCTTACCTGCTCGAGATCGCCCCGGGCAAGCGCTTGAGCGGACATTTCTTCACCCACAAGGGCGAAGAGTTCGGTTATCTTCTGGAAGGCGAGCTGGAAGTCGTCATCAAGGAGACGGTGCATCGAGTGGGACCGGGTGACGTCGTCTTCCTGAGCCGGGACATCCCCAGCCAGTGGAAAAACACCCAAGAGCGGCCGGCACGCCTGCTATGGCTCAAAATCTTATAACCGCCCTCAAGAAGATCGCCCGCTGGAGCCTCTGGTCGGCCGCCGGAGGCATGCTGCTCGTGACGCTGCTCCATTTCCTGCTGCCGCTGCTGGTCGACGGCCAGCGCCTCAAGAGCAAGATCCAGGCGCGCCTGGACCCGCAGACGTACGGCAGCATCGACTTTGCCGGACTGCGCCTCGCCCTGCTGCCGCTGCCGGCCGTGGTCGTCACCCAGGCCCGTTACGCCTTGCCCGGCCGGGTGCAGCTCCAGGCCGAGGAAGTGGCCTTTCATCCGCATTTGCCCTCCTTGCTGGGCGGCCGCCTGCGCCTTGCCACCCTCCGGGTGCAGGCGCCCAGGGCCGTCGTCGAGCTGCCCTCCGGGGCCCAAACGAGCAAACCGGAACCCGGCGCGGCCCGCGACGATTTCAGCCCGCGCTTGTCCGCGGCCCTGGCTCGGCTGCCGCGCAACGCCCAGGTGCTGTTGGACCAGGGCGAGATCACGCTCCAACAGGGCACCTCCCCCCTGGCGCGCTTCGAGGATTTAAGTCTTTCCCTGGTCGAGAAAAACGGCCGGCTGCATTTGGATCTGGAGGGCGCTTCGGATCTGTTCGAGCGCTTCCAGGTCACGGCGCAATTGGACGGCCGCTCGCTGGACGGCGGCGGCGAAATCCAACTCAACGGCATCCGGCTCGGCGAATCGTCCGATGAGCCCTCCACCCAGCCCAGCCCACCCAGTCCGCTCCAGGTGGAAGGCGATCTGCACCTGGCCTTTGAAACCCAGGGCCTGCAAAACCTGCGCGCCGTGCTGCGCACCGAGCTGCCGACCATGACCCTGACCCGGGGCAAGAACCGGATCCATGCCCGCCAACTTCTGGTGGAGGCCAACGCCGAACTGACCCGTCAAGGCTTACGGGCCACCCTGTCCCGGCTGCAACTCGAACAGCCCCGGCTGCATCTGACGGGCGATTTGGTATGGGATTGGAGCGGTACGCCGGAGAGCTTGCCCCTGCGGCTGGACGCGCAGTTGCGCGACACGGACGCCACCGCGGTGCGCGCCGCGCTGGTGATCATGGCCGGCAAGAGCCGGCCCTGGAAGCTCTGGGAGATTGTGGGTGGCGGCCGCCTGGAGGAGATGACCCTGCACGCTTCCGGGAAAGCGTGGCGCGACTTGGGGCGCATGCGCAACCTGCACCTCGCGGGCAAGGCCTCCCAGGCCCATATCGTTGTGCCGGGGATGGAGCTGGCGCTGGCCGATGTCAACGGCGCCTGGAAACTCGAAGCGGGGGTGCTGACCGTGGCCCCCGGGGCCACGGCTCGCCACGGCGGCATCCAGGCCGGCAACGCGGCCCTGACGGTGGGCCTGGCCGACCCGCCCCGGCCCATCGACCTGGCCCTGGATTTCAACGCCGATTTGGCCGACCTGCCGGGGCTTTTGCGAAAAGCGATTCCCTCGGACAAGGTCCAGGCCGAGCTGGCGCGCGTCGGCCAGACCCAGGGCCGGGCCGCCGGCAAGCTGCGCCTGAGCGGCAGTTTGCAGGAACCGCGGGTGAGCGTAACCGCCCGGAATATCACGCTCACCGCCCATTACGACCGCCTGCCCCTGCCGGTCCAAATCAAGGGACCTGAGCTGGTCTACACCGACGGCCGGATCCGTTTTCGCGACCTGAGTGCCGCCATGGGCGCCACTTCCATGGATACGATCAGCGGCGGCATGGCCTGGCAGCCGGCCTCCGAGCTCACGCTCCAGGGCCGCGCGGCCAGGCTCTCCGGCGACGAACTCTTCGCCTGGCTGAGCGCCCTGCCCGGCCTGCAGGCCAAGACCGGCGGGCTCCAATCCATGGCGGGCGCGCTCCAACTCAGCGACTTTGCCATCAGCGGCTCGCCGGGAGCCCCCGGCCCATGGCAATTTCAAGGCACCGGTGCCTTCGACACCCTGACCCTGGGACCGGCCCAAATATCCGCGCCGGTCACCCTTGGCGACGGCCGTTTCAGCCTGGCAAAGAGCCCGGCGGCCAAAAACGACGGCACACGCTTGGATATCCAGCAGGTGACGCTGACCTGCGCCGAGCAGCGCGCCGCCCTCAGCGGTACGATCCTGTTCGGAACACAGCGATGGGAACCGGCCCTGGCGCTGACCGCCGACCGCCTGGACCTGGGACGGCTGGTGCCCCTCTTCAAAAGCAAGGCCCCCGCGCCGCCCAAAAGCGCCCCTGCCAAAAAGCCCGGCATGCCGATCGACGGCCGGGTATCGGTGGCCATCGCCCATCTGGTTTATGGTGCCTATCAGTGGAAACCCGTGCGGGCCCAAGCCACCCTGTCCCAGGGTCAAGCCATTCTCGATGTCACCCAGGCCGACCTGTGCGGCATCTCCACCGTGGGCCGCATGGTCTGGAACGACCAGGGCCTGCGCCTGGAAGTAAAACCAAGTACCCAAGGCCAAAGCGCCCAGTATACCGGCGGCTGCCTGGCTGGCGCCGCCTCCACCGAGCGCATCGAAGGCATCCTGGACATCCAGGGCCAGATTTCCGCCACCGGTCGCGATGTACCGGGACTGCTGGCCAGCCTGGGGGGCGAGCTGCAAATGAGCGCCCGCGACGGCCGGATTTTCAATGTCGGCCGGGTGGGGCTGTTCACCAACCTGTTCTCTTTTCTTACGGTCAACAACATTCTGCGCGGCGAGGGGCTCAATCTGGCCCAAAACGATCTGCCTTTCAAGCGCATCGATTTCATACTTCAGATCGATGAGGGCGTGGCCAAGCTGCAGGAAGCCAAGTTGACCTCCAAACCCCTCAATCTGGCGGGCGAAGGCAAAGTCGATCTGAAGACCCAGCACGTGGCCATCGTTCTGCTGGTATCGCCGCTGACCACGACCGATGCCGTGGTGCAACGCATTCCCCTGGTCGGCAAGATTCTCCAGGGCACATTGGTGGCCGTGCCCGTGGAAATCAAAGGACCGCTCACCAATCCCACCGTCTTCCCCATGTCGCCCAAGGCCGTCGGCTCGCGCCTGCTGGGCATCATGGAGCGCACCGTGATGGCGCCCTTTCAGTTGGTCGAGCCCATTTTGCGGACGCCCGCGCCGGCCGCCGGGCAATGACGACCCGTCGTCCAAGAAAAAACGGCGCCGCCCGTAACCGGACGACGCCGCCAAACCTTTGTTTTTCGATCAGGGGCAGGGGGTCATCGGCACGCTGGTGCTGCCCATTTGAATGCTGTGGGTCCCCTGGGTGAACTGGCAGCCATAGTCGGGCGCCGCCACGCTCTGGGCGTCGAGCACATCGTCGCCCGCCGGCCGCACGCCGTTCTCGACCCAATTGACCAGATCGGCAAAGGCCGCCTCCTCTTCGCCGGTTTTGAAGGCGCAGTGCCCCACATCGCGGATGACCCGCTGCACCAGCAGATCCGACTGGCCATGCTCGGCCACGCGCTGGGCATAGATCTGCTGCATGGAGAAAGAGACGAACATGTCGCCGATGGTATGCATGCTCAGCACCGGAATGCCGATATTGCCGGAGATGGGCGGAATGTTGGCCAGGCCATTGGGATGCCGGCCCTGGGGATCGGTGGTCACGCGCAGGATCTGCTCGTTGAGCGCCGCCTCGGCAGCAGACAGGGCCGGATCGCCATCCAGTTGATAGAGGGTATCCCAGTTTTCCATGGTGTTGCCGGGAGCGATGCCGATATCGCCGTTCAGTCCCTGGCCGAACAGAAAATTGCCCCAATACATGAAGGCAATGTCATACAGCGGCCGCTCGCCGCCCGAACGGTACTTGACCGCCTGGCGCAACTGCATGCCGGCCGGGCTCAGGGTGATGGGAAATCCCGGGTAGCCCGGAAGGCCGCTGCCCAGGGCGGCCTGCATGGCCGGCACCAGGACCGTGCTATAGTTTTCCGGCCAGGGGAAGGTCACTTCGGTGCCGGTGAAGTATTGGGCCAGCACCTGGAAGTCCAGGTGAAAGTCGAAAAGCTC
>JAKAFO010000113.1 GCA_021819735.1 Deltaproteobacteria bacterium
AAGATCGAAGTTCAGGGGGAGCACAGCGATCTTAGGTTCAGTTTCCGTACGGCCGACGGCCTGAGAATCGACAAGAGCTACCGCTTCTTTCCGAAAAGTTACCTTTTCGACCTCAACATCACCATCCACAACGAAAGTGCGCAGGCCATTCAGGCGCCGCTTAAAATCGCACTGCGGCACGCGATGAAAAGTGATTCCGCCAGCTATGGATTCGAAGGCCCCAGCGGCTTGATCAACGGTTCTTTGGAGCAGGTAAAAATCAAAGATATTGAGGAGCAAAACAAGCTCGAAGGCACGCTGCGCTGGATTGCCATCGAAGAGCTTTACTTCATGGAGTGCCTGATCAGTAAAAACCCTGGCGCCGGTACCATGGCATTGGCGTATAAAGACAATATATTGGAGAATCGGCTTATCAGCGAAACAGGCGAAATCCCCAGCGGCGGTCAGCTCGAACTGGCCTATAGCATCTTTATGGGTCCCAAAAGCATTTCCGTGCTCAAGGCCGCCGGTAACGAGATGGACAAGGCCATCAATTTCGGATGGGTCGAATTCATCGCCAAGCCCTGCCTTTACTTCATGAATTTCATCCACCGCTACATTCCAAACTACGGCATCGCCATCATTATCCTGACGATTATCTCGCGTCTTGTTTTCTGGCCTTTGGCCAATAAGAGCTACAAATCCATGAACGATATGCGCAAGCTGCAACCCTTGATGCAAGAGATTCGTGAAAAGTACAAAGACGACAAAGCCCGAATCAATCAGGAGACCATGGCGCTCTACCGTACCTACAAAGTAAATCCCATGGGCGGATGCTTGCCCATGCTGATTCAGATGCCCGTGTTTTTCGCGCTTTACCGCATGCTCTACCAGGCCATCGAGCTGCGCCATGCGCCATTTTTCGGATGGATCAACGACCTGTCCGCTCCGGACCGTCTTTTTAATTTCGGTTTCAAGATTCCATTCATGAGCGAGCCCTACGGCATTCCGGTGCTCACCATTATCATGGGCGCCACGATGCTCTTGCAGCAGAAGCTCTCGCCGCAACCGGGCGATCCGACCCAGGCCAAAATGATGATGTTGATGCCCATTGTCTTTACATTCATTTTCATCAACTTTCCCTCCGGGCTGGTGCTCTACTGGCTGGTCAGCAACCTGGTTTCAATAGGCCAGCAATACTACACGATGAAAAAATTGGCCTAACGACGGCGATTTCAGAACATCCGAAAGGGAGGGAGGTTTCAATGGAGGTCCCGGCCATGAATGAACACGTTGAATTTGAAGGCAAAAACGTACAAAAAGCCCTTGAAAAAGCAGCCCAAGAGCTGAATCGGACGGTCGAAGAACTGGAATACGATGTGGTTTCCCATGGCTCGTCCGGCATTTTTGGATTTGTCGGCGTAAAAAAAGCCAAGATCCGGGTTAAGAACAATGTCGCCGCTGCAAGCCGGATTCAGGAAGACGCCCGCGAGCAAGCCCGCAGCTTGGTGGACAAAGCCTTCGATGACGAAGAGGGCGAGCCAATTGATGTCGGCGGCGAAGATGCGGTGGAAGTCGCGCCCGTGGATATGGAGCAGGCCATCACCGATGGCAAGGCAGCCCTGCAGCGCATCCTGGATTTCATCTCGGAGGGATCGCACATCGAAGCCGAACCGCGAAACGGTCGTATCCTTTTCAAAGTCGAAGGCGGCAACAGCGCGCTGCTAATCGGCAAGCGCGGGCAAACGTTAGAAGCGATTCAATATCTCGTAGAAAAAATCATCAACAAGAAAAACGACTCGCGTATACGAGTGATGGTGGACGTCGAAGGCTATTTGGGAGCACGTAAAAGCAACCTGCAAAAATTGGCCGCCAAGCTGGCCGACAAAGCCAAGAAAATTAACAAACCGGTAACTATCGGCCAAATGAACGCCTACGATCGACGCATCGTGCACCTGCACCTGAAAGACAACCAGGAGGTTCGTACCCAGAGCATTGGTGAGGGCTACTACCGGAAACTGGTGATTTTCCCCAAGCGACGTCGGCGGGGCAAAAGTTGACGCAGCGTTTAACAACTGAGGGCGGGATAAAAATCGCGGCCCAGCCTCGGAGTACGATAGGCCCGCTCGGGCGGACCGAGAATGATACCATAGCGGCCATAGGGACCGCCGCCGGGCGCGGCGGGATCGGGATTATCCGGATTTCGGGCGGCCGGGCCGCCGATATTGCCCGTGCGCTCTTCCGCCCCTTGCGCGGCGCGCACCGAGCGAACAATTCCGAATTTGCCCTCAAGCCCCACCACCTAAGCTACGGTATCCTCATCAACCCCGCAGATAGCGAGAAGGTGGACGAGGTTTTGCTGGCCTTTATGCCCGCACCGCACTCCTACACTCGCGAAGACGTCATCGAAATCCAGTGCCACGGCGGCAACATTGTGTTGCATAAGATTCTGGGCCTGGTGCTAATGAACGGCGCAAGGCTGGCTGAAGGCGGAGAGTTTACACGACGTGCCTTCATCAACGGGCGTATCGATCTGACCCAGGCAGAAGCCGTGGCCGACCTGATCAACGCGCGCAGCGAAGGCGCCATGAAGATGGCTGCCAGGCAGCTCAGCGGCGGGCTAAAAAAGCAGATCCAAGGGCTAATCGCACACCTCCGCGACATGCTCGCCGACGTGGAGGCGGAGCTGGAATTTAGCGAAGATGGCGTGACCGGGCTAACCGCGGGAACGATCACCAGCGCGGCCTTAAAAGAGCGGGTGATCGGTCCGATGCGCAAAATCGCGGAAAGTTATCAGCTTGGCCGCGCGCTGAAGGAAGGTTACCGTTTGGCCATCGTTGGAAAACCCAATGTGGGCAAATCCAGCCTGTTCAATCGGCTCATCGAGCGCGAAAAAGCTATCGTGACACCCTTTCCCGGAACGACGCGCGATCCGGTCGAGGCGAGCGTTACCATCGAAAACATAGCTATTGATTTTATCGACACCGCCGGCATGCGCCAGAGTCATAATCCAGTTGAATGCATCGGCATTCAAAAATCACAAGAAGCCATGCAAACGGTCGATCTATCGCTTTTCGTGGTCGAGAGCCAGGCACCGCTCGATGACGACGACCATCGCATCTTCCAACAGGTCCATGAGAGCAATATGCTTTTGGTGGTCAACAAGACCGATCTGCTCGATAGCGGAGATAGGCCCATGTTACCTATGGCGTACGCCCAGCGCGATCCCGTCTTTATTTCGGCCAAGAGTGGCGCTGGCATCGATGTTTTAAAGAAAAGGATCGTCCAATCCTGCGGTCTACAGGGTCAGGGAGAATGCGAAGCCGTGATCTGCGACCTGCGACACAAAGTTGCCATCGAGGCTGCACTGGGCGAGGCCTGCCATGCGGCCGAAAGCATCGATGAAAACCGGCCAATGGATATGCTTGCCATGGATTTGAAGCACGCACTTGTTCAATTACAAGCGATCATCGGCGAGGGGGCCGCGCCCGACGTGCTGGACGCGATCTTCCAGAAATTTTGTATCGGAAAGTGAGCGTTTTGCGATTATGGGTGTGAAGCAGCCCCCCGGGATTGTTTCACGTGAAACAACGAGGAGAATTTACATGGATTTCAGTAACTTTTTCAAGCAATACGAAGCGCTGGTTCAACAAGCGGATGCGGTCTTTGCGCGCGTGAAACAGGAACACGGCGAATGTGTGCGCTGCAAAGAAGGTTGTGCGGATTGCTGCCACGCCTTGTTTGACCTGACGCTCGTCGAAGCGCTTTATATCAAGGCCAAGTTTGATGCCCATTTTATCGAAGAGGCCAGGGCGGATCTCATCGAGCGGGCCAATGAAGCCGATCGCCACATCTATCGCCTCAAGCGCCAGGCTTTCAAGGAGCATGAAGAGGGCCGCCCGGAGGAGCAGATCCTGGAAGAGATGGCTGCGCAACGGGTGCGTTGTCCGGCGCTGAATGCGGATGATCGCTGCGCGTTTTATGAGTTTCGGCCGTTGACCTGCCGGATTTATGGTGTGCCTACGGTCATCGGTGGCAAGGCCCACACCTGTGGCTTGTCCGCCTTCAATCCAGGCGAAAAGTATCCGACCGTGAAAATGGACGCCATCTATCAACGGCTTTACGAGATTTCCCTGGCGCTGGCCCAATCCTTAGAAAGTCGCTACCCGGGGCTATCGGATATGCTGGTGCCCTTGTCCATGGCGCTGCTCACCGACTATACCGAGGAGTATCTCGGGGTGCGCAAAAAAGAGGATGCCGAGGCCAAGGCCTCCGGGGATAAGGAGTAGCTGACGATGGCTGACCGGTCCAAAGAATCGGCCCAACGCAAACAAGCGATCTTCGCGGGCATGTCCCCCCGGCGCCAGAAGCACATTTTAAAACGCGGGTATGAACAATGGGATCCGTTTGAAGAGCCCAAAGATCCGATCGATATTCGTAAGGATGCGACCCAGCGCACCACCCAGCAGTTGGTCCGGGAGTTTTTGCAGCAGTGCGGCCAGGACAAATACAGCAATGCCTATGGACGGGGGGTTTTGGAGATCGCTTTGGGTATCATCAACGGCGATGAGCGCTTCATCGGCATGTACGAGTTTGCCAAATGGTATGCCGAGGAGTTGAAAAAACTCGATTCCCAGGGGTAGGGCGCTTCCCGCATCCGCGCGCAAAACAAATAAAACCTTCTCAGCCTTGCCCGTGTGTCATGGGGCAGGGCTTTTTTTTCAGGGTTCGGGAGAACGGCGTTGGAAATTCAATTGGAAAAGCGACTGATGGAGATTCTGGCTGCAAGTGTGGGGGGCTTGACCCCCGGTGCGCTGAACCTGGAGATGCGCAGCCATTTCCCTGGCCTGACCCGCACCTCGCTTCAGCTTCTGCTCAAACGCCTGATCGCGGATGGGCGGTTGATCTATACGCAGCGCCTGGGCTCCACCCGTATCGCCTTGGGCGGTTGCCGACCGACGCGTGTTTCCGAGCGCATCTACTTGGCAGCCTCGCCGCATGGTCAGAAATTGCCGCCGGATTCGGTCTGTGTGCGACTGCTTGCCGGTACGGCCTTTGGCGCCGGCGATCATCCGACCACCTGCATGATGTTACGGGCCTTGGAGCAGGCCCTTGCGCGGACGGCTGCTTCTATGCGGCTGGCAGCGGTCCGGGCTTTGGATGTGGGCACCGGCAATGGGGTGTTGGCCATAGCGGCCTTGTTGTTGGGGGCAGGGGCGGCGACCGGGGTGGACATCGATCCCCAAGCCTGCCACGAGGCACGCATCAATGCCAGCCATAACGGCGTCGCCGAACGCTTCGCCATCGTTTCTGGTCCGGTGCAGGCGGTTGGCGAAGCCGCTTTCGATCTGGTTCTGGCCAACCTGCGGCCGCCCACCCTGGCCGCATTGCTGCCGGTACTCGGGTTATTGGTGGCCGCCGGCGGCTGGTTGATTCTATCGGGTTTCAGGGCCGACGAGCAACCGAACCTGGAAAGGATGTTACCGATGGGATTCGACGTGGTGTGGCGAAAAAAGGACCGGGACTGGGCGGCCACGGTCGCCTGCCAGGGCTGATTGGTTTTCAGGGCTGTCTGGCCTCGGGGTGAAAAAAGGGCACCGAGGTATAGGGGTGGGGGTGATCGCCAAACCCTGGGCCTCTGGCGAAGTCGTCCCCGCAAACCCAGTTCCAGAGCGGGTTTGCGGGGAAAGAACGGTCGCGAAGCAAATCTTATTTGAAAACCAGCTTGCCGCCGTACCAGCCGGCTAGTCCGGCGACACCCAAATCGATGAGATGGAGCAGGATGAAGAACCAATTGGCGAAAAGTCCGTGCTGGTAGAGTTCCGGCGAGGCGAGCCACCAGATGGAAAGCACCAGCGTTAGAAATGTCACCACGCCGGCGCAGATCAACTTGTTCTTGAAGATGGCGGTCATGTGACCGCCGAAGCGGTTGACCCAATCCACCAGCCCGGTGGCAATCACGATGGGCATGGCCAGACAGACAAACAACATGTTGTAGCCGGCCGCCTGGGCGAGCGATTCGCATCGGAACGTCATGGCCAAGAGACCGAAGAGCACAGCCACCGGCAAGACGCCGTTGGGAATGTGTACGGCGATGGGGTGTCCGTGCAACTGGGTGAGCAGCTTGGCAATGGCGCTCAGGCGCTCGTTGCCTTCCCAGGGAGGCTTGAATCCGGTGCGGCCCGCTTTTGGTGGGAAAGGCTTTTCCTCCGATTTGTCTTGATGCGTTTCGCTGCCGGGGTCCGAGGTTGCTTCGTCGTCATCCGTCAGCGCAACGAAAAGGCTTTTGTCTGCGCCACATACCGGACACTTCTCGGGCGGTTCGCTGCCGGTATGCACATAGCCGCAAACCGAACATCGCCACCGCGCAGCGGAACCCGCGGCCGCCTGTTGGGCTTCGGGAAGCGTGGAGGCCGCGCCGGCGTCCTCTTCCTGGTAAGGGACGAACAAGCTCTGGTCTGCGCCGCATACCGGGCATTTATCCGGGGCCGTTTCGCCTTGATGGATGTAACCACACACCGTGCATTGCCATTTCTGCATAGATCTTCCTTTGTTTGATTTATTCGTCCAGGCTCAGGGGTGTTCCCAGCAGATACTCCTCGTATTCCGTAGGCCGCTCTTGAAGCAAATCCAACATGTTTTCGTACTTCTTGCGCTCTTCGCTGTCGCGCCAGCGTTGCCAGGTTTCCAAGCTCTGCCACGTGCCGATGACGATCATGTTGTTGGGAAACCCCTTTTTAGATAGGGTTTCGCCGGAGATGTAACCGGCTTGGTGCATGGCCCTGGAACGCAGTTCGTTGAGCAGAGCGAGGATTTGCCGTGACTTTCCCGCCTTGAAGCGCCGCTTGATGATGATTTTTGCGATCATATGGCCTCCTTTTGATTGGGGTGGAAAGAAAAACGGGCCGGGTGATCCTCGGCACCGCATTTCGGTGAACCGTCGCCGTGACCGAAGCGAGGAGGCGTGCAGGGCCCGCAGCTTACGGAAAAAGAGGGCAGTCAATCGCGGATGGCGGGCTTGGGTGCCACGGCAGTAAATGCATCGTGGCACAGCCCCGAAGAACAATCAAGGGAAATACCCTTCCGATCAATCGCCGGATCGCTCGGAGATATTCCAATCGAAGAGGCCTTCGCCGGCTGGAACGAGCAGGCCGTTTTCCCGCAAGGAACGTATGGTCAGATGGGGATGGGGCCAATCGCTTTTTTCGAGGAGACGATAGAGTTCCGCGAGTTTGAAGCCGGCGCCGATCTCGGCTGCAATGCGGCGGCATTGCTGCGCGGCACCGGTCAGGTCGGAGAGCAAATCGATGTTGGCCTGCATGACGGCACCGGCGGGCTGCCGGGGGGGCGCATCATCGAAGCCGCTTTTGGGTTTGAAAAGGTTTGCGATCTTCTGCCGCTGGAAGAAGAGATATGCTAGAAGCGCCAGAGCCAGTGTAACAAGTAGAGTGGTGAGCTGTTGGGTGCCCATGATCTCTTTCCTCCTGGTTCCAATCGGTCCGAAGCGGACCGGTCGTCGATATAGTCCCGATGACACCGCGGGCGCAGATGAAATCGGTTGCGATAAAGGGCCTTTTTTCGACCATACTTGGTGGTAAATGTCAACAGGATATTGGCTTCGAGACCCTTAAGATACTGATATCGAGCCGTTTTCATAGTTGTTGACATCATTGGGGCGGGGCCGTATGTTCGCTGAACACTTGCCGGTGCAACCGGAGTTTTTCAAAAAGGTTCTTATTTCCGGGAGAAGCAAATGCAATCCACCGATCGAATATTGGACTATTTCGAGCAGATCAATGCCATTCCCCGTTGTTCAAAAAATGAAGCGGCGCTTTGCCGTTGGCTGAAGCAGTGGGCCCTGCGGAAAAAATTCGATACGGCCGAGGATGAGGCCGGCAATCTGGTCGTCCGCTTGCCCGCCAGCCCGGGCGCGGAAGGCGCGCCCATCGTCGTGATCCAGGCCCACATGGACATGGTCTGCGAGAAGACCCCCGATTCGAAGCATGACTTTTCCAAGGACCCCATCCGCTCGGTTCGCAGCGGGGATTGGCTCATGGCGGATCGGACCACCTTAGGGGCGGACAACGGCATCGCCATCGCCTACGCCATGGCCGTGGCTGAGGACGCCGGGATGATCAGGCCGCCCATGGAGCTGCTCTTCACGGTGGATGAAGAGACCGGTCTGAACGGGGTCAAGCAGATGGGCCGCGACTTGATTCAGGGGCGCATTCTGCTCAACCTCGATTCCGAAGACGAGGGGATCTTCACCATCGGTTGCGCCGGTGGTGTGGACAGCAATTTGGTCCGGCAGTTGGGCGACGAAAAATTGTCGGCCGATTTGGCGTGTTTTGAGCTGACGGTCGGCGGTCTCAATGGCGGCCATTCCGGTATCGATATCCACAAGCACCGCGCCAATGCCAACAAGCTGCTGGCCCGCACCTTGGCGGCGTTAAACAAGCGCACCGATTGCCGGTTGGTCTCCCTCGAAGGCGGTTCGCGTCATAATGCCATTGCCCGGGATGCCCGCGCGGTGATGGCCTGTGCGGCCGATATGGAGAGCATCAACGCCGTGGTCGCTGAGATGGAGAGGACCTTCCGTGATGAGTATGGCGAAATGGAGCCGAGCCTATTCGTCGGCGCCGCGCCGGCCGCCGGCACCCCGAGCGCAGGTTTGACGGCCGAAGCCAGCCGTCAGGTGGTTGCCCTGCTCTTGGCGCTGCCCCACGGGGTGGCCGGCATGTCCCCGAACCTCTCCGGTTTGGTGGAGACATCCAGCAATTTGGCGATCGTCTCGGTCCAGGAGGGCCGGCTGCGGATTTTGACCAGCCAGCGTAGCTCGGTCGTCTCGCGCTTGGCCGAAATCACCGCCGCCGTGCGCGCCGTGGGCGAACTGGCCGGCGCGCAAGTCGAGGAAGAGAACAAATATCCCCCCTGGCCGCCGAGCGTGGAAGATCCGCTATTACTGCAGGCCAAGCAGACATACGCCCGGCTTTTCGGCAAGCCGCCCGTGATTCAGGTGATTCACGCCGGATTGGAGTGCGCCATCATCGGTGCGATGTATCCCGGCATGCAGATGCTCTCCCTGGGCCCCACGATCCGCAGCCCGCACTCGCCTTCCGAGCGGCTTCATATTCCTTCGGTGGCACAGGTGTGGCGTTTCCTTGAGGCCTTGCTGGAAAATCTGGCGCGGACCTGACCGATTATTCTACGCCATAGCCCGCCAACTTGCGCCGGAGGGTGTTGAGCCCCAGACCGAGGACTTTGGCGGCCTGGGACTTGTTTTGGGCCAGTTGGCGATAGACGCTCAAAATGTGCTCCTTTTCCACGTCAGCCAGGGGGCGAAGGCTCTGGCCGGTGTGCCGGGCGGCCGGCGCCGCGGCGCGCCGGGGCAGGGTGCGCATGTGTTCGGGCAGATGCGCCAGGTCGATGGGTTTGCCCTGGGCTAGATTGACGGCCGATTGGAGCATGGATTTGAGCTCGCGGACATTGCCCGGCCAGGCATAGGCCATCAGGGCCTCCTGGGCCGCGGGGGTGATGCGCCGGCCGGCATGGGCTGCCGGGTCATATTTGGAGAGAAAGGCTTCGGCCAGCAGAGAAATATCCTCTTGGCGTTCGCGCAAGGGCGGCAGGTGCAGCCAGCCGCCCCGGATGCGGTAGTAAAGATCCTTGCGAAACGCTTTGCGCGCCATCATGCGGTCAAGATTTTCGTTGGTGGCGGCGATGAAGCGCAAGTCCACCCGGACCCGCTCGCTGCTGCCCACCCGGGAGAACTCGCCC
Source organism: Deltaproteobacteria bacterium (assembly GCA_021819735.1). GTDB lineage: Bacteria > Desulfobacterota > Desulfobacteria > Desulfobacterales > Desulfosarcinaceae > Desulfatitalea. The sequence continues at coordinate 9,757 of JAKAFO010000113.1, forward strand.
TCCTGGAGCACCCGCAGCAGTTTGCCCTGCAACTCCAGGGGCAGGTCGCCGATCTCGTCCAGAAACAGCGTGCCCTGGTGGGTGTGTTCCAGAAAGCCGGTGCGCGCCGCGGCCGCGCCGGTAAAGGCGCCCCGGGCATGGCCGAAGAATTCGGCCTCGAACAGCGTGGCCGATACTGACGCCATATTGATAGGCGTGAACGGGTGCCGGGCTCTGGGGCTGGCCTGGTGGATGGCCCAGGCGAGCAGCTCCTTGCCGGTGCCGCTTTCGCCCGTGATCAGGACGGGGACGTTGCTGGCGGCGTGCAGTTCGGCCTCCTTGAGCAGGCGGCGCATGACCGGCGCCTGGGTGATGATGGGCGCAAAGGGGGCTGGGTCGATCAACTCGGCCAGGGCGTGGCTTTTCTCCAGATCCAGGATATCCAGCAGCCGCTTGCGCTCCAGGGCCCGGGGCAGAGTCAGAGCCAGCACATCCTTGGCCACGGGCTTGACCAGGTAATCGTAAGCTCCCCGGCGCAGACACTCCACGGCCGTGCGCGCTTCGTTGATGGCCGTCACCATGATGCACTCGGTGCCCGGGCTGGTGTTCTTGATGTGGTCCAGCAGGGCCATGCCGTCCATGTCGGGCATGGTCATGTCGATGAGCGCCAAGTCGAAGAGCTCACCCTGCTCGAAGGCGGCGGCCGCCTCCAGCGGATTGTCCGCCAGCCGCACGTCGGGATAACCCAGGTCCCGGAGCTTGCCGGCCAGCAGTTCGAGATAGTCATGGTCGTCGTCGATGAGAATGATGCGGTTGCTCATACGTGGTTTCACCAGCCGGGAGAATGTGCCGATATGGGATAGATGTTTTTGACCATTCCATAATGGCACACACCCAATAATCGGCAGTAATTAATACGTTTTTTAACGCATATCCCATTTTGGCACGGTTGTCCAGCTTTGAAGCGCGGGCTCCGGCAGCTCCAACCAAACCCGCAAGTTGATAACCAATTGTTATTTTATTTAAATTTAGAGCCGTCGGGAATGTTCCAATTTGGCATATGGGTTGCTTTAGGAAGGGGTGGCTTCTGGAAACCAATTCATAATTGAACAGGGGAATGTCGATGGGATCTAAACAAACGTCCGATACGAATAAAAATGTGGTGGGCTCCGTCATGGTGGTGGGTGGCGGCATTGCCGGTATTCAGGCCTCGCTGGACCTGGCCGATTCCGGCTACCTGGTCAAGATGGTGGAGAGCAAGACCGCCATCGGCGGGGTCATGGCCCAACTGGACAAAACCTTTCCCACCAACGACTGTTCCATGTGCGTCATTTCGCCCAAGCTGGTGGAAGCGGGCCGGCACCTGAACATCGATCTCTTCACCACCACCGAAGTGGAGAAGGTCGAGGGCGAGGCCGGCAATTTCAAAGTGACCCTGTTGCAGCGGCCGCGCTACATCGAGCTCGACAAGTGCACGGCTTGCGGCGAATGCGCCAAGGTGTGTCCCATCAACGTGCCCAACACCTTCGACGAAGGATTGCGCGATCGCAAGGCGGCCTTCAAACTCTATCCCCAGGGCATGCCCAGCGCCTATGCCATCGAAAAGCGCGGCACCGCGCCGTGCAAGGCCACCTGTCCGGCCCACGTGAGCATCCAGGGCTACATCGCCCTGATCAACGACGGCCGCTACAAGGAAGCCTTGAAACTGTTCAAGCAGGAGCATCCCTTCCCGGGCGTTTGCGGCCGGGTCTGCCACCACCCCTGCGAAGGCCAGTGCACGCGCAACGACGTGGACCAGCCCCTGGCCATCCGCGAACTGCACCGTTTCCTGGCCGATTTTGAGCGCCAGAGCGGCGAAGCCTATATTCCCGAAAGCAAGGAAGCCAAGCGCGACGAAAAGATCGCGGTGATCGGCTCGGGCCCGGCTGGTCTGACCGCGGCCTACTACCTGGCCCTCAAGGGTTATGGCGTGACCATCTTCGAACGGCTGCTCGAGCCCGGCGGCATGATGCGCGTGGGCATCCCCGAATACCGCCTGCCGCGCGACATTTTGGCCATGGAGATCGACACGATCCGCCAGATGGGCGTGGAGATCAAGTGCAATATGAACTTCGGCACCGATTTCACCCTGGACAGCCTCCAGAAACAGGGCTTTGCGGCCTGTTTCATGGCCATCGGCCTGCACGGCGGCCGGCGCCTGGGCGTGGAGAACGAAGATGCCGACGGCGTGCTGCAAGGGGTGCAATTCCTGCGCGACGCGGCCATGGGCAACCCGGTCAAAATCGGCGAAGAGGTGATCGTGGTGGGCGGCGGCAACGTGGCCATCGACGTGGCCCTGACCGCCAAGCGCAAAGGGGCCAAGAAGGTCACCCTGATCTGCCTGGAAAAGCGCGAGGAGATGCCGGCCTGGCAGCACGAGATCCAGGAGGCGTTGGAGAGCGAGATCCAGATCGTCAACAGCTTCGGCCCCAAGAGTTTCTTCATCGACAAGAACAAAAAGGTGTCGGGCATCGAGTTCAAGAGCTGCACGGCGGTCTTCGACGAAAACAAACGCTTCAACCCCAAGTACGACGACAACGCCTGCCAGCCTTTCTTCGGCGACACGGTGATCATCGCCATCGGGCAGAGCACCGACACGACCGGCCTCAAGGAGCAGAACATCACCTTGTCCCGGCCGGGCGGGTTGCAGGCCGACCCGGTCACCTTGCAGACCCCCATCGAGTGGGTCTTTGCCGGCGGCGACGCCTTCTACGGCCCCAAGTCGGTGGTCGACGCCGTGGCCTGCGGCAAAGAGGCGGCCGAAAGCATTCATCGCTTCGTCACCGGCCAGGATCTGAAAGAGGGCCGGGAGAAGAAGTGGGAGTACGTCAAGCCCGAGACCGCCAAAGAGGCCAAAAAAGAGCGCGTCACCGTGCGCTGCCTCGATCCCGCGGCCCGGGAGTGCAACTTCCTGGAAGTCTCGTTCGGCTACAATGAAACCGAGGCCAAGAGTGAAGCCGAACGTTGCCTCAAGTGCGGCATCTGCTCGGAATGCTACCAGTGCGTGGACGCCTGCCTGGCCAAGGCGGTCAACCACAACATGCAGCCCACGCGCACCGTGGTGGAGGTGGGCTCGATCATCCTGGCGCCCGGCTTCACGCCCTACGACCCTAGCAAGCATGAATACTACGCCTACGCCAACCATCCCAACGTGCTCACCTCTTTGGAGTTCGAGCGCGTGCTGTCGGCCTCGGGTCCTTACCAGGGCCACCTGATGCGGCCCTCGGATCACAAGGAGCCGAAGAAGATCGCCTGGCTGCAGTGCATCGGCTCGCGCGACATCAACAAGTGCGACCACAGCTACTGCTCGGGCGTGTGCTGCATGTATGCCGCCAAGCAGACCGTCATCGCCAAGGAACACAGCAAGAGCGGCCTCGACACGGCCGTCTTCTTCATGGACATGCGCACCTACGGCAAGGATTTCGAGCGTTACTACATGCGCTGCGAAAAGGAAAAGGGCGTGCGCTTCGTGCGCTCCCGCGTCCACACCATCGATCCCATGGAGGGCGACGATCTGCGCCTGCGCTACGCCAACGAAGAGGGCGAGCTGGTCGAAGAGATCTTCGACATGGTCGTGCTTTCGGTGGGCCTGGCACCCAACGATGCCGCCGTGCGGCTGGCCAATACCATGGGCGTTGAGCTCAACACCCATAAGTTTGCCAAGACGCGCGATCTGGCACCCGTGGCCACCAACCGCGACGGCATCTACGTGTGCGGCGTCTTCCAGGGCCCCAAGGATATCCCCCAATCGGTCATGGAGGCTTCGGCCGCCGCCGCTTCGGCCACCAAGAACCTGGCCGCGGCCCGCGGCACCCTGATCCGGGCCAAGCAACTGCCGCCCGAAGTGGATTTCTCCGGTCAACCCCCACGGGTGGGCGTCTTCGTGTGCAACTGCGGCATCAACATCGGCGGCGTGGCCGACGTGCCGGCCGTGCGCGAGTATGCCAAGAGCCTGCCCCATGTGGTGCATGTGGAAGACAATCTCTTCACCTGCTCCCAGGATACCCAGGACAAGATGAAAGACGTGATCCGGGAAAAGGGCATCAACCGCGTGGTGGTGGCCTCCTGCTCGCCGCGCACGCACGAGCCGCTCTTCCAGGAGACGATCCGCGAGGCGGGCCTCAACAAGTATCTCTTCGAGATGGCCAACATCCGCGACCAGAACACCTGGGTGCATATGAACAACCCGGCCAAGGCCACCGAAAAAGCCAAGGACCTGGTGCGCATGGCCGTGGCCAAGGCCGCCTACATCGAGCCGCTGCACCAGGTGAGCCTGGATGTCAAGCACGCCGGGCTGGTGGTGGGCGGCGGCGTGGCCGGTATGGAAGCGGCCCTGGGCATCGCCGACCAAGGCTACCAGACCTATCTGGTGGAACGCTCGGATCATCTGGGCGGCAACGCCCTCTGGCTGCGGGCCACCTGGCAGGGTGAAAAGATCCAGCCCTACGTGGAAGCGCTCATCGACCGCACGCGCAA
>JAKAFO010000460.1 GCA_021819735.1 Deltaproteobacteria bacterium
GCACCCAATACCCGGTGGACATGCTGGCCCCCGAGCAGCAGATCGAAGCGGACCTGGGCATCGATTCCATCAAACGCGTGGAAATCATCAGCATGCTCCAGGACACCCATCCCTCGTTGGGCGACATCGGCAACGAAAAGTACTTCGAGGAGATGGCCCAGCTCAAGACCCTGGGCGATATCGTTGCCTGGATAACGCAACACTTCGGCGCGCCGAGTTCAACCCAAGCAGGGGTTGCGGCGCCGCCCAGGCCGGATGCTCCCGCCGAGCCCGAGGTGGTTTCCCGCGCCAACCCCGAGCAGTATCGCCCCTTGGTGTTGGCCGCCATCGGCGAGCGGACGCTCTATCCGGTCGAACTGATCGAAATGGGAATGGATCTTGAGGAAGATCTGGGGATCGATCCCGATCTTCTAAAAGAACTCCTGCGCACCTTGGCCGATTCCCACCCTTCCCATGAGCACCGCGACCCGGCCAACCTCTCCGAGGCGCTCGGGAAACTGACGACGGTTCAGGACTTGATCCATTGGGTCGAAGAAGCGTTTGCACAAGACAACCGTAGTAGCGCGGCCTTGCCGGTTGCGACCGTCACGAACCAACCACCGGCCGATCGATCCGTACTTCATCCCGTATCTCACCCCGTATTTCATCGCTATTTGCTCAAACTGGTCCCCCGGCCGCTCGACCTGAGCCGGCCGCGCAACGTCGACGGTGTGCTGCTGATTCTGGATGGCGGTCATGGGCTTGGGCGCCAGGTACAAATTAAAGCGCAGCAAATGGGAGTCCAATGCGTCCGGGTCGTGGACGTGGGCGGCGCCGCGCCGGAGCATGCAAGTTGTATCCGCATGAATTTCTCCGCAGAGCAGGACTACCCAAGCTGCTATCACCGCATCAAGCAAAGCGTCGGCTCACCGGCCGGCATCCTCAATCTGCTCGCCCTCGGTCAAAAGACCCATGCAGCCGCCTATGAGGCGGTGCTTCACAGTTTTTTATGGGCCAAAACCATCGGCGCCGATCCGGATTTGCTCCCCCTCAGCGGCCGACAACTCTTCTGGACGAGCGTCAGCGGCATGGGCGGAGACTTTGGTTTGAACTCCGCCATGGATTTCGAAGCCTGCCAAAATGGGGTGCATGGCATTACCAAATCGCTGTTTCACGAGTGGCCGGGGCTGCAGGTCAAAACCATCGACATCCACCCGGACGGCCATCTCGAGCAGATCGCCCAAGGGGTGCTCGACGAATGCCATGAGGTCACGGCCACCATCAAAGAGGTCGGCTTGACGGGCGATGGGCGCCACGAGATGGTGCTGGTGGATCGGCCGGTGGAGGCCGTGGCGCCCCAAGCGCGTTTCAACAGCGCACCGGTATTTCTGATTACCGGCGGGGCCAAGGGCATTACCGCCGACGTGGCCGCGCGCTTGGCCCAACGCTATGCACCGACCTTGATCGTGACCGGACGCACGCCGCTGCCCGAGCGTTCCCCCGAGGATTCGGAAGCATTCATGGCCCGCGCCGCCAGGGGCGCGCAAGATCCGAAACGTTTCAAATCCGAAATCATCGACACGCTCAAAGCGACCGGTGAACAAGTCAGCCCGGCCTTGGTGAACGGCCATTTTAACGCGATCATGCAGGAGTATAAAGCCCGGCAAAACATCGCCCGGATGGCGCAACTGGGGGCCAAGGTGTTCTACCACGCCTGCGATTGCACCGATGACGAATCGTTCGCCGGCCTGCTTCGGCAAGTCTACCAACGGCATCACAAAATCGACGGTGTCATCCACGCCGCCGGCTACCTTAAGGACGGGCTGATTACTCAAAAATCCATGGCGCACTTCAAACGGGTGCTCGACACGAAGGTCGAAGGCGCGCGCATCCTGATGCGCGAACTCGATTTTGCGAAACTCGATTTCATCGTGTTCTTCTCGTCGGTCTCGGGACGCTTCGGCAACCAGGGACAAGCCGATTACGCCGCCGCCAACGAGATCTTGAACAAGATGGCGGTCAAAATCGACCTGCGCTGGCCGGGCAAGGCCACGGCCATCAACTGGGGGCCTTGGGAAGGCGAGGGCATGGTCTCCAGTCAGGTCAAAAAGCAATTCGATGAGGCCGGCGTTTTCTTGCTCCCGCGCGATGTGGGCGCGCACATGCTGAATCTGGAAATTCTTCAACCCGACCGATCGCCGGAAGTGATCATCTTTGGGGCCAAAGATATCGACCGGCGCTTGCCGGTGTTTCAGGCGCCCGAAGCCACCGCGCCATTGCCGTTTGTCGAACGGTTCGAACCCTTGACGCCGGCGCGGCCCGACAGCCATGAGACCGCTTGGCAATTGCCCCTGGACCAGACCGCCCCCTATTTAAGCGACCATCGCATCAACGGCACGCCGGTCCTGCCGGCGGCCGTGGCCATGGAGATCATGGCCCAAGCCGCCATGGCCGCCCAACCGGGTTATCGCTTCAAGGCCATCCATGACTTCAAGCTGATCAAGGGCATTACCCTTGGGCCCCAGGGGCCTGTCAAGCTGCGGGTCACGGCGCGAAAATCGACGAATGCAACCGGAAAAAGCGCGTCGATCGAGGTGCGCCTGGCAATGCCCGATCAGGCCGAGCGTTGCAACTACTCCGCCGCTATTCTGCTGACCCGGGAGCAAAACGGAAATGGCCACATCCCGTACCTGACGCCCGGCACCCATAGCCGACGTTTCGATCAACCCGTGGAAGCGGTCTATGCCGAGCGCCTCTTTCATACCGGCGTATTTCGCGCCCTACGGACCATCGAAAGCTTCGAGATTGCCGATCTGCAAAACAACGGCATCCGCGGCAGCCTGCACACCTCATCTCCCCAGCGGATTCTTGGCGCGCCGACCAAGGGCGCGTGGCTGCTCGATCCCATCGTTTTCGACGGTGCTTACCAACTTGCGCTGCTATGGATTCAAGAGTGTTATGACCTGATGGCCTTGCCGGGCGACATCAAGAAATATGTGCAGTACCGGCCCTATAACGGCGGACCGATCCGCTGCGACATCGCGGTGAAAACGGCCCATTTTCCAAGGCTCATCCTGGATTTCAATTTCAGCGACGAGACCGGCCGGCTCTATGCCAAAGCCACCGATGTGGCGGCCATCATGAAAAAGGATCTGCATCGAACCCGGCGAGGACCGATCGAAAAAGAAACGGCGGCCAGCGCGTAGACGGCCAGAGGCGACTTATGGGCAACGAGGCGATTGCCATCACCGGCATGTCCTGCATATTCCCCGGGGCATACGATCTGGATAGCTATTGGAAGAATATTCTGGCGGGCAATTGCGCCATTGGCCCGGTTCCCAAGGAGCGCCAGATCGTCCCCGCGCTGGAAGGCACGGCGTAC
>JAKAFO010000461.1 GCA_021819735.1 Deltaproteobacteria bacterium
AGCTATTCCGTGGATGTGCGCTTCCTGGCGGCCACCAACCGCAACCTGGAAGAAGAAGTGGCCCAGGGACGGTTCCGGCAGGATTTGTTCTATCGCCTGAATGTGGTGGTGATGTCCGTGCCGCCGCTGCGCACCCGGTTGGAGGATGTGCCCCTGCTGATCCGCCATTTCGTCAATGGCAACAATCCCAAGGCGGGCCGCACCCTGGCCAAGGAGACGTTGGCCTGTCTGATGACCTACGATTGGCCGGGCAATGTGCGCGAGTTGGAGAATGTCATGCACCGGGCGGCAGCCATGTGCCAGACGGAAGCCATCCAGCCCCACGACCTGCCTGAGAGTATCTTCAGCGCGGCAAGTGCCCACCCGCCGGTCGAAGGCACCTTGCCGGGCGTGGCCGAAGATTCCCTGGAAGCATATGAACTGGCGGCCATCCGCAATGCGTTGCGCAAGAATGACGATAATCGCAAGAAGGCAGCGCAGATGCTGGGGATCGGCGAGGCGACGCTCTATCGGAAGTTGAAGAAGTATAATCTATAAATTCTGCGCTATCTGCTTTCCACGATCAACGTCACCGGCCCGTCATTAATCAACGCCACCTTCATCATGGCCCGAAACTGCCCCGTGGCCACGGTGACGCCTTTGGCGCGCACCTGGGCCGCGAAGCGTTGGTAGAGGGTTTCGGCCGTTTCGGGCGGGGCCGCGGAAGCAAAGGAAGGCCGCCGGCCCTTGCGGCAGTCGCCCAGCAGGGTGAACTGCGACACCACCAGCAGCGCCCCGCCGCTCTCCAGAAGAGACCGATTCATTTTGCCGGCCTCATCTTCGAAGATCCGCAGCTGGACGATCTTTTCGGCCAGGTAGTCGGCATCTTGCCCGGTATCGTCTTGGGCCACCCCCAGCAGCACCAGCAGACCCGGGCCGATGGCGCCCACCACTTGGCCTTCCACGGTCACCGAACTTTCGGTCACCCGCTGAACGACGGCGCGCATGCGTTGTTTCCTTACTTGTTCTTCTTGCCGCTCCACTGCCCCAGGGCCTCGGCCAGGGGGTTGTGAAACGGCTGTTTGGCCTGCCCCTGACCCTGCGGCTTTTTGCCCTGGGGCTTGCCCGCCGGCGAAGCCGGCTTCTGCTGGGGCGTGCGTTTCGCCTCGCTCGGTCGGTCGGCGGCGCCATTGCGGGCGCCGCTGCGCATGGAGAGGCTGATGCGCTTGCGCGCCAGATCCACTTCCAGCACGGTCACATTGACCTTCTGCTGCACCTTGACCACGTCGGCCGGATCTTTGACGAAGCGATCGGCCAGTTCGCTCACATGCACCAAGCCATCCTGGTGAACGCCGATGTCCACGAAGGCGCCGAACTTGGTGACGTTGGTGACGATGCCCGGCAGTTGCATGCCCGGCTGCAGGTCTTTCATCTCGGTGGCCTGGCCGAAAGAGAAAGCCTCGAAACTCTTGCGCGGATCGCGGCCCGGCTTGGCCAGTTCGGCCATGATGTCGTTCAGGGTGGGCAGCCCCACCTTGTCGGTGACATATTTCTTGATATCGATGCGCTGGCGCAACCCGGCATCCTGCATCAACTCCTGCACCGTGCAGCCCAGGTCGGCGGCCATGGCGTCCACGATGGCATAACTTTCGGGATGCACGGCGCTCGCGTCCAGGGGGTTGGGGCTGTTGGCCACGCGCAAAAAGCCGGCGGCCTGCTCGAAGGCCTTGGGTCCCAGGCGCGGCACCTCGCGCAGATGGGCGCGGTCGGGGAACGGCCCGTTGGCGTCGCGGTGGGCCACGATGTTTTTGGCCAGTTGGGGCCCCAGGCCCGAGACATAGGTGAGCAACTGGGCGCTGGCGCGGTTGAGGTCCACGCCCACGGCGTTCACGCAGCTCACCACCACGTCGTCCAACGAACCTTTCAAGGCGGTTTGGTCTACGTCATGCTGGTATTGGCCCACGCCGATGGATTTGGCGTCGATTTTGACCAGTTCGGCCAGGGGGTCCATGAGCCGCCGGCCGATGGAGACCGAACCGCGCACGGTGACATCGTGATCGGGAAACTCTTCCCGGGCCACTTCCGAGGCCGAGTAGATCGAGGCGCCGCTTTCGTTGACCATCAGCACCACCACCTCGCCGGGCAGGCCCAGGCCGCGGATGAAGGTTTCGGTCTCGCGGCCGGCGGTGCCGTTGCCGATGGCGATGGCTTCGATCTTGTGCTGGTCGACCAACTGGCGCACGGTTTCGGCAGCTTTCTGGGCCTGGCCTTCGCCGGTGTGCGGGAAGATGGCGGTGTGATGCAGCAACTTGCCCTGGCGGTCCAGGCAGACCACCTTGCAGCCGGTGCGAAAGCCGGGATCGACGCCCATCACGCGCTTGGCGCCCAGGGGCGGGGCCAGCATCAATTCGCGCAGGTTGTCGGCAAAGACGCGGATGGCTTCGGCATCGGCGCGCTCTTTGAGGCTGACGCGCAGTTCGGTCTCCAGCGAACGGGAGAGCAGTCGTTTGTAGCTGTCGTGGGCTGCCAGGCGCACCTGTTCGCCGGCCGGGCCGGCCGCTTTGACGAACAGGGATTCCAGAATCTCCAAGGCTTCGGTCTCCTCGGGCAGCATGGTCAGGGAGAGCACCTCTTCGCGCTCGCCGCGGCGCATGGCCAGCATGCGATGGGAAGGTACCGTGGCCGCCGGCTCGCGCCAGTCGAAGTAATCCTTGAACTTGGCACCATCGGTCTCCTTGCCCGGCACCACCGCGCTGACGATCACCGCCTTGTGGGCGAACAGGGCGCGCAGGCGGGAGCGAGCGGTTTCATCCTCGTTGATGGTCTCGGCGATGATGTGACGCGCGCCTTCCAGGGCCTCTTCGACATCGGCCACCCCTTTTTCGGCATCCACGTATCCCTGGGCCGCGGTCTGCACATCGGCCTCTTCCTGGGCCATGAGCAGCAGGGCCAGCGGCTCCAGCCCTTTCTCCCGGGCGATGGTGGCCTTGGTGCGGCGCTTGGGGCGGTAGGGTAAATAGATATCTTCCAGTACGGCCATGGTGTCGGCGCCCAGTACCTTGGCCTTGAGTTCGTCGTTGAGGTGGCCGTGCTTTTCCAGGCTGACCAGGATGGCCTCCTTGCGGCTGTCCAACTCGGCCAGTTGGGACAGGCGGTCGCGCACGGCCGTGATCTGCACTTCGTCCAGGCTGCCGGTGGCCTCCTTGCGGTAGCGGGAGATGAACGGCACGGTGGCGCCTTCATCCAGCAGAGCGGCCACGGCTTCGATCTGGCGGGGCGAAATACCCAATTCGGTGCTGATGGTGGTGACGTGCTGGGTATTCATCGAATATTCTCCTTGATTTCAAAGCATTGAATATAAAAGGGCGGTTTTTTGG
>JAKAFO010000462.1 GCA_021819735.1 Deltaproteobacteria bacterium
TTCTCCTTTGCTTTCAATTATAACCCCAGTCCTTGGCGCCACCCGGGATGCCGCATCGATCCGATTCGGCGCGCTCCGAGGAACCGTTTTCCCAATAATTAGGAGGCTCCTCTATCACGGCGCGGCCGGCCAGTGCAATGGGAATTGTCGGCGTTTAAGCGCCGCCCTGTGGCTTGCGCCCCCTCTTCCGGCGCCTTTGACGATCGGTCCGGATGGTTGCCGCCACCAAATGAGCCACCGGCAAAAAACCATTGTTGTGCGAATGCCCGAAAAAGGGCTTGCCAGCCGGACGGCGGCGCACTAAAAAAGTGTATCGCTCGGTACATGTGCAACCCCATCCGAAATCTCATTTTTTGCTCTGGCCGCGTCGCTTCTGCATTCATCCATTCAACTTCGAAATCCCGCGCAGCGGGAACTCAGACTCAGGAGGTGATCCATGAAGCTGCTCCCTTTGCATAAACTCGGGCCACGCGAAACTCCCGGCAACCGAGTGGCCTTCGGACTCTTGCTGCCGTGGGTCTCGGCGGAACAAGGCTACCGGATGTCGGTGCGCATCATCCACGAAAAGGACCAATTCATCCAGGCCATTCAGCCCAAGGACTTCGAGATGCAGCACAGCATCGACCCGGAGTATGGCGATTACTGGTCCACCGAAGTGCGGATTCAGACCGCGGACCGCCCGCACCCCAAGTCGGCCTGGGGCCACCCGGGCCGCTATGTCTATCGTTTTCTCTTGCGCCACGAGCCCAGCGGCCGGCAGATCGACTGGATCGTCGATCCGTTTGCCCGGGAGTACGGCATCGGCAAGCTATCGGCCTTCACCCTGGGGTATAACGCCTACACTTGGAGCTATCACGAAAGCGGTTGGAAGACGCCCAAACTGCATGACCTGGTGATCTATGAACTGATGATCGCCGAATTCGGCGGCGACATCGACGGCGCCATCGCCAAACTGGACTACCTGCGCGATCTGGGCATCAACTGCCTGGAGATCATGCCCGTCTCCAACGTGGCCGGCACCATCGACTGGGGCTTTTTGCCCATCGGCTACTTCGGTGTCGACGAACGCTTCGGCAAACGCCGGGACCTGCAGCGCTTCATCGATCAGGCCCACCAGCGCGACATCGCCGTGATCCTGGACGTGGTGTATGGCCACGCCAGCAGCCATTTCCCCTATTCTTACGTCTACCGCGAGCTGAATTACCATCAAAATCCCTTCATGGGCAGCTTTGCCAAGGATTACTTCGGCGAGAGCACCGATTTTAGCCGCGACTTCACCCGCGATTTCTTCTTCACGGTCAACCACCACTGGCTGGATTGCTACCACTGCGACGGCTTCCGCTACGACTGCGTGCCCAACTATTGGGACGGCGCGTTGGGCATGGGTTATGCCGCCCTGACCTACGAGACCTATCAGACCGTCAAAGCCAAACTCCTGCAAGGCGACCACTGGTTGCGCTTTCAGAACGGCACGGAGATCACCCTGATCCAATGCGCCGAGCAACTCGAAGGGCCGGTGGAGATCGTCGAGAAGACTTACAGCAATTGCACCTGGCAGAACGAAACCCTCGGCGCGGCCCAGGAAACGGCCAGGGGCGATGCCGATGCCGTCACCCGACTGGGCCTGCGCCTGGGCCTGGACGGCTACCCCGCCGTGGCCGTGCACAATGCCGACACGCTGCCCAAAAGCGCCCTGCAGTACATCGAAAACCACGATCATCCGCGCTTCGTCTGCAACTTCGGCCTCCGGGAGAAAGACAACCTGCTGCTCCAGGAAGGCGACCGCGACCGCTGGTACAAGCTGCAACCCTACCTCATCGGCCTGATGACCGCCAAAGGCATTCCCCTCGTCTGGCAGGGGCAAGAGCTGGGGGAGAACTACTTCATCCCGCTCAACGGCTGGGGCCGGGTCATGCTGCTGCGGCCGGTCCGCTGGGATTACTTCTACGATCCCATCGGGCGGGCCATGATCGCCCTCTTCCGCAAGCTGCTGGCTTTGCGCAAAACCCATTCCCAATTCCGCCAGGGCGAGCATTACTTCTACAACCACTTCGAGCACTACCAATCCAAGCAGGTGTTGTTGTTCTCTCGCAAGGAAGGGTTGCGCTTCAGCCTGGTGGCCCTGAACTTCGGCGACCGGCCCCAGTGGGTGCCGTTTACCTTCCCCCAATCGGGCAATTACAGCGAAATGCTGCACGGCGACCAAGACGCCACCCTGAATATCGATCAGGTGCAGGCCGGCCAATCCCGTTGGCTAGAGATCCCCGGCAATTACGGTCGCATCTGGAGCGTATAACCGCCGGAGGGACCCGACCCGATGTTCCGAAAATCCACTTGACAATGAAGTGTCCGGAAAGTATGAATGACGCGTCAGTCATTTCAAACGACGGACCAAGGAGCCGCCATGATCGAACGCCAGGAACGCACCAAAAAACAACTCGTCAGCGCGGCCATCGACCTGTTCCATGAGGTCGGCTTCCAAAAGACCCGCATATCGGACATCGTGGCCAAGGCCGGCGTGGCCCAGGGCACCTTCTACCTGTATTACAAGTCCAAAGAAGAGATATTTCTGGACATTTGCACGCAATTCATCACCCTCTTCTCGACTTTTCTGGAAGATGCCAGCGACCTTTTTGCCGGCGGGTCCTATGGCGAAGTACGTCAGAATGTCCTCACTTTTAATCGCGAATTGATCGCGCTGTACGCCGCCAACGGCAAAGTGGCCCGCATCCTGTTCCGCGAAGGGGCCGGCCAGAGCGGCAGCTTCAAACCGGTCTTCGAACGCATTTACACACAGTTCATCGATATCGTGCGCACGCGTTTGGAACAAAACCGCGCCACGGGCTACGTGAGCTTCGAGGATGCCGAAACCGAGGCGACCTTTTTGATCGGCTTGTTCGACCGGAGCCTTTTCTATTTCATGGATGTGAAGAAAAACATCGACATCGAGGCCCTCAGCCGCCGCATGACCGATTTCATCATGGGAGGACTTTCCAAAACTCCCCCGGCAGGCCGATAGCGTTTTCAACTTTGCCGGCTTCGGGCATCCACGAAGCCGGCATTTTTTGGCTTTCAAAATGACTGATCCGTCAGTCTCCAGTTTTGAGCTTTTTAAGGAGGATCGGTGGACGAAAACGGTAAAAAAAGAAGCGACGCCCCCCGGGCCAACGGCATGTCCGCCTGGCTCATGCCCGTGGTGTCGCGCTTTTGGCTGGTGGTTCTGCTCGTGGGTGCCATTTCGGTTCTGGCCGCCTGGGCCATTCCCAGGATCGCGATTCAAAACGACCTCTCTTTTATGCTTCCGGACGATAATCCCGCCAAGATGGCCTTTCGTGCGGCCGAGGA
>JAKAFO010000114.1 GCA_021819735.1 Deltaproteobacteria bacterium
ACTCGCCGCTGGCCGGATCGAGACCCAACTGGCCACTGACGAACACCATCCCCGCGCTGGCCCGACCCTGGGAATATGGGCCGATGGCCGCGGGGGCTCGATCGGTCTGAATGGGGGTGGTGGAAGACATGCATTTGTTCCTTTCGAAGGTTGCGGTTAAATGTTCCGCCCATTTTAGCCTTCGCGCACCGAATGTCAAATAGCGCCGCGAATTGTCCCGGATTCCGGCTTGCCAACCCATGCCGGCACCTATATAATTGCTTCACAGACTTAAGCAAAACGCAACAGCCCGAACAAGCCCAAATTTTAAAACTCACCGGTGACAAAATGAAAAAGACGCGAAGTGTCTTAACAGCATCGCCGGAGTACCGGCAGTTCATCGTGGACCTGAAGTCGCGTGTGCTCTCTGCCCGCATCTCCGCGGCGCGTGCCGTAAACCGCGATCTGATCCTTCTCTATTGGGATATCGGACGCGGAATCGTCGAAAAGCAGCAGGCGCTCGGATGGGGAGAGTCGGTGGTGGAAATGGTCGCGGCGGATTTGCGGCGGGCTTTCCCACAGATGACGGGCTTTTCGCCACGCAATGTGTGGGACATGCGCCGCCTCTACGCAACCTACACGGCGCCTGAATTCCTCGCGCAAGCAGTGCGAGGAAATGATCGGGGTATTCCAAATCCAATTCTGCGACAAGCTGTCGCCAAATTGGGCGGAGACAAAAAGCGGCCAATAGGCGCAGCCAAATTTCCCGAGCCCAAAGGCATGGAATTTCTGCCACAGCTTGTGGCAGAAATTCCATGGGGCCATCACCGGCTCATTCTTGACAAGATCGCCGCCCCCGCGGCTCTTCTGTACTACCTCCGCGCCACCGCTCAGTTTGGCTGGTCGCGCAATGTCCTGCTCAACCAGATCAAGGCAGGGGCGTATGAACGCGCGGTGACAGAAAAAAAGACCCATAACTTTCCATTGGCATTACCGGAGTACCTTGCGGAGCAGGCGGAAGAGACGCTGAAGAGCTCCTACAATCTTGAATTTCTCGGTATCCGCCGGGAAGTCCTGGAGCGGGAACTCGAAGACCGATTGATCGAACGCCTGCGCGATTTTATCCTCGAATTGGGCTATGGCTTTTGCTTCGTCGGGCGCCAGCACCGGCTCACGCTTGGAAAGAAAGAGTACTTCATCGACCTGCTTTTTTACCACCGTTTTCTCAAGGCGCTCGTGGCCTTCGAGCTGAAAGCCTGCTCTTTCGAGCCCGAGCACGCGGGTAAGATGGATTTTTACCTGAATCTCCTCAACGACAAGGAGCGCGCCCCCGAGGACAACCCCTCCATCGGCATCATCCTCTGCGCGGAGAAAGACGATATAGAGGTCGAATACGCGCTCAAAACCAAGCGAAACCCCATCGGCGTCGCTGAATATAGACTCCAATCCAAGTTGCCCGTTGAGCTGAAAGGTAAATTACCGACGGCCCGCCAGCTATCCGACGCCGTCCGCGCCGCGCTGCCTGCCCCCAAGGTTTTTTCGCATTGACTTGCCCGGATCGCTTTAGTAGCGTTTTTTCAACGGGGATGGAGTCCCCCTGAGAACCGCCCGGGCCGGGCTGATGACTCCTACCGACGATGATAAACGGTGGGAATGGATCATGGAGCGGCGCCCAGGGGCGGTTTCTTATTTCTTGGGGCCACGAGGCGGAGATGGACCGCTATCCAGCATTCAAGAACTTGGCGCAAGGCGAGCAGCGCGATCGCGACTACCGCATCCGCTGGCGCGCGGGCGGCTCCGGCATCGCCATTTTCAGTATCCATGGCGGCCTGATCGAGCCGGGTACGGCGCGCATCGCCGAGGCCATCGCCGGCCAGGAGCACACCTTTTATGCCTTCGAAGGCCTCAAGCATTCCGGCAATCTCTCCCTGCACATCACCAGCACCCATTTTGACGAGCCCATTGCCATGGGCCTGGTCCGCGACGCGGAGATCATTATCACCATCCACGGATTTGCCGCCCCTGAACCCATGGTGCAGTTGGGGGGCTTGGATGACGAACTGAAGCGCATGATCTTCCACGAGCTGCACGCTTCCGGTTTTCCGGTGGCCATGTGCGAGGGCTCGGATTTGTGCGGTTTGGATCAAAACAACATCTGCAACCTCTGCGGCCGGAGCATGGGCGTGCAGATGGAGATCAGCCGCGGCCTGCGCGCCCTGATGTTCCGCGATCTTTCGCCCCAGGGCCGGCGCTACCCGACCCAGCGGTTCGTGCAGTTCGCGCAAGCGGTGCGCCGGGCCATCGCACCGCTTGCCGTGCTGCTATCCGAATCCCAAAATCTGGAAAACACCGATTGAGCCCAATGATCGAGAAGGGTATTGAGTTGCACGCCATGCACAGCTATTGTGATCGGAGGGCTTGGATGACGGTTTCAGCATGCAACGGCCGAACGCTTTGGAGGTATCGGTGACCAAATTGCTTCTGGTGATGTGCGGCGGCAGCCTGGGAGCGGCCAGCCGCTACGGGGTGGGGCTGCTGGCCGTAAAACTCTGGGGCCCGGGCTTTCCCTGGGGCACGCTGACGGTGAACCTGGTGGGGTGTTTTCTGATCGGCCTGCTCTTCTCCCTGGCCGACCGCGTGCGCCTGCTGACCCCCGAGATGCGCCTGTTTCTGATCACCGGCTACCTGGGGGCCCTGACCACCTTTTCTTCGTTCGCCCTGGAAACCGTTAATGCCGGCCGGGCGGGGCTGATGCTCCAACCGCTGGTCAATATCCTGGTCAACAACATCGGCGGGCTGGCCCTGACCTTTTTTGGAATATGGCTGGGCAGCCTCCATCGGTAAGGGAACGTCTATGCTACCCTACAAAGCCATCGAGATTTTCACCAGCGAACTGGCCCGCCGCCAGGGCAAACCCGTGGCCGAGAGCGTGATCCAGTATGTCCGCGGCCTGAAGATCGCGGCGCGCTGCATCGTGACCAAGGGCATTGCCGGCTGCTACGAAAGCGGCGAGGTGGCCACCGGGCGCATGGAGATTCTCTCCTACAACCTGCCCATCCGCATCTACATCGTGCTGCCGGCCGCCGAAGCCGAGCGGGCGTTGGCCGGCCTGGACCCCCTGGTGGGCGACGGCATCGTGGCCCTGCACGATTTGCAGGTGATAAGCCATCGGGCGCGTAACGCCTTTTTCCCCCGGCAACTCAGGGTACGCGACGCCATGACCGCCAACCCGCGCAGCATCGCCGCCGCCAGCCCCCTGAGCGAAGCGGCGCGCATGCTGCTCTCGTCGATCTTCACGGGCCTGCCCGTGGTGGATGACCTTGGCCGGCCCCTGGGCGTCATCACCCAGGGAGACTTGATGCGCAAGGGCCGGATGCCGCTACGCCTGGGGCTGCTGGCCGAATCGGACCAGGATCGCCTCGCGGCGGTATTGGCCCAATTGGGCCAGCGCCGGGCCGACGAAGCGATGACCACGCCGGTCATCACCATCGGCGTCGACCAACCCCTGACCGAAGCCGTGGAACTGATGCTGGAACGGCAGGTCAAGCGCTTGCCGGTGGTGGACGCCGACGGCCGGCTCACGGGCATGCTGTCGCGCCTGGATATCTTCCGGGCCGTGATGCGCGAGGCGCCCGACTGGAGCACTTTCCAGGCCCAAAACATCCAGGTGACCCATTTGAAAAGCGTCGCCGACATCCTGCGCCGTGACACCCATGCCGTGGCCCCCGACACCCCCCTCGACGAAGTGATCCGCGTCATCGGCAGCAACGACATTCAGCGGGTGGCCGTGGTCGACGGCCAGGGCAAGCTGCTGGGCCTGATCTCGGACCGCGACCTGCTGCACTACTTCAAGGAAGACCCATCGGGCATCTGGAGCATGCTGGCCAAGATCAAGGGGGCGCCTGAAGGAGGGCTGGGAAATGTCCAGGCGGCCGCCGTCATGCGCACCGACCTGATTACCATCAAAGAGTCCCACACGGTGGAAGAGGCCATTGCCCTGATGACAAACAAAGCCCTCAAGCGATTGCCGGTGGTGGACGACGACGGCCGCTTCAAAGGCATGATCAGCCGCGATTCACTGCTGCGTACGGGCTACGGCGCCGCGGCCTGAGAGGATCAATGCCATGTTGTCGTTCACCCGGCAAACCTTCAGATCCCACATCGTGCTGCCCGACGGCACCCCGGCGGACCGGCCCATCGAGATCCGCACCGACCCCATCACGGGCCGCTCCTGCCGCATCACCTTCAGCCGGGGCGAAGAACGCGAGCCCGGTGCCGAAGGTTTGCCGGCGCCGCCGCCCTTTGCCCAAAATCGGGAGCAGTGCCCCTTTTGCCCCGAGCACATCGCCACCCGCACCCCCCGACTGATCCCGGCGCTCTGCCCCGAAGGGCGCATGCGCCGGGGCCGATCGACCCTTTTTCCCAACCTGTTTCCCTACGGCCGCTATTCGGCGGTGAGCCTGTTCGACGACCGGCACTTCGTGGAGATCGGCACGGCCGCGCTCGAATCGTACACCGACTGTTTCATCAATTGCCGGGAGTATCTGGGGCGGGTCCTGGCCCACGATCCCGAGGCGCGCTTCATGGCCATCACCCAGAACCACCTGCCCTCGGCCGGTGGATCGCTGCTGCACCCCCATCTGCAGGTGCAGGCCGACCGCACGCCGGCCAACCACCAGCGGTTCTTGCGGTCCAGGGCCGTCGAACACCGACAACAATCCGGCACGCGCCTGTTCAGCGATTACCTGGCCATGGAGACCAAGCTCGGCCAGCGCTGCATCGGCGCCACCGGTGCCTGGCAGTGGCTGGCCGCTTATGCCCCCCAGGGGTTCTTCGAAATTTGGGGGGTGTTGCCCGGCGTCACCTGCCTGGAGCAAACCAGCGAAACCCACTGGCGCGACCTGGCGCAGGGAGTGCTCTACACCCAACGTTTTTACCGCGGCCTGGGCCGCAACGGTTACAACCTGGGGCTGATCGTGATCGAAGACGGCACGGACGACCTGGAGTTTCGCGTGGTGCTGACCGTGCGCGGCAATTACGCCCCCTGGGTGCGCAGCGATTTCACCGGCTTCGAAGTGATGCTGGGCGACATGGCCACGTTCTCGCCGCCCGAGCAGACCGCCGAAAGGGCGCGGTCCTTCTGGCAAACCCCCAACGCCCAGGGTGCCCACCGATGACCACGGGCCAAGATGAAAGGTAAGGAGGTATCCATGTTGTTTGCTTCTACCGCTCGATGCAGGGTGATCCAAGGAGCCCTTATGGCAGGTTTGATCGCGATCGCGTTGTGGAGCTGCGGCCCCAAGCGCGTCGGTCCGGCGGGGCCGGATGGCAAGTCGCTGACCTGGCCCCAGATGAACGTCGAACAGCGCAAGGCGCATATGAAAAGCGAAGTATTGCCCCGGGCCACCAAAATCTTCCAGGAGTGGCGCCCCGAGCGTTATGCCAAAACCGATTGTACCCTGTGCCACGGCACCGGCGATTACACCGGCAACTACAACATGCCCACCGCCCATCTGCCCCGGCTCAGCGGAGAGCTGCTCCTGGGGCCGGAGCGCGCCAAGCATCCCGACACCACCAAAATCAAACTGAACAAACTGGTTCCCGAGATGGCGTCGGCCCTGGGCGTCAAAACCTTCAGCCTGATCACGCGTCGGGGGTTCGGCTGCTACTCCTGCCACCTGGGGCCCGACGGTCCGATGTTTGGAAACAACTGAAGCGGAGAAAGCATGCGCGCCATACGACCCGTCCTGATCGCCGTCAGCGTGCTCGCCTGTCTGGCCTGCGCGGCGGCCCCGGCCAAGCCGCGGCTGCCCGAAGGCACGCGCAAAAGCATCTACTACACCAACCGGGGCACGGCGCTCTTCAACAAGGGATGCCACCGCCGGGCCCTGGATTACTTCCAGAGCGCCCACCAACGCTACACGGCCGCCGACAACCTGGAAAAGGTGGCCGAAACCCTCATCGGCATCGGCGACATTTACTACCGCCTGGGAGACATGCCCAGCGCCCTGCATGTCTACGACGATGCCATCGAAATCTCCCAAAGCCTGGAAGATAATCCGGGGATGGCCCTGGCTATAAGTGACAAGGCCGCGGCCCTCATCGCATTGGAGCGCCTCGACGAAGCTGCCGCAACGCTGGATCGGGCCGATGCCCTGCCGACGGCCCCCCGGGCCGCCTTGCGGATGAAAACCCGCGCCTTGCTGCTGATCCGACAAAACCGGGCCGTGGAGGCTAGGTCCCTGCTGGAAAAAGCGCTGGCGGCGGTCGTTTCCGGAGAAGAAGCCATCCAGAGCGGTATTTACTTCGCCCTGGGCCACCTGGATCTGACGGAGAATCGGCCCGCGGCAGCCCAGCGGCATTTCGCCGAAGCCTTGCGGATCGACCGCCTCATGGGCGCCTACCACGACATGGCCCGGGATCTGGAAGCCCTGGGCAACTGTGACGTGGGCTTGGACGACCACCGGGCCGCGGTGCATCACTTCAAACGCAGCGCCAAGATCTTCGCCCTGCTTCAGGAGAAGCAGCGGGCCGAGAGCGTTCTATCCCAATTGGAAGCCAGCGCCGCCCGAGCCGACCTCGACATCCAGGCCACGGCCCACTGGGTCAGACAGTGGCTGGCCGATCCCGCCGGCGCCGACCTGTGCCACTGATCCTCTTTTAAATTGCCATTTTGCGCCGCGCCGCGACCTTGCGCCGCAAACGGCGGAAGTTGTAGCGCCGCCAGCGGATGCCGATTTGGTGCAGCAGTTCATAATTGGCCGGCGTGACGATCAAAGCCAGGGCCGTGGAGCTGAAAAGACCGGAACAGAAGGCCGTGGCCATGGGCGCCCAGGAGATGGACTTGGAGGGGATGCCGATGGCCATGGGCAAAAGTCCCAGCAGGGTGGTGACGGTGGTCAGCAAAACCGGCCGCATGCGCGCGGCGCACGATTCGATGGCAGCCTGGCGCACCGGTTTGCCCTCGCGCACGCGTTTGTTCATGAAATCGATAAGCAGGATGGTATTGTTCACCGCCACCCCCGAGAGGCCCACCGTGGCAATGAAGCTGCCGATGGTAAAGGTGGTGCGCGTCAGGAAAGTCCCGAAACAGACGCCGATCAGGGCAAAGGGCACGGCCGTCAAGATGAGCAGCGGCTGCAGGTAGTGCATGAACTGGGAGGCCAGCACCAGGTAAATGAGCAGCAGCGCGATGGCGAAGGCGAATCCCAGGGAGATGTAGGATTTGCTGGTGGATTCGAACTCGCCGCCGAAGGCCACCGAAACGCCGGGCATCTGCGCCGACAACTGCCGGGTGAAGTGCTGCGCTTTGTTGCGCACCAGGGCCGCGGAGAGATTCGATCCGGGCCGGATGTCGGCGCTGATGGTGATGGTGGGTTTGCCCTGGTAGCGCGAGCGCACGTTGGGTTCCTGAACATGGCGGGCGGTCACCAGGTCTCGCAGGTAGACGGGCGCGGCGCTGTCTTCGATGGCCGGCACATCCAGCACGTCCAGGGGCGTCTTCAAGCCCGAAGCGCCGTCGCCCGCCGGATCGTCGACCCGGGCCATGCGCACCAGCAGGTCCACCTCTTCGTCGGCGGTGCGGAAGAGCCCGGCATAGCGCCCGTTGAGCACACCGGCCACCAGGGCCGTGATCTGGGCCGAGGTCAGATTGTATTGATAGACCGCCTCCTGGCGCGGTTCGAAGCGCACCGTGCGATAGAGCGACGGCCGGTCGTCCCCCAAATCCACCAGATCCTTCAAATCCGGTTCCGATTGCATGAAAGCCAGCAAGCGGTCGCTGGCCGCCATGGCCTCGTCGATGGTGGTGGCCTGGATGCGGATGTTGACCGGTTTGCCGGTGGGCGGCCCGTCGCCCTCCTCGAACACCTGCACCCGGGGGGCGGCCGGGTCGCCGGCATAGGTTTGCGCGACGTAGGTTTTGACCCGCTCGCGCATATGGGTCAGGTGCTGCATGGGGTCGTTGCCGGGATTGTCGGGGAAATCGCGCTGCCCCTTTTCGGGCAGCGTCACCACCACCTGACCGAAGTTGGGACCGAAGTGCCGCACATAATCCTGATCTTCGTAGTATCCCGCATACCCGGCGGTGGATTGGGCCTGACCGGTACCCAGGGACATGATGTGGCGCGAGATATCCCGCACTACGGCATCGGTGCGCTCGATGGCGGTGCCGGCCTCGGTCTGCATGGTCACATGGTAGCGGAAGTAGTTGCCCGGAAAGAACTTGACCTTGATCAGCGGCACGATGCCCAACATCGAAAGCAGCAGGATGGCCAGCGTGGCGACAAAAGCCAGGTTGATGCCGATGAATACGATCTTTTTGTGATCCAGGGTCCAGACCACGATCCGGCGGTAGGCATTCCACATGCGCGCCAGCACGCCGCTGCGCAGGTGCGCGAAGGCGTCCTCCTGGTCTTCGTCCTTGAGCAGCGGACCGGTATATTTTGGGCCCCATTCGTAAATATGCGCGGGCAGCATGAAAAGGGCTTCCAACAGCGACGCAGCCAAGGCATAGGCCACGGTCTTGGGAATGACGGCAAAGAACTCGCCGATGCTGCCGGTCATGATCAGCAACGGCAGGAACGCCAGCACCGTGGTGAGCATGGAGCTGATCACGGGCAGGGCCACCTCGGTGGTGCCGTCGACCACGGCCCGGCTGCGCGCCTTGCCCATCTGCATGTGCCGGAAGCAGTTCTCGACGATGACAATGGCGTCGTCCACGAGCATGCCGCTGAGCAGTACGAAGGAGAATAGGCTGATGGTGTTGATGGTCACGCCGGTGATCTTCATGACGATCACGGAGCACAGAAAGGAGAAGGGGATGCCCACGGCCGTGAGCATGGCGTTGCGAAACCCCAGGGTGAGCCACAGCACCAGGGTCACCAAGACCATGCCCATGATCAGGTTGCCGCCCAACACATTGATCGAATCGTTGATCTCGATGGTGGAGTCGTTGGTGAAGAGCACTTCCAGGCCCTGGGCGGCATGCCGCCGGCCGAACTGGAGCGCCTCTTCCTTGATCCGCCGGCTGATATCCACCGAATCGCCCCGTTCTTCCTTGGTGACCACCAGGCGGATGGCGGGCCTGCCGTTGACCGAAGGCACGGTGATGCGGTCGCGGTAGTGCAACCGGGCCGAGGTGACCAGATCGCCCACGCGGATGTAGTTGCCGTCGCCGTCCCGGCGCACGATCACTTCCAGCACATCCTGCTGGGTGCGCATGCGCTGGCCGGCATCGAGCATGAAGGCGCTGTCCCCCGTGCGAAAGCGACCCGTGGGAATCTTGACCCCGGCCGTCTCCACGGCCTGCACCACCTGGGCGAAGGTCACACCGTAGCGCCGCAATCGCTCGGGGTCCAGAGAGAGGTGAAATTCGTCATCCGGCTCGCCCTCGATCTTGACATCGCGCACGTTGGGGACATTGATCAGCGCGGCGCGCAAGTCGTCGGCGTAACGCTCCAGGCTGCGCAGGGGCAGATCGCCGCCCAGGTGCACGATCAGCACCGGCATCCAGATGTTGGTATCGATGTAGACAAAGGTAGGGTCGTCGGCCCCGGCCGGCAGGACATTCTTGATATTGAGCACCCGGAAGCGCAGCTCGTCGTAAAGGTCCTGGTAATCGCTGTCGTCGATGAACTTGACCTGTACCGAAGAAAAATTGCGATAGGAGTGGGATTGCACCCACTCCACCTCTTCCATGTCTTCGAGGGCCTCTTCGATCTCACGGGTCACCAGTTGTTCCACGTCCTCGGCCGTGGCCCCGTAATATACCGTCTGGACAAAGGCCTTGCCGATATCCACCAGGGGCAGGTTCTCCGTGGGCGTGGTCAGGAGGCAGAATGCACCGGCCACCGTGAGGAGCACAAACATGACATTGAGAAAGACGGTCTGGGCCAGGGTGTAGCGAAAGATGTTGGGCATGATCGCATCCACATGACAGGCGGTGAAAGGTCAGGTTGGCCTGCTATCAGGCCCTACCAAAATCGAAACGGGGTTTCAGCGCGCCGACGATGGCGCGGCCGGCGCAACCTCCAGCTCCGTGCCCGGCGCGAGCGTCTCTTGAGCGGCGATCATCAAATCTTCGCCGCTTTCGCCCAGGATGACGATGGGAACCGTACGGCCGCCTTTGACTACCACATAGGGATTGTCGTAACGGTCGACCACCGCCTTTTTGGGAAGCATCAACCCCTGCGCGCCCACATCCAGAACCAGCTCGGTCAACAGGCCGCCTCGGACATCTCCGGTGTGCTCCACCAGGACCAGCTCCACGGCCAGCTTGCGGGTGCGCTCGTCGAACTGGGGATTGACCCAGTTGATCCGCGCGCGGCCCGGCCGCCCTTCGACCTTGACCGCTATGTCCTCGCTTTGCCGAAGCACGGCCAGCTCCTCGCCGGAGACGAACAAGGGCACCACCAGCCGGGTGAAATCGGCCGCTTGGGCCAGAGGGGTACCGGCCGCCACGATCTCGCCGGGTTCCACCCGACGCTGCACGATCACCCAGCCGGCAGGTGCCGTCACCGTGTGCCGCAGCCGGCGCTCTTTGAGCTCCTTGAGTTGGGTCTTGAGGGCCTTGATCTCCACATCGGTGGTTTGCACCATCAGACGGGCCTGATCCAGCTCCTCGGCGGCGCCCTCCAGCTTGGACAGCGGGGCCACACTGCCCTGGTGCAAGGTGTCCACCCGCTTGAACTCTTTCTGCAGATACGCCAGGCGGGAGGCGCCCCGGGAGCGAGCCACCCCAAGCTTTTCCAGGGTCCACTGGGCTTGCTCGATTTGAAAGTCCACGAAGGTGGGGTCGATTTCCAGAAAGGGCTTCTCGCCCATTACCTGGCCCACGTCGTAATTGACCTGCGTCACCTTGCCGGCCACTTCACAGGCCAGGGTCTGGACAGCGCGGCTGCGGGTATAGCCGCTGAGAACCACCTGTTTGCGCGCCGCTTGAACCTGCAAGCTATCCTGTGCCCATGCCGGACCGACCATGATCAAGCCCGCCCACAGGCATGCGATCAGTTTGCGCATTCTGCTCCTTTTGTCCGGGCCGGCCAGCGGCCATTGAAAAGTTGAGCGTTCGGTATTGTTATCTTTCGAGATTGGGCTCTTTTACTTTCGATGGAGAGAAATGACAACCGAAAAGCCAAAGGCGGGGCAAGCGACACGCAAGGGGCACCAAAATCAGCGACGAACCCTTAAAAAAAGGTAACGGCTAAGTGTTTGGCAGCACTTAGCCGTTAAGGAGGAGAACAGATGAAAAAACTATTGGTTTGGCGATTTATGTTAATGCAATCTACTTGCCAATTCCCATGTCCCTCCGCCAATAAATCTATTCAAAATAATTTCCATAGAAAAACATATATTTAGATGACTGCCCCGAGATTCTGGGCCGGAAAGTTTTGCTGCACCACAACCTGGTGACAATTTTGGGGTTCACTATCTTGAACCATCGCTGTAGGCTTTGCAGGATACAATATATTGATAATATGAGTATTATAGCTTTAGAGGGGAAAGTTCAAAATTTTAAACCGCCTTTCAGACATTATGTACCAAACACCCTACCTGTTACTTTTGTTACTTATTTTCGAGTTCAAACTTACGAACTGGACCGAAGCCGAAAATTGTCGGTAATCGACCAATTTTGTCCGCCCCGGCGGCGGCCAAATTTCGAGACCTCAGGTGGCAACGCGCTCCGGGAGCAGTTGCCTGATCTTGGCAAGCAGGTCGGCGTTGGAGAAGGGTTTGGTGATATAGGCGTCCACCCCCAGATTCAACCCTTTGGCCACATCCACATCGCGATTCTTGGCCGTCAGGCAGATCACCTTGATATCGTCCCACAGGGGATTCTTGCGAATCAGTTGAAAAATCTCATATCCATCCAGATCCGGCAACATGATGTCCAAGAGGATGAGATCCGGCTTGTTTTGATGGATACGGTCGAAGGCATCCTTACCGCTCTGGGCCAGAAAGACCGTATAGTTGTTCTTTTCCAGCAGAAACTTCAGCGGCACCAGGATACTGATTTCGTCATCGACAATGAGGATGCGCTTGGGATTCATGGGACCTTTATGGATTCATGCGGCCCATGCATGGGGGCCGCTGTCTGTTTCGTTGACTCACGGGGCCAATTCCATTATGGTCATGATTACAGGCAAATGAGTAGTATTTGGATGCTACCAAAAAAGCAATTTGAATACAATTCATTTTTTCTCAAGACATTCATGGCAAGGCGGCCGATTTCTTTCCACAGAAAGGTAGAAGCATGGCCAATCGCAAGCGACGCACCCAAAGGCTTGTGAGCCTCTGTTTGCTTGGCTGCGCCCTGCTCAACTATCCATTGCTCTCCCTGTTCGACGTCTCCCTCTTGGTGTTTGGAATTCCGCTGCTGTACGGCTACATTTTTTCGGTATGGGCGCTCTTGATTCTGCTGGTGGGCCTGGCGGTCAGCGCGACCCCGCCGGCCCGCGACGATTTCCGCCAGCCGCCGGCATAAGGCCTGGGATCGCAAGCGGTTTGGCCAACCAAGGCCCTAACCACATCCGACCAGAAAGAACATTGGCGCACCGGAACGAGGGTTATGCTGTCCACCGAAACCATTATCTTCGTCTCCATCTGCTACATCGGTATCCTCTTTGCCGTGGCCTACTATGGCGATCACCGCGCCGATGCCGGTCGCAGCATCATCAACAACCCATATGTCTATGCGCTCTCCATGGCGGTCTATTGCACGGCCTGGACGTTCTACGGCAGCGTGGGGCGCGCCGTGCGCTCGGGACCGGCCTTTCTGGCCATTTACATCGGCCCCACCTTGATGACGGCGCTCGGGTGGCTGGTGTTGCGCAAAATCATGCGTATCAGCCGGGTGCACCGCATCACCTCCATCGCCGATTTCAT
Organism: Deltaproteobacteria bacterium; assembly: GCA_021819735.1. Taxonomy (GTDB): domain Bacteria; phylum Desulfobacterota; class Desulfobacteria; order Desulfobacterales; family Desulfosarcinaceae; genus Desulfatitalea. The sequence goes on from JAKAFO010000114.1 coordinate 12,865, forward strand.
CGCTTCGCGCTACGGCAAGAGCATCCTGCTGGGCGGCGTCGTGGCGATCATCGCCGTCCTGGGCATCGTGCCCTACATCTCCCTGCAACTCAAAGCCATCTCCACCAGCTTTCAGATCCTGCGCAGCTATGAGCCGGGTTACGTTTCCGAAGGCCTCCGCCGCATGCCGTTTTTCGAAGACACCGCGTTCTATGTAGCCTTTTTGCTGGCCGCTTTTGCCGTCCTTTTCGGGACCCGTAAACCGGAGGTCACCGAGCGCCACGAGGGCCTAGTGGCAGCCATTGCCCTGGAATCATTGACCAAACTAGTGGCCTTCCTGGCCGTGGGCCTCTTCGTGACCTTCGTGCTTTACGACGGGTTCGGGGATCTCTTCGGCCGGATCAACAACCGGCCGGAACTGGCCTCGTTGCTGACCCTCGGCCCGCGTGTCGGAGACGCTTATATCGACTGGGCGGTGTATGTCTTTCTGAGCATGCTGGCGATTATTTTGCTGCCGCGCCAATTCCAGATCGCGGTGATCGAGAACGTGGACGAGGAGCATCTGAAAAAAGCGATCTGGCTCTTTCCTTTATATATGCTGGCCATCAACATCTTCGTGCTGCCGGTGGCCCTGGCCGGCATGCTGCACTTCGGCGGCCAGACCGTGGACCCCGATACTTTCGTGTTGACCCTGCCTTTGGTGCACAACCAGAAGATCCTCACCCTGCTGGTGTTCATCGGCGGCATGTCGGCGGCCACCGGCATGGTAATCGTGGAGACCATCGCCCTGTCCACCATGATCAGCAACAATCTGCTAATGCCGCTGCTGCTGCACATCCCGGCCCTCAAATGGTCCAGCCGTACCGATTTGAGTTCATGGCTGGTGGCCATCCGCCATGGGGCCATCATCCTGGTGATCCTGCTGGGGTATATCTACTTCCACCTGACCGCCGAGTTCTATACCCTCGTTTCCATCGGGCTGGTTTCGTTTGCCGCCGTGGCCCAGTTCGCCCCGGCTTTGCTGGGCGGCCTGTTCTGGAAGGGCGGCACGCAAAAGGCGGCGCTCTGGTCGATGATCCTGGGCTTTATTGTCTGGGCCTATACCATGGTGCTGCCCTCCCTGGCGGCGGCCGACGTGCTGCCCCAATCGATCATCCACTCCGGGCCCTGGGGTATCCGCTGGTTGCGGCCTTTTTCGTTGTTC
>JAKAFO010000115.1 GCA_021819735.1 Deltaproteobacteria bacterium
TCGCCTTTGTCTTTGGCGTACTTGCGCGCCAGCTTGATGGCCGCCTCGTTGGCTTCGGCGCCGCTGTTGCCGAAGAAGACCCGGTCGGCGAAACTGTGGGCCGTCAGCCATTCGGCCAACTCGGTCTGGGGCTGCGTGTAAAAGAGATTGGAGACATGCCACAGCACGCGGGCCTGCTCGGCCAGCGCTTCAACCAGTTGGGGATGGGCGTGCCCCAAATTGCATACGGCGATGCCGGCGAGAAAATCGGTGTAGGTTTTGCCCTGGTCGTCCCACACCGTGCATCCCTGCCCTTTGACCAGGGCCAGGGGGTATCTGGCATACGTATTGGCGATGTGTTTGTCGGCGGTTTGTTTGATGTCCATGGTCTTCTCTTCTTTTTTTTATCGGATCGTCACTTCGGTGCCGATGCCTTCGTCGGTGAACAGCTCCAGCAGAATCGAGTGGCGCTTCTTGCCGTTGATGATGGGCACTTTTTTGACCCCGCCCTTCAAGGCTTCCAAGGCGCACTCCACCTTGGGAATCATGCCGCCGGTGATCTTCTGCTGCACGATCATCTCCTGGGCGGTCTCCATGTCGATGGAAGAGATCAGGTTTCCCTGTTCATCCAGCACGCCGTCCACGTCGGTCATCAGGATCAACCGCCCGGCGTGCAGCGCCATGGCAACATGGCTGGCCACCAGGTCGGCGTTGATGTTGTAGGTCTCGCCGGCCTCGCCCACGCCGATGGGCGCGATGATGGGAATAAACCCATCCTTGGTCAGGGTGTGGATGATGGCCGGATTGACGGCCGTCACCTGGCCCACCATGCCCGGATCGATGATCTCGGGCGGCTTGCTGGCATCTTCCTGCAAGACGATCTGCATCTTGGTGGCCTGGATCAGCCCGCCGTCCTTGCCGCTCAATCCCACGGCGCGTACCCCCTGCTGGTTGATCTGGGTCACGATGGATTTATTCAGCTTGCCGCCCAGCACCATCTCCACCACATCCATGGTGGGGCCGTCGGTCATGCGCATGCCGCGCACGAACTTGGGCCGGATGCCCATCTGGCTCAGCACGGAGTTGATTTGCGGGCCGCCGCCGTGCACCACCACCGGATGCATGCCGATGAACTTGAGCAGGGAGACATCCCGGGCGAAGTCTTCCTTCAACTGCTCGTCTTCCATGGCATGGCCGCCATACTTGATGACAATGGTCATGCCCGTGAAGCGCCGGATGTACGGCAAGGCCTCGATCAAAATCTCGGCAACGCTCTTCGATTGGGTGTTCTCCATGATTATTGCTTTCTTCTTTCAGGGTCAACGCCGCGGATGGGCCTTGTCGTAAGTCTCCATCAAGCGGTCGATGCTCACATGGGTATAACGCTGGGTGGTGGAGAGGCTGCGGTGACCGAGCAGCTCCTGCACCGCCCGCAGATCGGCGCCGGCATCCAGCAGATGGGTGGCATACGAATGCCGCAGGGCATGGGGCGATACCGGAACCGCCAGACCGCAGGCCCGGGCAAACTTGTCCACCACCCGGGCGATGGAGCGGGTTGTCAGGCGCCCCAGGTTCTTGTTGAGAAAAACGGCGCCATTTCCCGGCACCCCCTGGCCCACTTGAAGTCCCAAGGCTTCGCGGTAGGCCGCAATGGCCGCCTGGGCCTTTGCGCCGATGGGCACGATGCGTTCCTTGTGGCCCTTGCCCAGCACGCGGATCAGCCCGTTGCGCAAGTCCAGATCCTCCATGTCCAAGCCGGCCAGTTCCGAAACCCGCACGCCACCCGAATAGAGGGTCTCCAGGATTGCCTTGTCGCGCAATCCCAGAACCCCCTCGGCCGGCACGTTGTCCAGCATGCGGAACATCTCGTCCACCGAAAGATAGACCGGCAGCGGCTTGGCCTGCTTGGGCGTACGAACCGCCTCGGCCGGGTTCTCTTCCACCAGGTGCAACTTGCGCAAGTAACGGAAGAACGAGCGGATCGCGGCCAGCTTGCGCGCAATGGAACTCTTGCGGTTACGGCCGTGCAGGTAACCCAGATAGCCGCGGATCGTCAGGGCATCCACCTGCGCCACGCGCACTTCCGTCAGGCGATGCATTTCTTCCCGGGCCCACTCGGGATGGCCGGCGACAAAAGCGGTCAACTCGACCAGATCGTTGCGGTAAGCCCGCAGCGTATGGGCCGAGTAGCCTTTTTCGGCCGCCAGGCTTTGCAGGAACCCATGGATGCGCTCAAGCAGGGAATCGGTCTCCATCGGATCTCAAGCCCCCTTGGGTCAATGCCGGTGGCATCGTGTCGGATCGGGGAACCGGTTAAGCCGCTTTACGGGTCTTCTTCTTCAAGCGCGCAATCTGCTTGCGATAACGGGTCGCCTTGATGCTGTCCTTGGCCTCCAAGGCTTGCTGGCGTTGGGTCTTGACAGCCTTGATCTTGGCCTTGATCTCCTTGGTGGTGGTGCCTTTGGCCTTGGGGGCTTCCTTGATCCCGCGCGCCTTCTTGATCTCGGTGATCAGCTCCGGTTTGTTCATGCCGTGCACGCCGACAATCCCCTCGATCGTCTTGCCGATTTCGCGCAACTCTTTAACGGTCATCTTCTCGATCGGCTTTTCCTTTTCGGCCTTTTTTTCCTTGCCCATGTGTTCCCCGTCTCCTTTCCGGTCGGTGGTTAAAAGCAGCAGCGGAGGCCCCGCGGGCCTCCGCCAAAGTTCCCTTTGAAAAGTGGTTTAACTAACCCATTCGGCTCTGAATTGTCAACAATCGCGCGATGACGATTCTGGCCGCCCCTGCGCGCTACGCCTTGCCCTTGCCCAAGAGGGTGCTGAACAGGTCGATGGGCAGCGGGAAGAAGGTGGTCGAGTTGTGCTCGGAGGCCATCTCGCGCATGGTCTGCAAATAGCGCAGTTGCAGGGCCATGGGGTGCTCGGAGATGATCGCGGCGGCCTCGGCCAGTCGGGTGGAGGCCTGGAATTCGCCTTCGGCGTTGATCACCTTGGCCCGCCGCTCGCGCTCGGCTTCGGCCTGCTTGGCCATGGCGCGCTGCATCTCCACCGGCAGGTCGATGTGCTTCAACTCCACTTGGGCCACCTTGATGCCCCATGGATCGGTATGCGTGTCTAAAATCTCCTGCAACTGGGCGTTGATCTTCTCCCGGGCAGCGAGCAGTTCGTCCAGTTCGGCCTGGCCGCAGACGCTGCGCAGGGTGGTCTGGGCCAACTGGGACATGGCGTAAGCGAAATTTTCCACCTCCACGATGGCCTTGACCGCGTTGATGACCCTGAAATAGATCACCGCATTGACCTTGACCGAGACGTTGTCCCGGGTGATCACGTCCTGGGGGTCCACGTCCATGACCACCAGGCGCATGCTCACCTTGACCATGCGATCGATGACGGGGATCAGGAGAATCAGGCCGGGCCCCTTGGCATCGATCACCCGGCCCAGGCGGAAGATCACGCCGCGCTCATATTCGTTGAGAATCTTGATGGCCGAATACAAAAAAAGAAGAACCAGCATGACAATGGCGACCATGGGTGCAGCAAACATTGAAGCCTCCCTCTATTGATTTAATGGTTTAACGACCACCACCAGCCCGTCCACGCGCTCGACCGCCACCTTGGCGCCCTCGGCGCACGGTTCGCTGAAACGGGCCTGCCACAGTTCGCCGTGGACCAGCACCTTGCCTTCCGAGCCAAGGGACTGCTTGACCACGCCGATCTCGCCCACCAGCCCTTCGGAACCGGTAAAGGGCCGATGCACGTATGCCCGCACCACCAGCGTCACCACGCCGACGAAAAAGCCCGAAATCACCGTCACGGTGGGAATCATCACCCGCCAGGCCACCTGGAATTCCGGCCCGGCCCCCTTGAACAGCATCAGGGAGCCCAGCACCATGCTGACCACCCCGGCCACGCTGAGCATGCCGAAGCTGGTCACCTTGATTTCCAGGATGAAGAAGACGACCGAGAGCAGGATCAGCAAGATGCCGGCGATGTTCACCGGCAGGGTCTGAAAGGAGAAGAAAGCCAGAATCAGGGCGATGGCGCCGATGACACCGGGAAATATGGCGCCGGGGTTGGACAGCTCGAAGTAGAGCCCGGCCAGCCCGATCATGAACAGGATGTAGGCGATATTGGGATCGCTGATGAGCTTGAGGATCTTGGTGCGCAGGTTGGGCACGATCTCCTCGATGCGGGCGTTGTCCAGATCCAGCTTGCCCTTGCCCTGGATCTTGCGCCCCTTGATCTGGGAAATAAGGTCGTCCAGATCCTTGGCCACCAGGTCGATGACGTTGTTCTTCAGCGCCTCGTCGGCGGTGATCGATACGCTCTCGCGCACCGCTTTCTCGGCCCATTCCGCGTTGCGGCCCCGGCGCTGGGCAATCCCCTTGGTGAAGGCCACCATATCGTTGAGCACCTTTTCGGTCATGGATTTATCCAGATCATTGCCGCCGGCCCCTACGGGATGGGCTGCGCCGATGTTGGTGCCCGGCGTCATGGCGGCGATATCGGCGGCCATGGTGATCATCACGCCGGCTGAGGCGGCCCGGGCCCCGCTGGGCGATACATAGACCACCACCGGCACATCGCTGGCGTAGATGGCCTGGACGATCTTGCGCATCGATTCGACCGAGCCCCCGGGGGTGTCGAGCAGGATGACCAGGCAGGCCGCCCGCTCCCGGGAGGCCTTTTCCAGGGCATCTTCCAGAAACTCGGCCACGCCCGGGCCGATGGGATCGGCCACGGTCACGGTCATGATGACCGGCGCCGGTTTCTCCGGCTCTTCCGCCATGACCACAGAGGGCCCCATCATTACCAACGCCAACAACCAGAAGATCAAACGTCGCATGGCATCTCCCCGTTTCCATCCGCCTGTTCGCTCAGTTCACGCTTATTCTAAAGCGGGATGCGCAATAATGCCATGATCTTTTTTACGTCTTCCCAAACCACGCGCTTCTGCTCCGGATTGCGCAGCAGGTAGGAAGGATGGAAGGTGGGCATCACTTTGATGCCGCGATAGTCGTGAAAGCGGCCTCGCAGAGCGGAGATGGGGGCATCGGTGTCCAGCAGGGTTCGGGTCGCCACGGCGCCCAGGGCGCAGATCGCCTTGGGCCGGATGGCGGAAAGTTGCCGTTCCAAAAACGGACGGCAGGCGCCGATCTCTGCGGGCAACGGATTGCGGTTCTCGGGCGGCCGGCACTTGACCACGTTGCAGATGTAGACCTGGTCCCTCGAAAGGTGCATGGCTTCGATGATGCGGGCCAGCAACTGACCGGCCGGGCCCACGAAGGGCCGGCCGCTGCGGTCCTCTTCGAAGCCGGGCCCCTCGCCCACGAACACCAGTTCGGCCTGGGCGTGACCTTCGCCGAAAACAAGATGGGTGCGGCCGGCGGCCAGAAAGCAGCGCCGGCAATCGCCCAGGTCGTTGCGGATATCCTCCAGGCGCTCCTGCTCCTGGGGCTGAACGGTCTGCGCGCTCAATGGCGGCCGGTCCCAAGACGCGAGCGTCCGTAGGGTCTGCTCGGAGCAATCGAACCCCCGACAACCCCAGCGGGCCATCTGGGCCAGCCCATGGCGCAAGGCCAGCAAAGCGTCGTCCAATGTATCGGGCAGATCCATTCAAGGCTATCCTTTGTCCAAGCAATTTGGTTCGTCCGCTTCCCCAATACCATCGGGCGTGCGGTCAGGCAAGGGCCGGCGAGCATAAAAAACCTTGATAAAACGGATCAATCCATGCACGATTGCCCTGATGTGAGAAACTGCGCCTCCTTGCTTGGCACGGAGGCAGGCGATTAGATCCGGATAAATTGATGGAGGCGGCATGAAACGTATCTTTGGATTATTGGGTTTTGTCCTGACGTTATTTGCTTTTGTGATGTGGGCGGCCGGTCCGGCCCTGGCCGAAAAGCCATCCGGGAACGGTAAGGGCAACAAGCATGGGAGCAAAAAAGAGTATTCAAGTCCCCAGGACGGCGGACAAAAGGGCAAAGGCCATTCAGGTTCTGGCGGAAGCGGCGGGTATGAGGCCTATTTCATGGGGAAGGATCGCGGCCCCATCGATCGATACTACGCAGAGCAGTTCCAGGCCGGCAAATGCCCTCCCGGATTGGCCAAGAAGGGAAATGGATGTCAACCGCCCGGCCAGGCTAAAAAATGGAAGCTCCATCAACCCCTGCCCAGCGATGTCATTTATCATGACCTGCCGGCCCAGGTTTCCGTCCACCTGGGCGTGCCGCCGGCCGGGTATAAATTCGTACGCGTGGCCCAGGACATCCTCCTGATCGCCACGGGCACGGGCATGGTGGTGGATGCCATGCAGGATCTGGGACGGACCCTGGGGCATTAATGCGGCGCGCCATCCGTTTGCTTCACCCTGGCGATCATGGCCGCGACGCTCGCCATGAACTCCGCATAGTCCTTCTCCGGCAGGTCGCCGGTGAGAATCCACTCCAGGGCGTAGTAAAACCCCAGGTAGTCGTAAGTGTAGATGCCATACCGGGAGCGCAGGTGATCGATGCCCTCCCGGCATAGAAAGGCCAGACAGATGGGGCTCTTGTGGGTTGCCAGCAGGCATCCATGGTGGGGGTTGTGGTACGAACAGGGAGAGACCGGGTCGGCCCAGACATGATCCTCCGGCCTTCCGAAACGCTTCTCCCGTTCCTGCCGCAGCCGTTCGAAGGCCGGATGCGTCAGATCGCAGATGGCGTAGTACTTGTTCTGGCAGCAGGCGGCCACAGGCTGACCGCCGTTTTTGCGCTTCTCCACGGCGATGCACCGGGGAAAGCAGTAGTCCAGGGCCGCGAAAAACGTGTTGAGCCGTTGCTCGGCAGCCAGGTACCGGTCCAGATTGTGTTCGACGTCTCCCATTCGAAACCCGCAATTGGAGATGGCGCCGCGTGTGAGCGGCGCCATCCCTTTTCACTGCCGGCCGTATAGTTCCTTCTCCGGCCGAACATTTTTTACCTGCATCCCCCCGAACTCGAACTGCTCGAGCTTGAACTCGAGCTGCTGGAGCTCGAGCTGCTCGAACCGGGAGTGCACCCGCTCGCCTGTTCGATGCAATTGGCCTTCATCGCATCCCAGATCAGGTTCGCCAACATGCGGGAGCCCTCATCGGTCGGATGAATATTGTCGGAGCCGATCAGGGAATCCTTCATATAGGGCATGGGATCGACAATCAAGCCATTGTATTTTTGCACGAGCTTGGCCATCTCGTCATGCATCCAGTTAAAGGCCGGCTTGCTGTTGCTATCCATAATGTAAAAATAGTTCATGTAAACAATATTCTGAACGCCGCCCGCGCGCATCTGTTTGAATAGATTCTCCGCCGCGGTCAAGGCCGGGGCCAGCGCGTTTTTGCAGGCGGTCGTGACCGAGCCGTTGGTGCATGAGGAGCTGGCACCGATCTGAATGTCATTGCCGCCGCCGTCCATGATGACGGTGCGGATATTGCTGTCCGCCCGCACCGCATCGGCGTATTGTGTGGGAATGGTTTTGACGAAACCACCTTCCATCTCGGCACCGCTGACGTAGTAAGCGCGATACGTTTCGCCCGACAACCGTTCCAATTCATTAGCGATTTCACCGGACAAAGCGAAGATCGAATCCCCCACCATGACCACTTGGTTATTCACATCGTCGTCTGCCGGGGTGCAATTCATTATGGCAAATACCAAACCCAGCGCGCATAACGCCATGACCAAACCAATCTTTTTCATTATATCCTCCTTTTTGATCCGCATTAGACTCAGCCGGTTCGTTCGATCCTCGAAATACCCCATGTATCCCCGAGTAGAACTACGCGACCATTAACCCCATTCCAAGAAGACTAATTGCAGCCGCCGCTGCTCGAACTGCTGCTGGAACTGCTGCCGGAGCCCCCGTTGCTCTCGTAAATGGTGAGGCTGACGGAGCTTGCGCCGATGCTGGGCGCGGAACTGAGCCACAACGCATCGTTGAGATACCCGTATTTGCCGCCGGCGCGGGTTTCGAAGACCGGCACCATGGAACTGGTGGGCCCGCAATTCCGAACGATGATCAACTCCCCATCGTTGGTCTGGATGGTATAGCGTGCGTCCAGCGACATGGGCGAGGAGAGGATTTGGAAATCGGCCCCGCCGGCCAGTACTTTGCCGGCGATTTTCCCGGTGGCCGTGCCGCCCGTGATGGGAATGATATTTCGACGCCCGCGCTTGCTCGAACCCACCGATAGACCGGAGCCGATACCCACCGCCTCTCTATACAATTCGGCGCCTTGCGTTTCGGAGGCCGAAGCCGCCCGGCACTCCCAGCTCTGATCGGGCACGCCGCTGGGCTGGGTGACGCGGATGGCATTGGCGGCATTAGGCTGGATGGTGATGTTGCCCACGTCATAAATGGTGACTTTGAGCGTTTTCTTCGTCATATCGAGAACACGAACGCCGGCAAACGAGCCGGTGTTGAGCCAGGCATAATCACCGGAATTGGCGGCCTCGAAATCGGGAACGACGCGCACTTCGCTCTGTCCGGTCCCGGTCCCGGCATTGCGGAAATAGATATACTTCCCATCGTCCGTTTTCAGAACCATGATCTGCTCGATTTCGAGCGCACCGTTGGCCAGCGTCAGTTGAAAATCCAAGCCGCCGGTCATGATTTGGGCGTCGATATCCGGCCCGCTCACCGTGCCACCCTTGATTTCGATCAAATGGCGCCGGCCGAATTGGGTTTGGCCCATATCGTAAATCTGGCCCAGCGTCATGTTGGCTTCGAAAACCAATTGTCCGTTGGCCGGCGCGGGAATCCCCTTCGGCAGGCCGCAATCCCAGGAGGCGTGCGGGATCATCGTCTGGGTGTCCAGCACGGCATCGTCGTCCGGGACCGGATCGTCGCAAGCCCCCAACACCCCGAGAGCGGCGAAGATCATAAGCCACCCAACACAAAGCACACCCAAGCGGTTAAAGATTTTCTTGCCTTTCATCTCAAGCCCATCCTTTCATCAGTGGTGGAAACACTTTCCGCCAAGCATAGACCATGAGGTTGCATGCCGGCACGCATCCGCTACGCAAAACCTGTGCCTGTGGGCAACCGGCAGGCAAAGAGTGCTGTGATGGGAAGAATTTGAACTGTATCTTTATTGCGGAGCGCTTCGGCGCGGCCTTGAAAGGGTGTGCCACTTTACACTTTGACGCGTTACGACAGTGTGCCATGGCGGAAGAAAATCATGGCTGCCGGGCCTGAAACGTTTCGGACCCCCGTGGAGATCCACGGGGGTCCGTCGGCGTCATCCCCTGAAAGGCGAAAATCCGGTTATCGAACCGACCCAGGCTTCCGGGGAACTTCAAAAGACATGGTCGGCACGTTTGCGTTTAGTAATAGGTAATTCCGCTGGAAGTACAACTGGCCCAATTGCCGATGCAGATATCGCCGGCATTGTGCAGACGGCTGTTGGTGATCCTGGCGGTACTGCTGCTGCTGTCGCTCCGGAAGATGCCTTCATTCATGTCCGCGATATCGCACCTGTCGAAGGTCACGACGATTTTAAAGGTGGTATCGCCGTTTTGGCGCAGGGCTTTGCCGGCATCGTGGATGATACAATTCGTAACATTGAGCGTACTGGCGGCATTGACCTGGAAGAATTTATCTTCGGAAGCATAGCCTTCGATGTTGCGAACGGTGTAGGTGCCCGACGATTTGATCGTGACGGCGTCTTCGCCCACATCTTTAAAGGTAACGTTGTCCAGGGTGGCCCCATTATAGAGGTGGATGCCGTCCACACCGGGGGTTCCGATGATGACATTTTTCAGCGTGGCGCCGTTTTCGACGCGGAATACCGGCTTTTGATCCTCGCTCTGACCGCCGTCGCCCATTCCGCTGGGGATAAAGGTCTTGCACTGTCCGTCGTAAGTGCCGCTGGTCACCCGAATGGTATCGGTAATGACGACATTGCCCGTGGAGGTGCAGGTCCCTCCGGTGATCGATCCGCTGCCGGAACTGCTGCTGGAACTGCTCGAACTGCTCGAACTGCTGCCGGAACTGCTGCTGGAAGTGTCACAGCCGCCGGAGCTGCCGCCGGAGCTGCTACTGCTGCTGCCGGAATCGCAACCCATGGACATGCAACACACCCCAAAAACGATCAACGCATAAAATAGAAAGTTTCTTTTTCGCATAGTACTCCTCCTCTCGATGCAGTGATGGTGCCTGACCCCCCAAGGGGGTAAGCGATGGCCTGGTTTTTTTACTGCGGGGGATGCGGAAATCGGTACGAGATAGCGCCTAACTTGGGTGCTATATTACCTGTAATAAGAATGGGCGCGCAAGCACAAAATAAGCGTGGGAGACGATTTATTTTCTCTTCCTTGCAAACATCTGCACCACCATCACGAAAAAGAGAGGAATGAAGAATATGGCGATAAAAGTGGCGGTGGCCATGCCGCCCAGTACGCCGGTGCCGATGGCGGTCTGGGCACCCGCGCCCGCGCCGCCGGCCATGGCCAGGGGCAACACGCCGAAACCGAACGCCATGGAGGTCATGACAATGGGCCGCAGCCGCAATTTGGCGCCTTCCAGGGTGGCCTCGACCAACCCGATGCCCTCGGTCATCTTGCCCATGGCGAATTGCACGATCAGAATCGCGTTTTTGGTGGTCAGCCCCAGAACCGTGAGCAAGCCGATCTGAAAGTAGACATCGTTGGGAAATCCCCTCAGCATGGAGGCCGCCACGCCGCCCACCACGCCCAAGGGCAGGGCCAGCAGAATCGAAATGGGCACGGTCCAGCTCTCGTACAACGCGGCCAGGCACAAGAAGATCACGATCACCGAAAAAGTATACAGCAGGCCGGTCTGAGACTTGGCCATGCGCTCCTGGAAAGAGATACCGCTCCAGTCGAACCCGGTGCCGGCAGGCAGCTTGGCGGCGATCTCCTCCATGGCCTGCATGGCCTCGCCGGAACTGCGGCCTTGCGGTGCCTCACCCAGGATGTTGATCGACGGGAAGGCATTGAAGCGTTCCAAACGCGGCGAGCCATAGGTCCAGTGTCCGGAAGCGAAGGCGGTAAAGGGCGTCATGCTGCCGGCGTTGTTACGCACGTAGAGCCGTTCCAAGTCGTAGGGCTGCATGCGATGCGCCGCATCGGCCTGCACATAGACGCGTTTGACCCGCCCGCCCTGGATGAAGTCGTTGACATAAGCGCCGCCGAAGGCCGCCGAGATGGTGTTGTGAATGGAATTGATGGGCACCCCCAGGGCGCCGGCCCTCTCCCAATCCACATCGACGCGGTACTGGGGCACATCATCCAGGCCGTTGGGCCGCACTTTGGTCAAGCGCTCATCCTTGGCCACCATGCCAAGCAGCTTGCCGCGGGCCTCCATGAGTGCCGCGTGACCCATGCCGCCGCGATCCTGCAACTGGAAATCGAATCCGGTGGAAGTTCCCAATTCGTTGACCGCCGGTGGCGGAAAAGCAAAGACCCGGGCATTGCGGATGCGGCCAAAGCGCCCCATGGCGCGGTTGGCCAGGGCCTTTACTTTCAGATCCGGCCGCTGGCGCAAATCCCAATCCTTCAGGCGCACGAAAGCCAACCCGGCGTTCTGGCCGGCCCCCGCGAAACTGCGGCCGGCAATGGTCATGATCGAGGAGACGGTTTCTTTTTCATCGTTCATGAAATAATCGCGCACCTCGTTCATGACCAGCTCAGTCTGTTCCATGGTGGAACCGGCTGGCAGCAGGGCCTGGATGAACATGATGCCTTGATCCTCATCGGGCAGGTAAGCCGTGGGCATGCGCTGGAACAGATAGACCATGCCCGCCACGATCAATACATAGATCAAAAGGTAGCGCAGCTTACGTCCCAGCATGTGGCTCACGATGCCCTGGTACTTGTCCCGCAACCCGTTGAAGCCGCGGTTGAACCAGGTAAAAAAAAGGTTGAATCCATGCAGCAAGGGCCTGAAGATGGGCAGGTCGCGCCGGGTGGATGCCAGCCGCTGATCGACCGGCCTGAGGAGCGAGGCGCACAGCACCGGGGTCAGGATCAAGGCCACCACCACCGACAGCAGCATGGCCGCGATCACGGTCACGGAGAACTGTCGGTAGATAACACCCGTGGAGCCGCCGAAAAAGGCCATGGGTCCGAACACGGCGGCCAGCACCAGGCCGATGCCGATCAAGGCGCTGGTGATCTCTTCCATGGATTTGCGCGTGGCTTCCTTGGGACCGAGATGCTCTTCGTGCATGATGCGCTCGACGTTCTCCACCACCACGATGGCGTCGTCCACCAGCAGACCGATGGCCAGTACCATGGCGAACATGGTCAACATGTTGATGGAAAAGCCGAAGAATCCCAGCACGGCGAAGGTGCCCAGGATCACCACCGGCACCGCCAGGGTGGGGATCAGCGTGGCCCGAATGTTGCCCAGGAAAAGAAACATCACCAGGAAGACCAGCAGGATCGCCTCGAACAAGGTCTTGACCACCTCCTCGATGGCCACCTTCACGAAAGGCGTGGTGTCATAGGGATAGATCACCTTCATGCCCGGCGGGAAGTACTTGGAAAGTTCTGCCATCTTGGCGCGCACGCCATCGGCGGTATCCAGGGCGTTGGCGCCGGCGGCTTGCCGTACTGCCAGGGCCGCCGCGGGTTTGCCGTTGTACAGCGAATTCATCTCGTAGCGTTCGGTGCCCAGCTCGGTGCGGCCCACATCCCGCACGCGCACGATGGCGCCGTCGGCACCGATGCGCAGGGGAATGGCGGCGAACTCCTCGGGGGTCTTGAGCATGTTCTGGACGATGATGGAGGCATTGAGCCGCTGGCCGGGCACGGCCGGCGCGCCTCCGAATTGGCCCGCGGAGATCTCCACGTTGTAGGCCCGCAAGCCGGCGATGACATCTTCGATGGTCAACTGATAATCGGTCAGCTTCACCGGGTCGAGCCAAACCCGCATGGCGTACTGCGAACCGAAGCTCTCCACTTCGCCCACGCCCGGCACCCGGGCCAGCACCTTTTCGATATTGGACTGGGCGTAGTCCCGCAGGTCACTGCCGTTCATGCTGCCGTCCTCGGAGACCAGTCCGACGATGATCAGCCAGTTGCGCGTCGACTTGCTCACCTTGACGCCCTGGCGCTGGATCACGTCCGGCAGGCTGGCCATGGCCAATTGCAGCTTGTTCTGCACCTGGGACCAGGCCAGATCCGGATCGGTGCCCGGCGCGAAGGTCAACTCGATGCGGCCTGAGCCGGAAGCATCGCTGCTGGCAGTCATGTAGAGCAGCTTGTCGAAGCCGGTCATCTTCTGCTCGATGATCTGCACCACGCTGTTTTCCACTGTCTCGGCCGAGGCGCCGGGATAAAAGGCGTCGATGGCGATGGAGGGGGGGGCGATGGGTGGATATTGCGAAATCGGCAGATTATAGATGGCCAAGCCACCGGCCAGCATCATGATGATGGCGATCACCCAGGCAAAGACCGGGCGGTCCAGGAAGAATTTCGACAGCATGGTCTTCTCCGTTATTTCTGCGATGCGGCGGTGCCGGCGGGTTCCTTACCGGTTTTGCCAGTGGCTGTGGCGCTTTCCAGGGGAACGGTTTTGACGCTATTCCCCGGCCGAACCTTGAGCATGCCTTCCAGAATCAAGCGATCGCCGACCGAAAGGCCCTCGGAGACCAGCCACTCGTCGTCCACGGCGCGGTCGATGGTCAAAATCCGCTGCTGGACGGTATCTTTATCGTCCACCACCAGGGCGACCGCCTGGCCTTTCGAATTGCGGCTGACGCCCTGCTGGGGCACCAGAATGGCTTGCTGGGCGGTGCCTTCCTTGACCACGGCGCGCACGAACATGCCGGGCAGCAGCAGATGCCGGGGATTGGGCACCACGATACGCTGTGAAAAAGAGCCGGTGGTCGGGTCCACGGAGACATCGGCGAATTGCAGAGCACCCTCCAATGGATAGGGCGTACCGTCTTCGAGAAAAATACGCACTTTGCTGCTGTGATCGCCTTCGCTGCGCAGCCGGCCGGCCTCCAGGGCGCGCCGCAGCCGCAGCAATTCGGACGAGGATTGAACCACATCCACATAGATGGGGTCCAGTTGCTGCAA